>JALHDI010000027.1 GCA_022839045.1 Sporomusaceae bacterium
AGTCACCGAGCAGCTCAAGGGCCAGATGGCGGCCGAGATCCAGGACGCCATCCGCAAAGCCGACATGGAGCTGCAGCAGATCGAATTCCACGCCAAGCGCGCCCTGACCGAGCAGGCCAGGGTGGACGCGCAGGGCCTCACCGCCCTGCGCCAGCAGATCGAAGCCGAAAAGGCCAAGCGGGTCGAGTTCAAGACCCACATGACCGAGAAGCTCAAGGAAGCGGCGGCGCTCGAAATCGGCTCGGAAATCGTCCAGGGCACCATGGAAAGAACGGTCACGGTCAGCGTCGGCGACAACCTGCATGAAATAATGGCCGCCGAGATTTTGCTCGAAGACGGCAAGATCATCGCTTTCCGCTCCTAGCCATGGCCGACGCGAAACTCATAACGATAGGCAAGGCAGTTGCCCCGCACGGCGTGCGGGGTGACGTTCGTGTTATCCCGCTGACCGATTTCCCCGACCGCTTCCTCACCATGAAAGAAGTCAGGCTTGAGGACGGTCGCGTCCTCGGCGTAGAAAGCGCCAAATTCCACAAGCAATTCGTCCTCCTCAAGTTCCGCGGCCTCGACGACCGCGACGCCGTCGAAAACCTGCGCGGCAAGCTCCTCGTGGTCGGCCGCGAAGACCTCGTCAAGCTGCCCGAAGGCCACTACTACATCTTCGACATCGTCGGCCTCAAGGTCTACGACGAAGCCGGCGTCTACCTAGGCACCGTCGCCGACGTCCTCGCCACCGGCTCGAACGACGTTTACATCGCCGAGCAGGAAGGCCAGAAACCGCTCCTCATCCCCGCCCTCAAGGACGTCGTCCGCGAGATCGACGTTCCCGGCGGGCGGATGACAGTAAGATTGCAGGAAGAATGGGATTGACATGCGCATCGACATTGTCTCGCTCTTCCCCGAAATGTTCGCAGGCCCCCTCGGTCACAGCATCATCAAGCGGGCCTGTGACGCCGGCTACCTAAAAATCGGCGTCGTCAATCCCCGCGACTTCGCGGCGGGCAAACACCGCATCGTCGACGACACCCCCTTCGGCGGCGGCTCGGGCATGGTTATGAAACCGGACCCGCTCTTCCTGGCGGTCGAAAGCCTCATCGGCGAAGACACCGGCCGGCGGCGCGTCATCCTCCTCTGTCCGGGCGGCAGCCGCCTCGACCAGGCCAAGGTGCGCGAACTGGCCGGCTACGACCATCTCGTCCTCGTCTGCGGCCACTACGAGGGCGTCGACGAGCGGGTCAAGGAGCATCTCGTCGACGAAGCCGTCTCCATCGGCGACTACGTCCTCACCGGCGGCGAACTGCCGGCCATGGTCGTCACCGACGCCGTCGCCCGCATGGTCCCCGGCGTGCTCGGCGCCGCCGACGCCGCCGAGTACGACTCCTTCGCCGGCGGCCTGCTGGAATACCCCCAGTATACGCGGCCGCGCGACTTCCGTGGCTGGGAAGTGCCCGAAGTCCTCGTCTCGGGCGACCACGCCAAGATCGCCCGCTGGCGCCGCAAGGAATCCCTGCGACGGACTTTAGCCGTCCGGCCCGATCTGCTCGACGAAATCGAGCTCGAAGGCATGGACGCCGTCCTGCTCAGGGAAATCCTCGCCGAGCGGGAGGGAGGCTGACATGGCCGCCCCCGTATACATCGGCCTCGTCCATTACCCCATCTACAACAAAAACGGCGAAACGATCGCCACCGCCATCACCAACTTCGACATCCACGACATCGCCCGCACGGCGAGGACCTACGACGTTGCCCGCTACTTCGTCATCCACCCCCACGAAAGCCAGGCCGACCTGGCACGGGAAATCCTCGCCTACTGGCGGGAAGGCTACGGCGGCGAATACAACCCCGATCGGCGCGAAGCCCTGTCGGTGCTCGCCATCGTGCCCGACATCCCCGCCGCCGTCGCCGCCATCGCCGCCGAGACCGGGCAGCCCCCCGTCGTCGTCACCACCGACGCCCGCCGCTACGCCAACACCGTCAGCTACGCCGAACTCCGCGCCAGTCTTGCGGACGGCGACCGGCCGTGCCTGCTGCTGTTCGGCACCGGCTGGGGCATCGACCAAGAAGTGATGGCCAGCTTCGACCACATCCTCGAGCCCATCTGGGGCCGGGGCGAATACAACCATCTCCCCGTACGGGCGGCGGTCGCCATCATCCTCGACCGGCTGCTCGGCGCCGCCTGGTGGGATAAAGGCAGCCACAGGGAATAATTGTTGTCATTTCGGTAAACATATGTTATAATCCATCTGTGTAAAACGGACGGTCCGCTGCCCGCTGCGGCATGAACGTCTAGTAAGAGGAGGAACCACCCTTGGACATTATCAAAGCACTCGAACAAGAGCAAATGCGCAGCGACATCCCCGTATTCAAGCCTGGCGACACCGTCCGCGTCCACGTGAAAGTCGTGGAAGGCACCCGTGAGCGTATCCAGGTCTTCGAAGGCGCCGTCATCAGGCGTCAGGGCAGCGGAGCCCGCGAAACCTTCACCGTCCGCCGGGTATCTTACGGCGTCGGCGTGGAGCGTACCTTCCCCGTCCACTCGCCGCGCATCGAGAAAATCGAAGTGCCGCGCCGCGGCGTTGTACGCAGGGCCAAGCTCTACTACCTCCGCAACCTGACCGGTAAAGCGGCCAGAATCAAGGAAAAACGCTAGCGAAAAAGGGACTGGCAGCAGTCCCTTTTTCTTCATCCCCACGCTTCCGCCTGTCCCCCGAGGCCTGGCGAAAGCCAGCTTTTCCATTCGGCAGGGAGGTATACCGTTGAAAAATTCGCTCGGCGAGGAAATCAAGGATTGGATAATATCAATCCTGATCGCAGTTGTCCTGGCTTTCTTCATCCGTTATTTCATCGTCGAACTCTACATGGTCGAAGGGCCGTCAATGAGGCCGACCCTCTTAAACGGCGAACGGCTGGTCGTCAATAAATTCATCTATCGCTTCAAAAGCCCGGAACGGGGCGAGGTTATCGTCTTCCGCTACCCGCGCGACCCCAGCCGCGACTTCATCAAGCGCGTCATCGGCGTGCCGGGAGATACCATAGAAATCAAGGAAGGCCGGGTGTTCGTCAACGGCCAGCTCCAGAACGAAACCTACATACTCGAAAAAACCAGAGGCTCTTTCTCGATGGTGACCGTGCCCGGCGGGCACGTATTCGTCATGGGCGACAACCGCAACAACTCCGAGGACAGCCGGTTCCGCGACGTCGGGTTTGTGAGCAGCGAGCTGATAAAAGGCAAGGCTGTGTTCGTTTTCTGGCCCATCGACCACCTCAAATCTTTGCCGTAGGGTATCGGGCATTCTCTGACATTTGCCCTGGCGTAATCTGACGTTTTTGCGAACATTTCACCCTGACAATTCTCTGATGTGGGTTGTGAAGAATAAGACGATGCATATCAACTGGTTTCCCGGCCATATGGCCAAGGCCCAGCGGATGATCCGCGAACAGCTCAAACTGGTGGACGTGGCCATCGAACTGTTGGACGCGCGCATACCGGCCGCCAGCGCCAACCCGGTCATCGACGAGGTGGTCGGCGACAAGCCGCGGGTGGTGGTGCTTAATAAGGCTGACCTGGCCGCGCCGGAAGGGACGGAGCGGTGGTTGGCCTTTTTCCGCGCCCGGGGCCGGGAGGCGATCGCGGTCGAGTCGCTGGGCGGCGGCGGCACCAAGCAGCTCGCCGCGCGGGTCGAGAGGGCGGCGGCGCCGATGCTGGCCAAGCTGGCCGCCAAGGGTATCAGGCCGCGAGCGGTGCGGGCGATGATCCTCGGCATCCCGAATGTCGGCAAGTCGTCGCTCATCAACCGCCTGCTGGGCACGGCGACGGTGCGGACAGGCGACAAGCCGGGCGTCACCCGCGGGCAGCAGTGGCTGAAGATCGGCCGCAACCTCGAGCTGCTCGATACGCCGGGGGTGCTGTGGCCTAAGCTCGAGGACCAGGAGGCGGCTTTCCGTCTGGCGACTACCGGCGCGATCAGCGACGAGGTCTTCGACCGGGAGAAAGTTGTCGCCCGGCTGTTGGACATGCTCCGCCGCGACTACCCCGACCGGCTGACGGCCCGTTTCAACCTGACCGGGCCGCTGCCCGAGGACGGCCTGGAGCTGCTGGCGCTCTTGGGGGCGCGGCGCGGCTGCCTGCGAAGCGGCGGCGTCGTCGACTACGAGAAGGCGGGCCGGATCGTGCTGAGCGAGTTCCGCGACGGCAAGCTGGGGCGGTTCACGCTCGATCTGCCTCCCGAATAGGATAACGACAGGCCGGCTCAACCGAGCCGGCCTTTTCATATGACGGCAGGATTTGGGGTGTACGCCAAGAATATTATTAGGATACATAGTCTGCGCCGGGGAGGGAGAGCCGTGGCGAACGGCCGGATGACGGTGGCGGAGGCGGCGGCGGTGCTGGCCGCCGACGATGTCGCCCCGGAGACGATAGAGATTTTGTGCGCCGATCCGCGGGCGGCCGTGGCCCGGCTGGTGGCCCGCCGGCGACGCCGCCGGGAAGCGCTGGCCGCGGAGGAGCGCCGCCTCGATAATCTTTATAAGTACGAACGCACTCTTTATGAGCAGGGACGGCTGCTGGTAGCCGGGGTGGACGAAGCCGGCCGGGGTCCGCTCGCCGGCCCGGTGGTGATCGGGGCGGTCATTCTGCCGCCGTCGTGCCGCCTGCCGGGGCTCGACGACTCGAAGAAGCTTACGGCGGCCGAGCGGGAAGACCTGTACGAGCGCATCAAGGTAGCGGCGGTGGCGGTGAGTCATGCCGTCGTCGGCGTGGAGGATATCGACCGCATCAACATCTACCAGGCGACCGTCCAGGGGATGTATGCGGCCGTGGCCGCCCTGGCGCCCGCCCCAGAGGCGGTGCTGGTGGATGCGGTGCCGCTGCGATACCTGAACGTGCCCCACCAGGCGATCATCGACGGCGACGCCCTGAGCGCGTCGATCGCCGCCGCTTCGGTTATCGCCAAAGTGGAGCGCGACCGGATAATGACTGCCCTCGATGCGGAGTATCCCGACTACGGTTTCGCCCGCCACAAGGGCTACGGCACGCCGGAGCACCTCGCCGCGCTGCGCCGCTCGGGACCGTGCGCCATCCATCGCCGGAGTTTCGCGCCGGTAAGAGGGGAGGGGAGCCTGTTTGATGAAGGTTAATCCCGGTTTGCTGAACGACCCGGCGGCAACCGCCTCGATCGGCGGTCAGCCGGAGGCGGCCAGCGGCCAGGCGGCGTCTTCGCAGGCGGCTCTCCGCAACACGGTCGAACTGCTCGCGGACAGCAACATCAAACTGCTTCTCGACGCCCTCGGCAAGACGCTGGGGGAGTTCGACAAGCTGTCCGGCGGGCTGCCGCAGGCGGCGGCCAGGGAGGCGCAGAACCTCGGCCAGGCCGCCATGGGGGCGGACACCGTCCTGTCCCGCGGTCTCGCGGCCATGGTGCGCGGGGCGCGGAGCGGCGGGGAAACGCTGGCCGCTTTCGCGCAGACGCTGGCCGACGCGGCTGTTTTGAACGAGCTTTTTCCGGACGGTCTCAGGCCGGAGACGGCGGCGGCGGCGACGGCTTTCGCCCGTTCCGTAAGCGAGAACGGCGATTTTTCCGTCAGGCTGCTTACGCTGGTCCGCCAGCTGGTCGACATGCCGGACGGCGAAACCACGCTGCTCGCGCTGGCCAAGGTCATGCTGTCCGAGCTTCCGGAGGATATCCAGGCGCCGGCCGTGCGGGAGGATATAGCCAGGACGGCCGCGGCTTTTAGCCGCTCGCTCCCCGAGAAGGTGCGCCAGGCGGCCGCGTTCTACAGCCTGCCCGAGCTCGAGGAGGCGCTGGTGTGGCAGAAGGTGGCCGACAGCCTCCCGTGGCTGAAGATGCCTAAGGAGACGCTGGCACAGGCGAGCCAGGCGCTGCGGGAGATGGCCGCCGCCGCCGTGTCCAGGCAGTCCGCCGCCGAGACGCCCGGCGGCCAGAATGTCCTGGTGATTACCATGCCGGTGTTCTTCGCGGACGGGCGCGCTTATCCGGCGTATATCCACGTTTCCCGCGACCGGGAGCAGGCTGACAACCCCGCGGCGCCGGTACGGGAGACGTGGCTGAGAATGTGCGTGGCCACTGATAATCTCGGGGTGGTGGATATGGTATTCCATCTTCGCGGCCAGCAGCAGCTGAGCATCCGCGTGACGTTCGCGAGCCGCGAGGCCGGCGAGGAGTTCCGCGGCGTGCTGCCCGACCTGCGCAGCGTTCTGGCGGAGTCCGAGCTTACGGTGGCGGATATCGCCGTCGTGTCACTAACCGATAAGTAAGCGCCGAGGTGGAGTATGGCCGAAACCGACAAGCCCCGCAAGGAAGCGGTGGCCATCAGATACGACAGCAACGAAGACAGCGCCCCCAAGGTCGTCGCCAAGGGGGCGGGGCTAATCGCCGACAAGATTTTGGCCACGGCCGAGAAGCATACCGTTCCCGTTTACCACAACCGAACCCTCACCGCCCTGCTGATGGCGGTGGACCTGGACCGAGAGATCCCGCCCGCGCTGTATAAGGCGGTTGCCGAAGTGCTGGCCTACGTGTACCGCCTCGATCAGAAGCGGCGCAAACGGTAACCTGGAGGACTGCTATGCGAAGAATATTGCTGGATAACGTCACCTCGGGGATGAAGCTGGCTAAGCCTCTCTATACGGCCGACGGCAAAATCCTGCTCAACGCCGGGCTGGAGATGAAGGAGCGCTACATCGAGCGGCTGCGCGACCTCGACGTGACCTACGTGTATATCGAGGACGAGTTGACGGCCGATATCGACGTTCCCGACGTGGTCAGCGAACAGGCCCGCGTCGAGGCGGTGGCGAGCGCCAGGCAGGTGATGGAGCATATCAAGCTCGGCCGCAAGGTCGACGCCAGCGCGGCGAAGAAGATCGCCAACACGCTCGTCGACGAGCTGTGCCGCAACCAAGGCACGCTGGTCAATTTCATCGACATGCGGACCAAGGCCGACTATCTTTTCAACCATTCCGTCAATGTCTGCATCCTGGCGACGATGACCGGCATCAATCTGGGCTTCGACGAGCTCCGCCTGCGCGATCTGGGGGTGGGGGCGCTGCTGCACGATGTCGGTAAATTGATGGTGCCGCCGGAGATACTGAATAAGACCGACCGGCTGACCATCGCCGAGCTCGACGAGGTCCGTCGGCATGCCGAATACGGCTTCGATATCCTGCGCAAGAACCCCGACGTCAGCCTGATGTGGGCCCACTGCGCTTACCAGCATCACGAGCGCTACGACGGCAGCGGCTACCCCCGCAGCCTGGCGAACAGCGAAATCCATCAATTCGCGCAGATCGTCGCCTTGGCCGACGTTTACGACGCGCTGACCTCGGATGTCACCTACCGCAAGGCGGTGCCGGTCTACGAGGCGTTGGCGATCATCACCAAGGCGGCCGGCACGTATTTCGACCCCGAGCTTGTCGATCATTTCGCCGGCAACATCGCCCCGTATCCGATCGGGTCGGTGGTGCGGCTGAGCAACAACCATATCGGCGTGGTGGTGGACATCTCCCACGAGGCCAAGACCAAGCCGGTGGTGCGGGTTATCGCCGACGAGCAGAAGCGGCGGATGAACAAGATCGTCGAGATCGACCTGTCGAAGAACAGCCAGCTGTATATCGCCGACGTGGCCGAGAGGTGAGGCGGCGATGGAGCATATCCGCACCGGCGACGCCGGCGAGCTGGCGGCCGCTGCGCACCTCAAGGCGGCGGGCTACGCCATCCTCGCTCTGAAGTACCGGGCCCGGCCGGGGGAGATCGATATCGTGGCGGCCCACAACGGGACGCTGGTTTTCGCCGAGGTCAAGACGCGGCGGGGCGGGGCTTACGGCACGCCGGCGGAGGCGGTGACGCGCCGCAAGCAGGAGAAGCTGATGGCGACGGCGCTGTGCTATATGAAGCATCACGGGCTGTACGACAGGCCGATGAGGTTCGATGTGATCGAGGTAATGATGTCGGGTGATGTGGCAAAAATAAACCATATTGAGAATGCGTTCGGAAGATAATCCGTTTCTTTTTTGGATTTGTGCCGGCCGGTCAGAAGCCCCAGATGGAAGGCGGCTCCGAGGACGCGCTGCACCGTTTCCTCCGCGACCAAGTATGTATACATGGTTTGCACAGGCAAGGTTTAGCAGCATCGCGCGTACTCGGAACGTACGCTAGCAAGCGCTCGCAGGAACAACGCGGCAGATGGGGGCTTGTCAACGGCCGCATTGGAGGAAGCATGAAGATCATTGTTGGGATAACCGGTGCCAGCGGAGCTGTATACGGTTGGCGGCTGCTGGAGGTGCTCCGTCAGGCCGGGTGCGAGGTGCACACCGTTGTGTCGGAAAACGGCTGGACGGTGCTGAGGCACGAGTGCGGCGTCGGCAGGGCCGACGTGGCTGGACGGGTCTTCCGCCTCTACGATGCCGACGATACCGGCGCGGCGCCGGCGAGCGGGTCGTTCAAGGCGGACGCGATGGCGGTCGCCCCCTGCTCGATGCGGACGCTGGCGGCAATCGCCAACGGCCTGGCCGACAACCTGCTGACGCGGGCGGCGGACGTGACGATCAAGGAGGGCCGGCGGCTTGTCCTCGTGCCGCGGGAGACGCCGCTGAGCGCTATCCACCTGGAGAATATGCTCAAACTCGCCCGCCTCGGCGTTCGCATCGTGCCCGCCAGCCCGGGCTTCTACCATAACCCGCAGGACATCGCGGCTCTCGTCGACATGATGGTCGGCAAGGCGTGCGACAGCCTCGGGGTGGAGCACGACCTGTTCAAGCGGTGGGAGGGGCTGTGAGGAGGGAACAAATATAGTACGACCAAAAACCCCCGCACTATTGCGGGGGTTTTTTCGCTTTCATCCAGTGTTTGGCAGCCGCCCGGGAGGAACCATCCCTTAGTTTTCACATAGGATATTATGACTCTGAATAAAGGAGGCATGTGCATGGGACGTAATTTTTGCGGCTGCGGAGGCGGCAACGGGATCGCGGTTGTGATCATAATCATCATCCTGCTCCTGCTGTTCCTGGGAGAGGATGATAACTGCTCCATCTGACGGATACGCCAAACCCGTAGGCGTGGATTACCATCTGCGCGGCCGCGTTTACTTACCGCAACCGGAGTTTCCCCCTAGCAATATGAGCATCGGGCCCCCTGAGGTACGCCGTGGCTTATGCCGCGCGCTATCCGGGGGGCCCGGCGCGTTCCCGGGAGATGCAGCGGCGCAACGATAAAAGAAAAATCGGCCGGTTTTGATGGCCGGGATGGGGATGGGCGGGAAGGTATTTTTGCCGCTGCTGTAGAATTTAACCAATCAGGCGCCTTTCCGGGCCGCCAGCGAAAAGTAGGAGGTTAAAATTGTGCTCGTTATCAAGAAAAAAACCGGGAAACGGATGGCCGTTTTCTTCGCCGCACTGTTTTTGGCAGCCGCATCCCAGGCACTTGCCCCCGCCGGCATGGCCAACGCCGCGCCCGCCGCGGGGATTTACAGCGTAGATATGGCTTTTCTTGTCACGCATCATCCGGATGCGGCCGCCGCCGGGCAGGCGATCAAGGCCGCCGCCGCGGAGGCCGAAAAAGAGTTCGCGGACAAGTCGGCTAATATGAACGAACAGGAGCAAATGATCCTTTACAACCAGATCCAGAGCCGGCTCGATGCCCAAGGGCTCGCCCTGATGGAGGCGGTCCGGGCGAAGGTGGTCAAAGCGGTCGAGGAGTATGCGGTCGAAAAGGGACTCGCGGTGGTTATCGAGAAGGACGGGGCCATCTACAGCAGCGAGGATATCACCGCCGAGATCGGCAAGAAGATCACCGGCCGGTAGTGCCGCGATCAGGAATGACCAGAAGGCCCCCTTTTCCGAGGGGGCCTTTTCGCGTGCCGAAAACCGGTGGCGGAAGCGCCGGCACCAGGAAGGATATGGTCGAATTTCCTCGAAAAGTAAATGGAAAGGCACTATGCCGGCGGCGGGTAGAGGTTAACGATCCTGAAACGCGGGAGGTATGCGGCTATGTTATACGCGCAGGTGTTCGGCGCGGCGACGCTGGGCATCAACGGCGCCCTCATCACGGTGGAGGTGGATATCGCGAACGGCTTGCCGGGACTGGATATCGTCGGTTTGCCGGACGCGGCGGTGAAAGAATCCAAGGAGCGGGTGCGGGCGGCGATCAAGAACGCCGGGCTGGAATTTCCCGTGCGCCGCGTGACCGTCAACCTCGCGCCGGCCGATATGCGCAAGGACGGCTCGGGGCTCGACCTGCCGATCGCCGTCGGGATTCTGGCGGCCAGCGGGCAGGTGGACCCGGAGGCGTGCCGGCAGGGCGTCTTCATTGGCGAATTGTCGCTGGAGGGCAGACTGAGAGGGATCGCCGGCATTCTGCCGATGGCGACGGATATCGCCGCCCGGGGCATGGAGGCCGTTTTCGTCGCGCCGGAGAATGCCCAGGAGGCGCTGTACGCCGGCCGGCCGACCGTTTTCGCGCCGGCGACGCTGGAGGATACGGTGGCCCATCTGCGCGGCGAGCGCCTGCTCGCGAGGGTGGAGAGGGCAGGGCGGCAGCCGGCCGACGGCGGGCAGACCGACGATATGGCCGAGGTCCAGGGACAGGCGGCGGCCAAACGGGCCCTGGAGATCGCCGCCGCCGGCGGCCATAACGTGCTGATGGTGGGGCCGCCGGGCTCGGGGAAGACGATGCTGGCCCGCCGCCTGCCGTCGATCCTGCCGCCGCTCACCGACGGCGAGGCGCTGGAGGTGACGAAGATTTACAGCATCGCCGGACTGCTGCGCGGCGGGCCAGGCCTGGTGGCGCACCGGCCGTTCAGGAGCCCGCACCATACCGTGTCCGACGCGGGCATGATCGGCGGCGGGCGGATGCCGCGGCCGGGCGAGGTGACGCTCAGCCATAACGGCGTGCTGTTTCTGGACGAGTTGCCCGAGTTTCCCCGCCTGGTGCTGGAGGTGCTCCGCCAGCCGATGGAAGACGGGGCGGTGACGATTTCGCGGGTGAACGCGACGCTTTCTTATCCAGCGAAGTTCATGATGGTGGCGGCCATGAATCCCTGCCCGTGCGGCTATTTCGGCGACAGCAGCAGGCAGTGCAGCTGCACGCCGGGCGATATCCGCCGCTATCTGAAGAAGATTTCCGGCCCGCTTTTGGACCGCATCGATATCAATATCGCCGTGCCGCGGCTCGAGTACCGGGAGATAGCCGGCGACGCGCCGGCCGAGCCGTCGGCGGCCATCCGGGCGCGGGTGGAACGGGCGCGGGCCGCGCAGCAGCGCCGGCTCGTCCGCTATGGTCTGGGGGCCAACGCCCAGATGGGCCACCGTCATGTAAAGGCTACTTGCCTGCTGAACGACGACGCCCAAAGCCTGCTCCAGCAGGCCTTCCAGCGCCTGAACCTCAGCGCCCGCGGCTATGACCGGGTGCTGAAGGTGGCACGGACGATCGCCGACCTGGACGGGGCGGAGCGGATAACGGCGCAGGCGGTGGCGGAGGCCGTCCATCTGCGCAATAACATCAAGGAGAGTTTGCTGGGGGTGTAGGAGGGGGAGAAGCGCCTGCAAGTACGATCTTTTTGCCATTAATGGGAGTTACCGATGAATTATGCCAGCAAATGACTAGTGAGTATTTAAACAAATGCATTACTATTATGTAAGTTGTAACGACATATTGTTTTACGACTAGCTAAAAAACGACACTATTTGGCAATATAAAGCACGATTGGGAGGAAATTTGTCGGGACTGACGAGGTTACACGGGGAGAAGTGGCGTACAAGGCATAAAGCTGCAAGCGTGATGGCGGAACTGAGAAGAATGCTTGCCGAGGGAAGGGCTGGTGTACCTACGGCGCAACGGCGGTGCCGGCCGCGCGGTTGTACGATGGGCTGTTCGCGGCAACGGCTAATGGGCCGTATATGGTACTTTGGAAGTCTGATAAAACTGCCGCTTTCGTCGAGCGGCTGCGGACAGCGGAACAGAGCGGGTCACAAGCGGCTGGAAGAGGCGCAGCGACGGCGTCGGGGACGAGTTTTTCCGGCCGGAGTACGGCGCTCGTTGATTTCCTGGAAATAAGTGGATGATTTTAGTCCTGCCTGAGTGTCAACGGGAGTGGTATAGCGACAATTGATGGCCGGCAATATTGATTTTTCGTTTATAAGAGTTATACTTAAATTGTTGTATTTATGTATTTATTCGGAAAACGAGGTGGGGGACATGTCGGAGTTGTTGGCTAGTTTCGCCAGGGTGGCCGAGCACATCCCTAAGCTGATGACCGGGCGCGTGGGGATGGCGGTTTGCGACCGCGAGAAGTGGATTGCGTGCAACTGTATTACCGAGCTCGCCAGTTCCGTTGTCGCGGGCGATCCTGTCAAACCGGGGTCGGCCGGCCACAAGGCGATGGAGAAGAACGAGCGGGTCGTCGTGGAAGTGGCCAAGGAGGTTTACGGTGTTCCCTATATTGCGGTAAGCCTGCCGGTGGTCGAGGACGGCCGGGTTGTGGGGGCGGTCGCCATTCACGAGTCGCTGGAGCGGCGGGAGACGCTGCTCAACGCGGCCAGACAGCTTTCCGGCTCGGCGGGCGAGCTTTCCGGCTCGATCCAGTCGATCCTGGCCCAGGCGGAGGAACTGGCGGCCAGCGGGCGCTGTCTGAAGGATATGTCGGTGGAGGCTACCCGTCAGGTGGGGGATACCGATAAGGTTGTCGGTTTCATCAAGGATGTGGCCAGCCAGACCAATCTGCTCGGCCTGAACGCCGCGATCGAGGCGGCGAGGGTCGGCGAGATGGGGCGCGGCTTCGGCGTGGTGGCTGAGGAGGTGCGCAAGCTGGCGGTTAACAGCGCCGGCTCGGCGACGCAGATAACGAGTATCTTGGCCGAGATTCGCGACTCGATCGCCAAGATCGCGGCCGAGATTTCCCAGATCGAGGCGGTGGCCGACCATCAGGCGGGGACGATCCAACGGCTGACGGCCCACAGCCAGGCGCTGGCGGCGATGTCGGAGCAGATGGCGAATATGGCTGCCAGCACGGGCGGCGAAAGCAAGTAGTTTTGAAGATGATACAGGGGAGGCCGCCTAGGAAGTCCATCTGCGGTGTTGGCCCTGCGGGCGCTTGCTAGCGTACGTTCCGAGTACGCTAGCAAGCGGCCTCGGGCCGCCTTGCATCTGGAGCTTCCTAGACGGCCTCGCACAGACCATAAAGAAGACCCGGAACGTGATGTTCCGGGTTTAGCTTTTTCGTGTCGTATTGGCTGTGGCCAATTTATTCAACTAATTCCAGACGATTATTGGGGCGGTAGCTCCGCCCCGCCTTGGCGCAGTGCTCGCCGTCGACCATGACGATGTCGGCGGTGAAGTTGATGTTGTCGGCGAAGAGGCTGGCGCCTACGGCGTAGATGTCGACGGGGACGCGGGCGGCTGCGAATTCGGCGATGCGGTCGGCGTTGAAGCCGCCGGAGACCATGATTTTGATGTGGGCGAAGCCGGCTTCGTCGAGGGCGCGGCGGACGTTGAAGACGAGCTGGGGGCAGACGCCGGTTGGCCGGAAGGCGCCCATCTGCGGCACTACGGAGGCGTCGACGATGGTGTCGCTGGTGTCGAGGCGGACGCCCCACAGTTTGCCGCCCATGGCGCGGGCGACGGCGAGGGAGGTGGCGACGCAGTCGTTGTCGTAGTCGACGAGGGCGACGCGGTTGACGGCCGGGTCGATGTGGCGGTCGAAGGCATGGGTGGCGGCTACGGTGTCGCCGCCGTAGGTGGCGATGAGGGCGTGGGGGATGGTGCCGATGGCTTGAGCGCCCCAGTAGAGGCCGTTGGCCGGGGTGGAGACGCCTGCGGCGCCGCCGATGTTGGCGGCGTAGCCGTCGCCGGCCTGGGTGCCCCAGGGGTCGAAGCGGGAGGAGAAGAAGAACACCGGTTTGCCGGCGGCCGCTTTGACGCAGCGGCGGGTATTGGTGGCGACTTTGGTCTGGCGGGCGATGACGCCGAGGTAGACGGTTTCGAGGTGGGAGAAGTCGGCCAGGTCGCCTTCGATGGTCATGACGGTTTCCCAGGGGGCGATTTCGTCGCCGTCGTAGAGGGCTTTGATGACGAGGTTTTCGGGGTTGTGGGCGCATTTTTTGATGATGGCGACGGCTTCGTCGACGCCGCAGATGACGGCGTTCTGGCGCTGGAAGATCTGCATGGTGACCCGGGGATGGCGATTGTCGGCGATGAGGATGTCGCGGGTACGGTTGAAGTAGCAGTCGCTGTAAAGGCCGCTTTTGATTTCTTCGGTCGGGAAGATGAATTTGTCGGGGGAGAGTCGCTGCTTCATACGGGAAACCTCCGCAGGTTTTTCGGGTGCCTTTTCCGCTTTTGGGCAAATTTGTTTAATGCATATACCCATGATACAATAAAATCGTATTTAACAGCAAGAGGAGGGCGGCAATGAATTTCAACCCGCGGCTTTTGGATGTGGAAGGCGAGGCGCAGGCCCGGGCCGAACTGGCCAAACTGGGGTGCGATCCGACCGGGATTAATATTATGTCCGCAAAGGCGGTTTTTAGGATAGTGAAGCTGGAGAAGGTGCCGGCGAAGGCCGCCAATCTGCTGAAGCAGACGTTTCTGGCGAAGGGGGGCGAGGTGGCGCTGGCGCGGGGGACGGCCGACCTGAGCGTGGCGGAGAGCGATGTGCTGATCTGCGCGACGCTGAAGGAGTACCGCCTGGCGCTGGTGCAGCTTAAGCTGCAGCCGTGGGGGCTGCCGCAGGTGGCGGCGGCGGTGGAGCAGGCGCTGGCGGCGGCGGCGGCGTTTCCGGCGAGGCGGTACGAGTGGCCGGGACGCGAGCTGGTGATTAGGCCGGGGCGGACGGTTATCATGGGGATTTTGAATGTGACGCCGGATTCTTTTTCGGACGGCGGCCGCTATAACAGGCTGGACGAGGCGGTCCGCCACGCTGAGGCGATGACGGCGGCGGGCGCGGATGTGATTGATATCGGCGCGGAGTCGACCCGCCCGTACGGGGCGGTGAAGGTGAGCGCGGCGGAGGAGATGGAGCGCCTGTTGCCGGTGGTGGAGCGGGTGCTGGCGGTGTCGCCGCTGCCGGTGTCGGTGGATACGTATAAGGCGGCGGTGGCGGAGGCGGCGCTGAGGCTGGGGGCGCATATCGTGAATGATGTTTGGGGGCTGCAGCGCGATCCTGATATGGCGGCGGTGTGCGCGAGGCACGGGGCGCCGGTGGTGGTGATGCATAATCAGGAGGGGACGGAGTATGCCGGCGATGTGATGGCGGCGGTGGGCGCGTTTTTGCGCCGCAGCGTGGCTGTGGCGGAGGCGGCGGGTGTGGCCGCGGAGAAGGTTATCGTGGATCCGGGGATCGGGTTCGGCAAGACGCCGGCCCATAATCTGGAGGTGCTGAACCGCCTGGACGAGTTGAAGGTTTTGGGCTGCCCGGTGCTGCTGGGCACGTCGCGCAAGCGGTTTGTCGGCGAGGCGCTGGGCGGGCTGCCGCCCGGCGACCGCGTGGAGGGTACGGCGGCGACGGTGGCGTGCGGGATTATGCGCGGGGCGCATATCGTCAGGGTGCACGATGTGAAGGAGATGGCCAGGGTGGCGAGAATGACGGATGCTATTATGGAGGGGGCACTGGGCAATGGGTAGGATTACGCTGCAGAATATGATGTTTTACGGTTATCACGGGGTGTACGAGCATGAGCGCGAGATGGGGCAGCGGTTCGCGGTGGACGCGGAGATGACGCTGGATATGACGAAGGCGGGGGCGACGGACGAGCTCGAGGATTCGCTGGATTATGTGGCCGCGTACGAGGACATCCGGGCGGTGGTGGAAAACAACAAATTCAAGTTGCTTGAGGCGCTGGCGACTAAGATAGCGGATGTTTTGCTGAAGGGCCCGGTGACGGAGGCGACGGTGAGGGTGCGCAAGCCGGGGGTGACGCTGCCGGGGCAGCTGGATTTCGTCCAGGTGGAAGTGACGCGGGGCAGGAAGCTGTGATTTGCCTGGGGCTCGGTTCGAATCTGGGCGACCGGGAGGGGAATATCGCCGCGGCTGTCGCCCGCCTGGCCGCGTGGCCGGGGGTGACGGTGGAGCGGGTGTCGTCGCTATATGAGACGGCGCCGGTGGGGTATACCGACCAGCCGGATTTCCTCAATGCGGTGGTGTGCGTCAGGACGACGCTGACGCCGCGGGAGCTGCTGGCGGCCTGCCTGGCGGTGGAGCGGGAGCTCGGCCGCGAGCGGAAGATCCGCTGGGGGCCGCGGACGATCGATATCGATGTGTTGTTTTTCGATGACGCGGCGATGGATACCGATGAACTGACGCTGCCGCACCCGCGTTTTCACGAGCGCTGTTTCGTGCTGGCGCCGCTGGCGGAGGTGGCCGGCGATTTGCGGGTGTACGACGGAAAGACCGCCGGCGAATTGGCGGCGGCGTGCGACGACGGTACGGTAAAGTATTTTGGGAAGCTGCGCCAGGGAGGCTAGTGGTGTGGGACGGCAACGACGCAAGGTATTGTTCATCAGCGCGCCCATCGGGGCCGGGCACGTGCGCGCGGCCCAGGCGGTGGGGGCGGCTTTGCGGCGTCTCGACCCGGATGTGGCGGCGGAGTTCGCGAATGTGTTCGATTTTTTCAGCCCGCGGCTGGGGAGGGTTATCCTCGGCGGGTATCTGAAGGTGCTGGATGTTTTTCCGCAGGCGTACGGCGCGGCTTACGGCTGGGGCAACAGCAGCCGCCTGGCTTTGGCCGGCAGGGCGGCGGTGAGCGGTTTTCTGGCCGGGCGGATGGAGCGGTATATCGCGGCTTCGCGGCCTGATGTCGTGGTTGTGAGCCATGCGACGCCGGCCGGGCTGGTGGCGCATCTGGCGGCGCGCGGCCATCTCGCCGTGCCGACGGTGGCGGTGGTGACCGATTTCGTGGTCCACCGCCTGTGGGTGTACCCGGAGCTTGGCTTGTACTGCGTGGCCCACGAGGCGCTGCGCGATTATCTCGCCGGCGCCGGCGTGGCGCGGGAGCGCAGCGTGGCGACCGGCATCCCGGTGGACGGGCGGTTCGCCGCGCCTCCCGGCAAGGGCGGGGCGCGGGCGGCGCTCGGGTTGCGCGACGACGCGCCGATGGTGCTGGTCATGGGTGGCGGTGCCGGGGTGATGCCGATGGCGGAGATCGTGGCGGCGCTGGAAGCGCTGGCGCGGCCGCTGCAGTTGGTGGCCGTGGCCGGCAGGAACGAGGCGCTGCGCCGAAAGCTGGCGGCGGCGGCGGCTGGGCTGCGACATTGCACTTTGCAGGCGCTGGGGTTCGTCGACAATGTCGATGTGCTGATGGCGGCGGCCGACCTGCTGGTTTCGAAGCCGGGCGGGCTGACGGCGGCCGAGGCGCTGGCCGGGGGGCTGCCGCTGGTGATCTACCGGCCGATACCGGGGCAGGAGGAGGCGAACACCGCTTTCCTCACGACGCACGGGACGGCCGTGCGGGTAGAGTCGGCGGCCGAGCTGGCCGCTTTCGCCGGCAGGATGCTTGCGGGCGGCCCGGACGGGTTCGCCGCGATGCGGGCGGCGGCTCTGCGCCTGGGCCGGCCGGGGGCGGCGGAGGCGGTGGCGCGGCTTATTATGGATAGGTTTGGCTAAATAGAGCCTTGACTGATAATTTTTTCCTGGTTATAATTAGGCCAATGTATTTTATGTGCGGAGGAGCGGGTTGTGGAGAGGTATTATCAGGCGGCTTTGACCATGGTTCCCGGTCTGGGCAATTCCCGGCTCAATTCGCTTGTCGCCTTTTTCGGTAGCGCCCGGCAGGCCTGGATGGCCCCTCGGCGCGATTTGTTTTTGTGCGGCTGCCTCGATGAGGCCATCGGTAATAATTTACTTGACCTGCGGGAAAAGATAGATATGCACAAAATGGCCGCCACCTGGGAGAAGAAGGGCATCGGCGTCGTATGCGCCGCCGACGCCGATTTTCCGGACAGGCTGAGGCGGATTTTCGACCCGCCGCAGGTGCTCTATTACCGTGGCCGCCTGCCCCAGGACGAGCTCCTGATCGGCATCGTCGGCGCCCGCAGGGCGTCGGCGTACGGCCGGAACGCCGCGAAGGCTTTGGCTGCCGGGGTGGTTGCCGGCGGCGCGGGCGTGGTTAGCGGCGCGGCCCGCGGCATCGACAGCGCCGCCCACGAGGGAGCGCTGGAGGCCGGCGGTTATACGGTGGCGGTGCTGGGCTGCGGGGTGGATGTGGTTTATCCGCCGGAGAACGGCAAACTGTTGGCCCGGATCGCCGAACAAGGGGCGATCGTGTCCGAGTACTGGCCGGGAGGCGAACCGCTGCCGCACCACTTTCCGGTGCGCAACCGGATAATAAGCGGCCTGAGCCACGGCGTCACGGTCGTGGAGGCCGCCGAGAAGAGCGGGTCGCTGATCACGGCCGACTGGGCGCTGGAGCAGGGCCGCGATGTTTTCGCCGTGCCCGGCAGCATTTTTTCCGCCACCAGCGCGGGCGCCAACAGGCTGCTCAAGCAGGGGGCCAAGCCGGTGACGACGGCGGCCGATATCCTTGAGGAGTACGGGTTGGCCCGCGCGGCCGACACGAGGCCGGGCCGGCCGGCGACGAGGGGCGGGTTTGGGCCGCCCTCAGCTGCGACACGCCGCTGACTGTGGATGAATTGATTTTGCGGGTCGGATTGCCGGCCCCGGTTGTTACATATATATTATTGCAGCTCGAGCTGAAGGATCTGGCAGCCGAGTTCGGCGGGCGACGCTACGTCCGCCTGCCTGGGAGGGAAACGGGTGAGTAAAGCGCTGGTCGTGGTCGAATCGCCGGCAAAAGCGAAGACGATCGAGAAGTTTCTGGGCAAGAATTACACGGTACGGGCTTCGATGGGGCATCTGAGGGATCTGCCCAAGAGCCAGTTCGGCGTGGATATCGAGCATGATTTCGCCCCCAAATACATCAATATCCGCGGCAAGGGCGACTTGATCAAGAATTTGAAGGAAGAGGCCAAGAAGGCCGGCGCCGTTTACCTGGCAACCGACCCTGACCGCGAAGGCGAGGCGATCGCCTGGCACCTAGCCCACCTGCTGGGCATCGGCGAGGACAGAGCCTGCCGGATCGAGTTCAACGAGATCACCAAGACGGCCATCCAGAAGGCGGTGAAGCACCCGCGCCCCATCGACCTGTCGCGGGTGGACGCCCAGCAGGCCCGCCGCATCCTCGACCGCATCGTCGGCTACAAGCTGAGCCCGCTGCTGTGGCGCAAGGTGCGCAAGGGCCTCAGCGCGGGCCGGGTGCAGTCGGTGGCGGTGCGCCTTATCTGCGACCGCGAGCGGGAGATCCAGGCGTTCGTGTCGGAAGAGTACTGGACGGTGACCGCCAAGCTCAGAAGCAAGCCGAAGGGCGGCTTGTTCGACGCCGAGCTGGTGGCGGTGGACGGCAAGAAGCCGGAGATCGGCAGCGAAAGTGCGGCCGGCAAGATCACCGCCGAGCTGGAGAAGGCCGATTACCGCGTCCGCGAGGTCAAGAAGCGGGAGCGGCGCCGCAATCCGTCGCCGCCGTTCATCACCAGCAGCCTGCAGCAGGATGCGGCCCGCCGCCTGGGGTTCACGGCGCGCAAGACGATGATGCTCGCCCAGCAGCTTTACGAAGGCATCGACGTGGCCGGGGTCGGCCCGGTCGGCCTGGTCACGTATATCCGCACCGATTCGACGCGGGTGGCGGCTTCGGCCCAGGAGGAGGCGCGGAGTTACGTCGCCGCCAGGCACGGGCGCGAGTATCTGCCCGATAAGCCGCCCGTCTACAGTACCAAGAACGCCCAGGACGCCCACGAGGCGATCAGGCCGACCAGCCTCGAGCTCACCCCGGACGCGGTGCAGCGGAGCCTCAACCGCGACCAGCTGCGCCTTTACACTCTCATCTGGGAGCGGTTCGTCGCCAGCCAGATGGCGCCGGCCGTGTATGACACGCTGACGGTGGAGATCGCCGCCGGCCGCTTCGGCCTGCGGGCCTCCGGCTCGATCCTGAAGTTCCCCGGTTATCTCGCCGTTTACGGCGACAGCCGCGAGGAGGCGGAGAAGGACGCCCTCCTGCCCGCGGTGGAGGAGGGGCAGGAACTCAAGCTGCAGAAGCTGCTGCCCAAGCAGCATTTCACCGAGCCGCCGCCGCGCTATACCGAGGCTTCGCTGGTGAAGATGCTGGAGGAGAAGGGCATCGGCCGGCCCAGCACTTACGCCCCGATTATCGAGACCATCCAGGAGCGGGGGTATGTGCTGAAGGCCGAGAAGAAGTTCCAGCCGACCGAGCTGGGCTTCGTGGTCGTCGATCTCTTGAAGGAGCATTTCCACGATATCGTGGACGTGGACTTCACCGCCGAGATGGAGGACCGCCTCGACGGCATCGCCGACGAGAAGGTGTCGCGCTCCAAGGTGCTGAAGGAGTTTTACGAACCGTTCGCCGCCACGCTCACGAGCGCCGACGAGAAGATCGGCAACGTGGAGTTGCCGGTGGAGGTGTCGGATGTGCCGTGCCCCAACTGCGGCCGCCTGCTGGTGGTGAAGCACGGGCGGTTCGGCAATTTCCTCGCCTGCCCCGGTTTTCCGGAATGCCGGACGACCAGGCCGATCCTCAAGGATACCGGGGTCAAGTGCCCCCTGTGCCAGGGTGCGGTGGTGGAGCGCCGCACCAAGCGGGGCAAGGTGTTTTTCGGTTGCGCCAATTATCCCGAGTGCCAGTTTACGACCTGGGATACGCCGCTCAAGGATACGTGCGAGACGTGCGGCTCGTTCAAGGTGCGCCATAATTTCAAACAGGGACGCTTCACGGTGATGTGCGGCAACGCGAACTGCCCGACCCGCACGCAGACGGAAGCGGCGGCGGTGGCCAAGCGTGCCGCCAAGCCGCGCAAGACGAGCGCCAGACGGAAAGCAGGCAAGAAACGTGGCTAAAGTAATCGTCATCGGCGCCGGCCTGGCCGGCAGCGAGGCCGCCTGGCAGATCGCCGCGGCGGGGGTGGATGTCGAGCTTTACGAGATGCGCCCCAAGGTCATGAGCCCGGCCCATCACGGCGGCCTGTTCGCCGAACTGGTGTGCAGCAATTCGCTCCGGGCGGCGGCGCTCGAGAACGCCGTCGGCCTGCTCAAGGAAGAGATGCGTCAGCTGGATTCGCTGATTATGAAGGCCGCCGACGCCTGCCGCGTTCCCGCCGGCGGCGCCCTGGCCGTGGACCGGGACGCTTTCGGCGCCTATGTGACGCGGTCGCTTGCCGACCATTCGCGGGTGCGGGTGGTGACGGAGGAGGTGACGGCGCTGCCCGCCGGACGGCCGGTGGTGGTGGCCAGCGGGCCGCTGACTTCGCCGGCGCTGGCGGCGGCGATCGGCGAGCTGACGGGCGAGGAGTATCTGTATTTTTACGACGCCGCCGCGCCGATCGTGAGCGGCGATTCGCTCGATATGGACGTCATTTACCGCGCATCCCGCTACGGGAAGGGCGACGACGATTATTTGAACTGCCCGCTTTCGCAGGAAGAGTACGAGCGGTTCTGGCACGAGCTGACCCACGCCGCTACGGCGCCGGTGAAGGCGTTCGAGAAGACGGTGTTCTTCGAGGGCTGCATGCCGGTGGAGGCGATGGCCGCCCGCGGCGTCGACACGCTCCGCTTCGGGCCGCTGAAGCCGGTCGGGTTGCGCGATCCCAGGAGCGGCGCGTTGCCCTATGCCGTCGTCCAGCTCCGCCAGGACAATGCCGCCGCCACGCTCTACAATATGGTCGGTTTCCAGACTCATCTCAAATGGCTGGAGCAGGAGCGGGTCTTCCGCATGATCCCCGGCCTCGGGCGCGCCGAGTTCGTCCGGTTCGGGGTGATGCACCGCAACACTTATCTGAATTCGCCCCGCATCCTCGCGCCGACGCTGGCGATGCGGACGGAGCCGGGCCTGTTCTTCGCCGGCCAGATCACCGGGGTGGAGGGGTATGTGGAATCGGCCGCCGCCGGCCTGGTGGCCGGCAGGAACGCCGCCCGCGCGGCGAAGGGGCTGGAGCCGGTCGTTTTCCCGTCGGCGACCGCCCATGGCGCCTTGTGCCGTTATATCACCACCGCCGACCCGGCCGGTTTCCAGCCGATGAATGTGAATTTCGGCCTCTTGCCGCCCCTGGAGGCCCGCATCCGCGATAAGAAAGAGAAGAACAGGCGGATCGCCGCGCGGGCATTACGGGAATTGGTTGAATTTGTTGGAATAGTCGGAAAATAATTTTCAAAAAAACTTGCCGTGTTATTGCATAATTCAGACTAGTGTGCTACTATAAATTAATGATTTTTCTTTGCGGAAAATCGACAATTAAGCGTGGTAACTATGGAAACAGCAACTTGTTATCTGCCGGATTTCTTTCGTTATCTCAAGGTGCAGAAGAATGCCTCGCCGCATACCGTTACGAGCTACCGGGCAGATCTCGACCATTTTCTCGCTTTCGCCGCCGCCAAGCTGGGGATGGACGAAGTGCCGCTGGCCGCTGTCACGCCGATTCTGATACGGGCTTATCTCGCCAACCTCAAGGATGAGGACTACGCACGGCGTTCTATTGCCCGCAAGATGGCTGCACTGCGGTCCTTTTTTCGTCATTTGTGCCGGGAGGCGGTGCTGACGGAGAACCCGTTCAGCACGGTGCGGACCCCAAAACTGGAAAAGAGGCTGCCGTCTTTCCTCGATCCCGGGGAAATGACCGCCCTGCTCGAGCTGCCTGACAAAAGCAGCCTCGGGCGACGCGACGCCGCCATCCTCGAGCTCTTATACGCCACCGGCATGCGGGTCAGCGAGCTGGCCGGCCTGTCGGTCGGCGACGTCGATCTGGCCAGCGGTTACGCCCTGGTGTACGGGAAGGGGTCGAAGGAACGGGTGGTGCCGGTGGGCCGCAAGGCGGTGGCGGCCGTCAAGCTGTACCTGGACCTGGCCCGCCCGCGGCTGATGGCGGCGGCGGGGGAGGCCCATCAGACTCTGTTCGTCAATAAGCGCGGCGGACCGCTGACCGACCGCAGCGTGCGCCGCGTTGTCGATAAGTATGTGGAGGCTCTGGCGCTCGCCAAGCACGTCAGCCCCCACACCATCCGCCATACATTCGCGACCCACCTTTTGAACAACGGCGCCGACCTCCGCTCGGTCCAGGAGCTGCTGGGCCACGTCAATTTGTCGACGACCCAGCTTTACACCCATGTCACCAAGGAGCGGATCAAGTCCGTCTATTCGCAGGCGCATCCGCGCGCATAGGAGGAATGCCCGTGTTTCACGCCACGACCATCGTAGCCGTTCGCCTGAACGGCAAGACGGCCATCGCCGGCGACGGCCAGGTCACTTTCGGGCAGAATACCGTCATGAAGCACAATGCCAAGAAAGTCCGCCGCCTGTACCACGGTAAGGTGCTGGCGGGGTTCGCCGGTTCGGTGGCCGACGCGTTTACGCTGTTCACCAAATTCGAGCAGAAGCTCGAGGAATATAACGGCAACATGATGAGAGCGGCGGTCGAGCTGGCCAAGGAGTGGCGCCTGGACCGCGTGTTGCGCCGCCTTGAGGCGCTGCTGATCGTTGCCGACGCCGAGAATATGCTGATTATCTCCGGCAACGGCGAGGTCATCGAGCCCGACGACGCCGTAACGGCCATTGGCTCGGGCGGCCCGTTCGCGCTGGCCGCGGCCCGCGCCCTCGTTGCCCATTCGGACCTTGCGGCGCCCGATATCGCCCGCGAGGCGCTCGCCATCGCCGCCGATATCTGCGTATATACCAATAACCACATTGCGGTGGAAGAGTTGTAGAGAAGGGGGGAATATCTTGACGGAACTGACGCCCAGACAGATTGTCGCCGAGCTCGACAAGTTCATCGTCGGCCAGCGGCAGGCGAAGAAGTCGGTCGCGGTGGCCCTGCGCAACCGCTGGCGCAGCAAGCAGCTAGCCGCGGATATGAAAGAGGAGATTATCCCCAAAAATATACTGATGATCGGGCCCACCGGCGTCGGCAAGACCGAGATCGCCCGCCGCCTGGCGAAACTGGTGAACGCGCCTTTCATCAAGGTGGAAGCGACGAAGTTCACGGAGATCGGCTATGTCGGCCGCGACGTGGAGTCGATGGTCCGCGATCTGGTGGAGACGGCCATCCGCATGGTCAAGCAGGAACGGATGGCGGCGGTGGCCGAGAAGGCCAGGGAACTGGCGGACGAGCGCATCCTCGATCATTTCCTGCCGTCGACCAGGAAGGAAACGGCCCGCAATCCGTTCGAGATGCTTTTCTCCGGCGGACTGGGCCAGCCGACGCCGCCGCCGGCGCCACCCGAGGAACCGGCCCCGAACACGGCCCGCGACTGGTGGCGCGCCCGCCTGGAGCGCGGCGAGCTGGAGGAGGAGCTGATCGAGATAACAGTCGAGGATAGCTCCCACCCGATGGTCGGGATGTTCGCCGGCACCGGGGCGGAAGAAATGGGTATCAATATTCAGGATATGCTCGGAAACATTCTGCCTAAAAAGCAAAAACGGCGCAAGGTAACGGTTTCCGCGGCCCGCAAGATATTTGCCCAGGAGGAAGCCCAGAAGCTCATCGATATGGATGAGGTGACCGCCGCGGGGGTGACGCTGGCGGAAAATTACGGGATCATTTTCCTCGACGAGATCGACAAGATCGCCGGCCGCGGCAAAAGCGCCGGCCCCGATGTTTCCCGCGAGGGGGTGCAGCGGGATATCCTGCCGATCGTGGAGGGATCGACGGTCGTCACCAAATACGGACCGGTCAAGACCGACCATATCCTTTTCATCGCCGCCGGCGCCTTCCATATTTCCAAGCCTTCCGACCTTATCCCCGAGCTGCAGGGGAGATTCCCGATCCGGGTGGAACTGGCCAGCTTGTCGAAGGAGGATCTCAAGCAGATCCTGACCGAGCCGGCCAACGCGCTGATCAAACAGTACACTTCTTTGCTGGCGACGGAAGGGATTGTTATCGACTTTGGCGAAGATGCTATTGAGGAACTTGCCGAGATCGCCTGCAAGGTAAACGCGCAGACGGAGAATATCGGCGCGCGGCGGCTTCACACCATTCTGGAGAAGCTGCTCGAGGATCTGGCGTTCGAGGCTCCCGACATCGCCGCCGGCAAGGTGCGCATCGACCGCGCGTATGTCAAGGGCAAGCTCGACGCGATCGTCGTCAATCAGGATTTGAGCCAGTTTATTCTATAGGGGAGAAAACTCATTAGAGAGAAAATGTCTAGGAAAGGCAGGATTGATCACAGTGACGTCAATGTTGGACCGTACCCGGAAAATTAATCGCTTGCTGCAAAAATCCGACAAAGTCAAATATGAAGAGATTGCTTCTGTGCTGAGCCAAGTTATGAGTTCGAACGTCTACATCGTCAGCAGGGAAGGGGTCGTGCTGGGCTACGCGCTCATCGACCAGTTCGAATGCGAGATCATGCTGGAACGGGTTTTGTCGAAGGGGCTTTTCCCCGACCGTTATGTGGAGTTTCTGCTGAAGATCCAGGAGACTTCGCCCAACCTGCGCCTGGAGAACGGCTTGTGCGCTTTTGCCGAGAACACGAGCTGCATCGCCAACGACAAGTTTACGACCATTATCCCCATCCACGGCGGCGGCGAACGTATCGGCACCCTGATCGTCGCCAAGTTCGAGCGGGAGTTCAACGACGACGATCTTGTCCTGGCCGAGTACGGTGCGACGGTTGTCGGGATGGAGATTCTCCGCGACCGCAGCGAGAAGATCGAGGAGGAGGCCCGCAAGAAGGCTACCGTGCAGGTTGCGCTCGGCACGCTGTCGTATTCGGAGCTGGAGGCCGTGATGCACATCCTCGGCGAGCTCGAGGGCAACGAGGGCTTGCTGGTCGCGAGCAAGATCGCCGACCGCGTGGGCATCACCCGCTCGGTGATCGTGAACGCGCTGCGCAAGTTCGAGAGCGCCGGTGTGATCGAGTCGAAGTCGCTGGGGATGAAGGGGACATATATCAAGGTGCTGAACGAGCGCCTGCTCGATGAGCTGAAGAAGCTGAAGAAGTAGGGAAGAGACAGCAAAATAAAAGGATGCCGAGAAAGCTCCAGATGCAAGGCGCTCTGAGGAGCAACGCAGCAGATGGGGTTTTATCGGCATCATGGGACGGCCCGCCGGACGGCGGGCCGTTTTTATGTGCCCGTACTTAACTTATCGGCCGCAGGTGACGAATTATATATTGATGGGCGGACCGGGAAGGAGGTTAGCGGGGCTGGAAGGATTTCCCTCGCGGCCGTAAGGCCGCAGCGATTGTCGCATATTGCCGGTTTACAGTAATTTAGCGAGTATTTCCGTAAAATTTAATAGGATTTTAATCGTTGCCGGCCTTTATAGGGTCATTTTTGAAAGGATTTTCCTTAATTATGTAGAATTATGCAAAAGATATAGTATTTTTGTCGTTATTTTTCCTTGGATTGGGGGGCTATCTTGTGGTTAAATCGATTTTATCGTCACCTCAGGAATCGGTCCTTGAGCAGGCTCTGGGGGCGGCCGCCTTGCGGCATAAGGTTATCGCCGATAATATCGCCAATGTGAATACGCCAGGCTTCAAGAAGAGCGATGTGGTGTTCGAGGAAAAGCTGGCGGAGGCGATGTCCGGCAGGAAGGCGACCCTGACCCGCACCCACGCCCGGCATCTGCCCGGCCGCCAGGGCGACGCTTTTGCGCCGTCGATCGTGACCGATACGAGAACTTCTCTCCGGACCGACGGCAACAATGTCGATATCGACGCCGAGATGGCCAACTTGGCCAAGAACACGATTTATTACAACGCGGTCGCCCAGAAGCTCGGGAGTTATTTTTCCAACCTGAAGGCGGCAATTAAAGGAGGAAGCTGACGATGGGGATGTTCGGGGCTATTGACGCCGCGGCGTCGGGGATGACGGCCGAACGCCTGCGCATGGATGTGATCGCGAATAATCTCGCCAATGTGAATTCGACCCGGACGGCGGAGGGAGGTCCTTACCGCCGCCAGATGGTGGTGTTCGCTCCCCGCTCCGGCGATTCGTCCTTCAGCCAGGTGCTGGCCGCGAGTTTCGAGGGCGGCGCCGGTGTGCGGGTGGTCGGCATCGTGAAGGATGATTCGCCGTTTAAGATGGTTTTCGATCCCAAGCATCCGGACGCCAACGTCGACGGGTATGTTGCGATGCCGAACGTGAACGTGGTGGCCGAGATGGTCGATATGATGACCGCGACCCGGGCGTATGAGGCGAATGTGACGGCGGTGAACGCCGCCAAGGGTATGGCGACGAAGGCTTTGGAAATTGGCCGCTAGGCTAAGGAGGAATTATTATGCGCGTTGATCCGATTGCGCTTACGCCCGCAGGCGCGGCCCGTACGGCCGCCGGCGCCGACTCGGCCGCCACGGGGGGCGGCAAGGGTTTCGGCCAGATTCTCGCCGATAGCCTCGACGAGGTGAATAGGTTGCAGCTTGACGCCCAGCAGGCGTCGCTGGATCTGGCCGCCGGGAAGATTCAGGATGTTTCCGAGGTCGTCATCGCCACGGAGAAGGCGACGATTGCTTTGCAGCTTACCATGCAGGTGCGTAACAAGGTTGTCGAGGCTTATCAGGAAATGATGCGGATGCAGGTCTAGGCGCCGATGCGTTAGCCTCGGTCCTTAATCGTCACTTGGAGAGGTGGAGCCATGGCCGACTGGAAGGAACAGTCAATAAGCCTCTGGCAGAAGATCGGCAAGCGGGAAAGGTATATGATTATCGGCGCGGCGGTGCTGCTGTTCGTGGCCATAATCGGCTGGAGCGTGTGGTGGGGCGGCCGGCCTGAAAATGTGCCGCTGTTTACCGGGATGGATGCCAAGGATGCCGGCGAGGTTGCCGCGAAGCTGAAGGAGTTGAAGATTCCGTACGAGATCGGCAACAACGGCACGGCTATCCTTGTTTCGTCCAAGGATGTGTACCGGGTGCGCCTTGATCTCGCGAGCCAGGGATTGCCACGGGGCTATAAGGGGTTCGAGATTTTCGACCAGAACAAGTTCGGTTCGACCGAGTTCCAGAACAAGGTTTATTATCTCCAGGCCCTCCAGGGCGAACTGACCCGCACGATCGAGCAGATGGCCGAGGTGGAGAAGGCCAGGGTGCATATCGTGTTGCCGGAGGACAGCCTGTATAAGCGCAACGAGAAGCCGGCCACGGCGTCGATCATGCTGAAGCTGCGCCCGTCGACCCAATTGTCGCGCGAGCAGGTGAAGGGGATCGTCAATCTGGTGGCCCATAGTATCCAGGGTCTCAAGCCGGAGAATGTGACGGTGGTGGACAATTTCGCCCGGGTGCTGAACGATCAGCCCGAGGAGCAGCAACTGCCGAGCTCCGGCACCCTGACCCAACTGGAGTTGACGAAGAAGGTCCAGGATAACCTGCAGAAGAGCGTGCAGTCGCTGTTGGAGCAGGTGCTCGGCCCGAATAAGACGGCCGTGCGGGTGAGCGTGGAGCTGAATTTCGATCTGCGGACGGTGGACCGCCAGGTGTTCGAGCCGGTGGTGGAC
>JALHDI010000338.1 GCA_022839045.1 Sporomusaceae bacterium
CTTCGATGGCTCCCGGTATCCACTCAAAGTCTTCGCTGCGGAACAGGTATCCCTTGTCGACGTTGAGCACGCCGTCGCGGTCGAGGAAGGCTGCCGGCCTGCCGGCTTCTGCCCCCGTCACCGGCCCAGGTAGCCGCCGGCCGCGAGGTACCGGTAGTAGTCGGCCACCGCCGCCTCCGGATCTGTGAACGGCTTATCGTAGCCGGCTTCTTTAAGTAGTGTCAGATCGGCTTCGGTGAAGTTCTGGTATTTTCCTTTGAGCGTCTCGGGGAAATCGATGTACTCGATCTTCCCGCCGCCCAAGGCTTTGATCGCTGCGTTGGCGACCGCGTTGAAGGTGTTTGCCTTGCCGGTGCCGCAGTTGAAGATGCCGCTTACTGCCGGGTTGTCGTAGAAGAACAGGTTGACGTCGACGACCTTGAACAGCCTGACCACGCCGTCTTTTTTGAGCTGGTGGAAGAAGTGGTAGGCCACTGAGGCCATGCGCCCCTTGTGGTTTTCTTGCGGCCCGTAGACGTTGAAGTACCTGAGACCGACGACCTGCGCCGTCGCGTCCGGCAATATTTGCCGCACATAGCGGTCGAACTGGAGCTTGGAGAAGGCGTACACGTTCAGCGCCCACTCGCATGCCGGCGTTTCGCTGAAACCGGTTTCGCCGCCGCCGTAGACCGAGGCCGACGATGCATAGATAAAGGGGATGCGCCGCCGCTGGCAGAAATGCAGCAGTTCTTTGCTGTATTCGTAGTTGGTTTCCATCATGTACTTGCCGTTGTATTCCATCGTGTCGGAGCAGGCGCCGTCGTGGAAGACTGCTTCGACCGTCTCGCCGTCGTATTTGCCGACAAGCAGTGCCGCCAGGAAATCGTCTTTGTCGATATAGTCCTTGATATCGAGCGCCAGCAGGTTTTTGAACGTCTCTCCCTGGCTGAGGTCGTCGACCACCAGAATATCTTTCAGCCCGCGGTCGTTGAGCCCTTTTACGAGATTGCTGCCGATGAAGCCTGCGCCGCCTGTTACTATGATCACTGTCCCGCCTCCTTCGGCTGATGCCCGCCTTCGCGCCCGGCAGCTGCCAGCAGTTCGTCTCGCTTGACGG
>JALHDI010000028.1 GCA_022839045.1 Sporomusaceae bacterium
AACCAGTTATAAGAACGCCCGCACGCTGATCCGCAAGCTTGAGCGGGACGAATTGCTCGAAGAGCTGGTCAAGGCCTACCTGGAAAAGAAGTAGATGGAGTACCGCGTTCTCGGCAATACGGGCCTCAAGGTGTCGCGCCTTTGTTTCGGGGCGCTCACCATCGGTCCATTGCAGGCAAACCTGCCTCTGCAGAGCGGCGCCGCCGTTATCCAGGCGGCCCTGGATGCAGGGGTTAATTTTATTGACACCGCCGAACTCTACGGTACCTATCCGTACATCAAGGCCGCCTGCCGCGGCGCTGCCGACGTCGTCGTAGCCTCGAAATCCTACGCCTACACCTACGATGACATGCGCCGCAGCGTGGAGGAGGCCTGCCGGGCCATCGGCCGCGACTACATCGATATTTTCCTGCTCCACGAACAGCCCAGCCGCCTTACGCTTGCCGGCCACGCCGACGCTCTGGCCTATCTGGCGGATGCCAAACGCCGGGGGACGATCAGGGCGGCGGGGGTATCCACCCACACCGTCGAGGTGGCGCGGGCGGCGGCGGAGATGGCGGAGATCGACATCATCCATCCTCTCTTCAATATGCACGGCATCGGGATAATGGACGGCACGGCCGCCGACATGGCCGCCGCCGTGGCCGCCGCGGCGGCCGCCGGCAAAGGCGTCTACACCATGAAAGCGCTGGGAGGCGGACACCTCATCAAGGACGCCGCCGCCGCGCTCGCCTGGGCGCTTGCCGCCCCCGGCGTCGGCGCCGTCGCGGTGGGCATGCAGTCGACCGACGAGGTCGCGTATAACTGTGCCCTGTTCGCGGGGGACAAGCCTGACGAAGCGCTCGCCGCCCGCCTGGCGGGGCGCACGCGGCGGCTGCTGGTGGAAGAGTGGTGCGCAGGCTGCGGACGCTGCGCGGACAGGTGTCCGGCCGGGGCGTTGAGCCTCAGGAACGGGCGCGCCGTGGTCGACCCGGCGAAATGTCTCTGTTGCGGCTATTGCGGGGCGCACTGTCCGGAGTTTTGCCTCAAGATAATATGAACATTAATAATAATCGGGAGACGTTATGCGCATACTAGCACTCGACGTCGGCGACAAGACGATCGGCGTAGCCGTCAGCGACGAATTGGGGCTGACCGCCCAGGGACTGGAGGTCATCCGCCGGACGTCGCCCGCGGCCGACTTCCACCGCCTCGCGGAGCTTGCCGCCGCCTACGAGGTGGATACCTTCCTCATCGGCCTGCCGAAGAACATGAACGGCACGATCGGTCCGCGGGGCGAGGCTGCCCAGCGGTTCGCCGCCGAGGTGGAGGCCGCTTTCCCGTCGTGCACCGTAAAACTGTGGGACGAGCGCCTGTCGACGGTGGCGGCGGAAAGGTCGCTGATCGCGGCTGACGTCAGCCGCCGGCGGCGCCGCCAGGTGATCGACAAGATGGCGGCGGTGTTCATTCTCCAGGGCTATCTGGACAGCCTGCCGGCCCATAAACTTCCTTGACAGGCTATTTCTTCTAGGCTACAATTACAGTGATATAAGGAAATGAGGTGACGAAATGGCCGATTTTGAAAAGGACGACATGGAAATGGAAGAAGAACCCGTTGTCGTGATGACCGACGAAGAGGGCAACGAATATTATTACCGCGAAGAAGTAATCATCCCCGTGGGCGATAAGAAATTTGCCATCCTGGTGCCCATCAGCATCGATGAGGACGAGGAAGAGTGCGGTTGCGGCTGCGGCTGCGAGGAAGAAGAAACCGACGTCTATATCGCTCGTATCGATATCGACGAGAACGGCGAAGAAATCTACGTCGATCCCACCGACGCCGAATTCGACGAAGTCCGCCAGGCTTACGAAGACCTGCTGGCGGAAGAGGAAGACGAAGCATAATCGACAATACCTACCGCAATGGAGCCAGCAACGGCTTCATTTTTTTTGTCCGACTGTGTATAATATACCTTGCAAGTGAGGTGATCTTAGATGCTGCAATTAGACAAGCAGATACGCAAGTGGCTTATTCCGCTGGTTATCGCCGGCGTGTTCGCCCTGGGAGCGGGCAGCGCCGTTTATAGCCTCGCCAGGCCGGTCAACGCCGCCTCCGGCGACGCCGTAATAGTCGACGTGAAGCCGGGGATGGCAACCCAGGCAATCGGCGAGCTTTTGTATGATAAAGGGCTGGTCAAGAATGTGCTGATCTTCCGGGTCATGGCCAAGATGGAAGGGCTGGAAGGCCGCCTGCAAGCGGGAGAGTACGCCTTCAGCAAGGCGATGACGGTCAGGGAAATAATCGGCAAGCTGGCGCGGGGCGAAACAGCCTATAAACAGTTCACCATCCCCGAAGGGTTCACCATTGACCAGATAGCAGCCCTCCTGGAGAAGAACAAGCTGGCCTCAGCGGCCAAATACAAGGAATTCGCCGCCGGCTACGCGCCGTACGACTATATCAATCCTGCCGCGAACGCCAAATATAAAGCCGAAGGGTTCGTGTTCCCGGACACCTACCGCGTGGCGGCCGGCACCAGCGAAGAACAGCTGGTCAAGATGATGGTGTCTCAGTTCGACAGCCAGTTCACGCCGGACATGCGGCAGCGAGCGGCCGAGCTCGGCCTTTCGGTGCGGGAAGTGGTCATCCTGGCCTCGCTGGTCGAAAAGGAAGCCCAGGTGGCCGGGGAACGCCCGGTCATCGCCGGCGTTTTCCTCAAACGGCTGAAACTCGAGATGGCGCTGCAATCGTGCGCCACCATCCAGTATATCCTCGGTTATCCGAAACCCGAGCTGACGGTGCAGGATACCGAAATCCCCTCGCCCTACAACACCTACCAGAACATGGGTCTGCCGCCCGGTCCCATCGCCAGTCCCGGGCTGGCGGCCATCAAGGCGGTGCTCTATCCGGCCGACACCGATTACCTGTATTTCTTCGCCAACAAGGACGGCAGCCACGTATTCAGCCGAACGTATGACGAGCACCTTGCCGCCATCAACCGGGACGGCAATTAGATGGATGATCTGCTGAGGTCGATGGAGGAATACGCCGCCCTGCGGACCATACCGGTCATCGGCCGCGACAGCGCAGCGCTGCTGGCGGCTGCCGTGGCGGATGCCAGGCCGCGGGCCATCCTCGAGATCGGCACCGCCATCGGCTATTCCACCTTGCTGATGGCCGCGCAGGCGCCAGCCGACGCGGTGATAACAACCATCGAAGTCGACGTCGACCGGGCTGCGGCGGCGGAGGCTTTCTTCCGCCGCTCGCGCCACGCCGGCCGCATCGAGCTGCTGGTGGGCGATGCGGCAGTCATCCTCCCCGGCTTGGGCGGCGCTTTCGACTTCCTGTTCATCGACGCCGGCAAAGCCCATTACCTCGATTATCTCGCCAAGGCGCTGGACAAGCTCCGGCCGGGCGCGGTCATCTTCGCCGACAACGTCCACTTCTACGGTCTGGTAACGGCTGAAAAGCCGCCGCGCCGGATGCGGACGCTCGTCAAGAGGATGCGCGCCTACCTGGATTTCGTAAACAACGACCCCCGTTTCGCCACGACCGTCCATCCGGTCGGCGACGGCATCGCCATTTCCCGTTTTCAGGGGGACAATAGCCATGCGCATTCCTGAACTTCTCGCAACCGCCGGCAACCTCGAAAAGCTCCGCGTCGCCCTGGCGTACGGAGCCGACGCCGTCTATTTCGGCGGCAAAAACTTCGGCCTCAGGGCTTTTTCCGACAATTTCAGCGACGAGGAGCTGGCGGCAGCCGTCGCCGTCGCCCATAAGGCCGGCAGGAAAGCGTACGTCACCGTCAACGTTTTTCCCCACAATGAAGACCTGGCGGCCCTGCCCGCCTACATAGCGCTGCTGCGCGATATCGGCGCCGACGCGGTGATAATCTCCGACCCGGGCGTCTACCGGATCGCCCGCCAGGTAGCCCCCGCGCTTCCCGTCCACATCAGCACCCAGGCCAACACGACCAACTGGTCGGCCGCCCTGTTCTGGCAGGAGCTGGGCGTCCGCAGGATCGTGCTGGCCCGCGAAGTCTCGCTGGCCGACATCAGGCAGATCCGCGAAAAAACCGCAGTGGAACTGGAAGCCTTCGTCCACGGCGCCATGTGCATCTCTTACTCCGGCCGTTGCCTGCTCAGCAACTACTTCACCGGCCGTGACGCCAACCGGGGCGAGTGCGCCCAGGCTTGTCGCTGGCGCTACCAGGTGGTCGAGGAGACGCGGCCGGGCCAGTACTTCCCGGTCATCGAGGACGAGCGCGGCACTTATATGTTCAATTCGCGCGACTTGTGCCTCTTGCCCCATATCCCCGCCATGATGGCCAGCGGGCTGGGCAGTCTCAAGATCGAAGGCCGGATGAAAAGCGTCCACTACGTCGCGACCGTCGTCAAGGTATACCGCGAGGCGCTTGACGCCTATGCCGCCGACCCGCGGCAGTTCGCGGTCCGTGAGGCGTGGCTGGCCGAACTGGCGGCGATTTCCCACCGTCCGTACACCACCGGGTTCGCCTTCGGCAAACCCGGTCCCCAGGACCAGCTTTACGACGGCGGCACCTATAGCCAGAGCCACGATTTCATAGGGCTGGTGCGGGGTTACGATCCGGCCCGCGGCATGGCGGCGGTGGAGCAGCGCAACAACATGAAGGTCGGCGAAGAAATCGAGATTCTCCTGCCGCAAGGCGCCAACTTCCGCCAGACGATCGCCGCCATGTTCGACGCCGACGGCAATCCCATCGAGGTAGCCCCTCATCCCCAGCAGCTTGTTTACATACCCACGGACCGACCGGTGGAAGAACTGGCCATGCTGCGGCGAAAGGCGGCCGGCGATGTTTGACGACAGCACCATCTTCATCCGCGTCGATCCGCGCGACGTCAACTTCGTCAACCGGATAATGGAGGGGCACGAATACCTGGGTGTCGTCACGACGGTCGACAAAGCACGCGGCGTGCTGGCCGTACGGGCCACCGCCGACACCGCCGCCGCCGCGCGGGACATCCTCGGCCGCCTGCCGGTGGCGCTCGAATTTCTCGAAAAACCCGAGTAACAGCCCCAAAGCTCCAATCCCCCGGCCAACCGCCGGGGGATTGTTCCGTCCGGCGGCTTCATCGCAGGGTGGCCGCACGGTTAAGCAGGCAACAAATGGAGAAACTAAGGGTAAAGAAGTACACGAGGTGACCCGATGTTTTCCAGCCAAAGGGTTTTCGGTTTAGCCCTGCTGTTCACCCTCCTCTGCGCTCTGCTCGCCGGCCGGCTCGTTTATCTCCACCTCGTCGCCGGCCCACGCCTCGCTTTGCAGAGCATCGGCGGCCGCGTTCAGGAAGTGCCGGTCGACGTAGATAGGGGGGAGATCCTTGACCGCGGCGGCGTGCCGCTCACCAACACCGCCCAGCACTTCAGCCTGGCTGTTTTTCCCACCCAGATCGCCGACGCGCGGCAAACAGCCGAAGAACTCGCCGAACTCACCGGCTTCGACGCCGCGAAAATCGCCGACAGCATCGGCCGCGACTGGCGGCCGTTCAAGCTGAAAACCGATATGGACGCGGTCAGCGCCCGAAAGGTCAACGCCCGCCGCATCCCGGGCGTGATGGCGGTCGCCGAGAAGGTGCGTTACGGCTACAGCTCGCTGGCCGCCCATGTCGTCGGTTACATAAACGTCGCCGACAACCGTGGCGTCAGCGGCATCGAAGGCATGTACGACGATATTCTCCGCGGCAGCCAGCCCACCTACCTCGTGGCGGTCGTCGACGCCGGGCAGCAGCTCATCCCCGGACTCGGCTACAAAAGGGTAAGATTGGCGGACAGCAGCGGTCCCAGCCACGTCGTTCTCACCATCGACAGCCGGGTGCAAAGAATCGTCGAGAAAGTGATGGACGAGAATATCGGCAAAGGGGCGGTTGTCGTCATGCGCCCCGGGACGGGGGAAATTTTGGCGATGGCCTCCCGGCCGGGCTTCGACGCCAACAACCTCGGCGAATATCTCGGCCGAGGGACGGCGCCGCTCTTGAATCGGGCGGTGGCGGCCTATCAGCCGGGATCGGTGTTCAAGCTCGCGGTAGCGGCCGCCGCCCTAGAAGAGCGGGAGGTACGGCCGACCGACCAATTCTACGACCCGGGTCATATCGATATAAACGGACTCCGGTTCAAAGGCTGGGACTATGAAAAGGGCGGGCGCGGCGCACTCACCTTCGCCGAGGCCATGGCCCACTCCAGCAATCCTGTCGTAATCCAGGTTGGCATGAAGCTCGGGGCGGCCAGACTGATCGACTACGCCGGGCGGCTCGGTTTCGGCCGCAAAACCAGGCTGGAGTTCGACGGCGAAGCCGACGGCAATCTACCGTCGCCGGACAGCGTCTACCCCGGCGACCTCGCCAACCTCTCGATCGGGCAGGGGACGCTCGAGGCAACGCCGCTTCAGATCGCCTGCCTGGTCGCCACCATCGTCAACGACGGCATAGCCGTCGATCCTTACATCGTCAGCCGGCTTACCGCCACCGACGGGACGGTCGTCAAGAGTTTTCCCGCCTCGCGCGGTCACCGCGTGCTTTCCCGGCAGACGGCGAGTCAACTACGGGAGATGATGAAGGCCGTCACCCGTATCGGCACGGGGCAGGCGGCGTATGTCGACGGCTTCGGCAGCGCCGGCAAGACGGGCACGGCGGAAACGGGGCGCTCTGGCCCCGCCGGCCGGAGCGTCAACCACGCCTGGTTCGCAGGATACGCCCCCCTTGATAATCCGCAGTATGTCATGGTAGTATTTGTAGAAGATGGTATGTCGGGCGGCGATGTGGCCGCCCCCATTTTCCGGGAGATAACGACGCGGATTCTGACAGGCGGCTGACCGTATATGCCGTCCGGCGGAATGCGGATAATAAGGTTAACGGAGGTTACCGTGGACAATCTCGAACTAGCCCGCCACGCTGTGCGCGAGGCCGCCAGACAGGGCGCGCACGCCGCCGAGGCGTACCTGCTCGACGCGAAATCGCTGCTGGTCGAAGTCGCCGATCAGGCTGTGGAAACCCTTAAATTCGCCAACGATACCGGTGTGGGTGTGCGGATTTTCGCCAGCGACGGGAGGGTCGGGTTCGCCTTCGCCACCGACGTCTCCACCGCCTCGCTCGACACTGCCGTCAGGCAGGCGATCGCCAATAGCTGTAGCACTTTTCCCGACCGGTACAATACATTGCCGTCGCCGGCCGGCGACATACCTTCCCTACCCCTCCTCGACCCGGCGATCGCCGTCGCCACGGTCGAGAGTAAAATCGAACTCGCCAAGGCGGTGGAAGCGGCCGCGCGCCGTGCCGACGGCCGGGTGAGACGCACGGAACGCTGTGTTTACGAGGATGCCGAATACGGCGTGGCCCTCGCCAACTCCAACGGGCTGGCCGTTTCGTACCGTTCGGGCTACTGCGGGTTGTACGGCGTGGTGCTGGCCGAGGAAGGAAGCGACGTCCAGACCGGTATGGGACTAAGTTACGCCCGGGACTTCGCCGCCCTCGACCCGGACGAAACCGGCAGGGAAGCCGCCCGCGAGGCTTGTCTCCTCCTGGGCGCGAAAGAAATCGGCACCGTCAAGGCGGCGATCGTTTTGCCCCCGTATGTGGCCACCAACTTCCTTACGGTCCTCGTCCCGGCCCTGAGTGCCGACGCTGTGCAGAAAGGGCGCTCCCTCTTCCGGGACAGAATCGGCAAAAAGGTTGCGTCGCCGCTCATCTCGCTTATCGACGACGGCCGCCTCGACGGCGGCGTCGCCAGCTCGCCGGTCGACGGGGAGGGGGTGCCGACCCGGCGGACCGAGCTGATTGCCGACGGCGTGCTCCGGGGCTTCCTTCACAATACCTACACCGCCGGGCGCGCGGGTACGGCCAGCACCGGCAACGGCGTGCGCCACTCGTTCAAAGGCATGCCGGAGGTCGGCGCGACCAACGTCTTCTTCGCCAAGGGAGAAACCCCGCGCAGCGCCTTGATCGGCGGCGTTCGGGAAGGACTCTACGTCACCAGCGTGATGGGCATGCACACCGCCAACCCGATTTCCGGCGATTTCTCGGTGGGCGCGGCCGGCGTCTGGATCAAGGACGGCCAGTTCACCCAGCCGGTGAGGGGAGTGGCGATCGCCGGCAACATCCTCGACATCCTCGGCGAGGTGGACGCCGTCGGCGACGATTTGCGGTTCTTCGGCCCGCAGGGAGCGCCCACGCTCAGAATAGACAAAATAACCATCAGCGGAACTTGACCAGGGGCGAAAGCTAGGCAAGTCCGGATTATTGTGGTAAAATATTTAAGTTAGCATGCATAGCGGGTGAAATAATGACCTTTCGTCTGGACAACCTACGGGCCTTTATCGCCAGCCAGGACTTGGCCGCCGTAATCGTCGCCAAACCGGTAAATCGGCGTTATTTCAGCGGCTTTACCGGCTCGTCGGGCCTGCTGCTCGTCAGCGCCGACGCGGCCAAACTGATAACCGACTTCCGTTACATCGTACAGGCCGGTCGGGAAGCGCCCGACTTTGCCATCGTCCGCCACGGCAGCGACCTCTATGAAACGCTGGCGGCGGAAATCAAAGCCCTCGGCGGCGGGAAGATCGGCTTCGAAAGCGACTTCACCGCCTGGGACGCATACCAGAAAATGAACCGCTTCATCGCTCAGCCGATCCCCGTTCACCTGGACAAGCTGCGGATGGTCAAGGACGAGGCCGAGCTGGCCGCCCTACGCATAGCCGTCAAGTTGGCGGACGACGCCTTCGACCACATCCTCGGCTGTCTCCGGCCGGGAATCAGCGAACGCGACGTTGCCCTCGAACTGGAATTTTTCATGCGGAAAAACGGGGCGGAAAAGGCCGCCTTCGGGATAATCGTCGCCTCCGGCCCACGCTCGGCCCTACCTCACGGACTGGCCAGCGACCGGGTCATCGCCGCCGGCGATTTCGTTACCATGGACTTCGGGGCGGTATATAAGGGTTACCATTCCGACATCACCCGCACCGTCGTCATCGGCAAAGCGTCGGCACGGCAGCGCGACATATACGATCTCGTGCACGCCGCCCAGCAGGCCGGCCTTGATGCGGTGGCCGCCGGCAAGACGGGGCGCGAGGTCGACGCCGTTGCCCGCCGAGTTATCAGCGACGCCGGCTATGGGGACTATTTCGGCCACGGCCTCGGCCACGGCGTCGGGCTGGATATCCACGAGGAACCGCGTCTGTCGCCGGTTGGCAGCGAGGTGCTGGCCCCCACCATGACGGTCACCGTCGAACCGGGGATATATATCCCCGACTGGGGCGGGGTGAGGATCGAGGATACTGTGGTTGTAACCGCCGGCGGCGCGCAGGTGCTGACGGCGAGCAGCAAAGAATTCATCCTGATAGACTAGCGGGCAAAAGACTAGTATATTGGAGGTTAAGCAATGATTTCAAGCAACGATTTCCGTACCGGCGTGACTATCGAACTCGAAGGCGGTGTCTGGCAGGTCGTCGACTTCCAGCATGTCAAACCCGGCAAGGGCTCGGCCTTCGTCCGCACCAAACTCAAAAACGTCAAAACCGGCGCCGTCGTCGAACGCACCTTCAATGCAGGCGAGAAAGTCCCCCGCGCCCACCTCGACCAGCGCCAGATGCAGTATTTGTACGAAAGCGACGGGTCTTACAACTTCATGGACAACGAAACCTACGAGCAGATCGCCCTCAGCACCGAACAATTGGGCGACGCCACACGCTTCCTCAAGGAGAACATGAACATCGGCGTTCTCTTCTTCCAAGGCGTCGTTATCGGCATTGATATGCCCAACTCGGTCGAGCTGGAAGTGGTCGAGACCGACCCCGGCATCCGCGGCGATACCGCCACCGGCGGCACCAAGCCGGCCAAGCTGGAAACCGGCTATGTCGTCAAAGTGCCGCTGTTCATCAACACCGGCGACGTGCTCAGGATCGATACCCGTTCCGGCGATTACATCGAACGCGCTTGATCAGGTGAGGCTGTCATTCGGCAGCCTCCGGTTTTTTTGAACGTGAGGCAACCTCCCGCAAGTTATGTTTTCGCGCGTAAGTGGTAATACTACCACCAGCGCCGGATAGCCAAAAAGGGGGGTAATCATGGGCAATATAAAAGAAAAAGTGGCTTATTTGCAGGGACTTACCAAGGGGCTCAACGTCAGCGGCCAATCGTCGGAAGGCAAATTGCTGCTCAACATGGTCGATGTGCTGCAAGACATGGCTGACGAAATCGATTGCCTGCACTCCAGTCAGGACGACCTGGAAAACTATGTGGAGACCATAGACGAAGATCTCACCGATCTTGAAGAGGAAGTATTCGAAGACATCCACGACATAGAGACGGTGGAGGTCGACTGTCCCAACTGCCATGAGACGGTGGCGTTCGAATCCGACCTGCTCAACGAGGACGATATGGTCGAGGTCACCTGTCCCAACTGCGGCGAGGTGGTCTACGACAACACGCTCGACTTTGCCGACGCCGGGGAAGAGGACATCGTCTTCCGGCGCAGCATCCACCCCGGCGTGTAATAACCGATTGAAGACAAAAAATCCCGGCTGGCCGGGATTTTTGCTTTTATGGCATAAAGTAGTTTTACCGCCAATATCTATGTAAAGAGAAAGGCGGGACAAAGATATGTCCTACAGCGCGGTACTTGGCAAGACACTCTATCCGCTGCTCGCCCCGGCGGTGGCCGCCGCGCTCCGCGCCGCTCCGCCGGCGCTGCTGGCGCAGGCGGGCGAAGTTCGTCTCAGGACGGGCAAACCGCTGCTGATCGTTACGGGCGACGGCGACGTATTCCTGGACGCCGCGGGCCGGCCGGCCGACCCGTCGCAGGCGTACATCGCCAGCGGCGAGGACGTGGCCAAAACTCTGCAGATCGTCAGCCGCAACTCGCTGTACGCCTGCGAGGAGGAACTGCGCCAGGGGTTCCTGACGGTGGCCGGGGGCCATCGCATCGGCATCGTCGGGCAGGCGGTGATGGCGGGCGGGGAGCTGAAAACCCTGAAGAACGTCAGCGCCTTAAATATCCGGCTGGCCAGGGAAATCCGCGGCGCCGCGGACACGGTAATGCCTTACGCGGTTGCCGGACCCCGCAGGGTTCTGAGCAGTCTCGTCATCTCGCCGCCCCGCTGCGGAAAAACCACCGTGCTGAGGGACATGGCCCGGCAGCTCAGCGGCGGCGTCGCTTGCCTCGGGTTCGCCGGCGTGCAGGTCGGGATCGTCGACGAGCGCTCCGAACTGGCCGCCTGCCGGGACGGCGTACCGACGGCCGACCTCGGGCCGAGGGCCGACGTACTGGACGGCTGTCCGAAAGCGGTGGGGATGTTGATGCTCATCCGGTCGATGGCGCCCCAGGTCATTATCACCGACGAACTCGGCCGCGAGGCCGACGCGACCGCCGTCCGCGAAGCCAGCCACGCAGGCGTCGCCGTCGTGGCCAGCGCCCACGGCCGCGACGTCACGGATATCGCCGCCCGCCCCTTCATCGGCGCGCTGGTCGCCGACCGGATTTTCGATCGTTACATAATCCTCGGCGATAAACCAGCCGCCGGCACCGTGCGGGAGATTGCCGCCGCCGGCGGCGAGGTTATCTATCGCCGGCCCGGGGGTATAAAAGCATGTGGGTAAAACTGCTGGGCAGCGCCATGGTCATCGCCGCCGGCACTGGCCTCGGTTTCGGCTTGGCGCAGCGTTACAGCGAGCGGCCGCGCCAGATCGGGCAGCTGATAGGCTGTCTGACCGCGCTCGGCTCATATGTCAATTACGCCGCCCTGCCGCTGGCCGAGGCGCTGGCCCGAGCCGCCGGCGGCCTGAACGGCCCGGTTGGGGATTTCCTGCGGCGGGCGGCGGCCAACCTTGCCGACCGCGGCTGGCTTTCGCCGCGCGAGGCGCTGGAGGAAGCGCTTGCCGACGGCAAGCGGCAGCTCGCCTGGGAACGTCCCGAGCGAGAGACGCTCCTGTTGTTCGGCGCCAACCTCGGGGCAACCGGCCGTGAGGAGCAGCAGAAATACCTGGCAATGGTGCTGGAAGAGCTGCGGAGAATCGAGCACGAGGCCCTGAGGCTGAGGGATCAGAACGCAAAAATGTGCCGGTACCTGGGCGTCTGCGGCGGTCTCGCCACGGCGATACTGCTCGTCTGAGAAAGGAGCGTTGGCGATGAATCTCGATCTTTTGTTCAAGATAGCGGGAGTAGGCATACTGATCTCGGTCTTCCACACCGCCCTCAAACAGGCGGGCAAGGAAGACATGGCCCATCTCTGCACCCTGGCCGGCTTCACCATAGTACTCTTCTGGGTGGTCCAGCTCCTCGGACAACTGTTCACCACCGTCCAGACCGTTTTCAAGCTCTACTAACGGAGGCTGGCATGGAAATCATCCAGATCGTCGGCCTGGGCTTCATCGTCACCCTCCTCATCCTGATAATCCGCAGCCAGCGGCCGGAAATAGCGGTCCAGATCAGCATCACTCTGGCCACGGTGATTTTCCTTATGGTGCTGGCCAAAATCGAGGTTGTGCTCAACCTGTTCCGGGATCTGGCGGATAAGGCCAGCGTCAGCCAGATGTACCTCAACACCATCCTGAAAATCATCGGCATCGCCTACATAACCGAATTCGGGGCCCAGGTCTGCCGCGATGCCGGCGAGGGGGCGGTCGCCGGCAAGATAGAATTCGCCGGCAAAGTGCTCGTCATGGTCCTGGCCATCCCGATCATCGCCCTGGTCCTGGAAACGATCGTCCGACTCATTCCCTGAAGGTGGCCGCAATGAGAATCTTGCTGACGGTGGCGCTCATCTGCCTTTTCTTCCTGGCACCGGTCCACGCCGCACCCGGCGACGCCGTCGGGGAGCTGGCGGACATAATATCCCTCGATGACGTCAATCGCTTTATCACCAAAATCAACCGGGAGCTCAACGAAGATATCCCGCTCCTCAATAGTGAAACCATCCGCGGCATCGCCGCCCGCGGCTTCTCCCTCGACTGGGAGAGCATCAAACGGACGGCGGCCTCCCGATTGTTCAAAGAACTGGCCGCCAACGCCCACCTGATGGGCAAGCTGCTCTTCCTCGCCGTGCTCTGCGCCTTGCTGCAGAATCTGCAGAACTCGTTCGAGCACTCGGCCATTTCCTTGCTGGCCTACAGCATCTGCTATATCTTCCTGGCGGTCATCGCCCTGACCGCCTTCTACAACGCCATGGCCCTCGCCCGCGACACTGTCGGCAACATGGTCGGCTTCATGGAGGCGCTCCTGCCCCTGCTCATTTCGCTGCTGGCCGGGGTCGGCGCCGTCACCACCGCGGCACTGTTCACCCCCCTGATGCTGTTCGTCGTCAGCACGGTCAGCATCGTCGTCAAGGATGTCGTCCTGCCGCTGTTTTTCCTGGCTGCCGTGCTGCAATGCGTCAACTTCCTGTCCGACAAGTACCAGGTCAGCAACCTGTGCGGCCTCTTTCGCCAGGGCGGCATGGTAGTTCTGGGGCTGACCCTCGTCATCTTCGTCGGCGTCATCACCGTGCAGGGCGTTGCCGGCGGCGTCGCCGACGGGGTGGCGCTGCGCACCGCCAAATACGCGACCGCCACCTTCATCCCGGTCGTCGGCAAGATGTTCGCCGACACGGTGGAAATGGTGATGGGGGCGTCGCTGCTGCTGAAAAACGCCATCGGCCTGTTCGGCATCGCCACCGTGCTCACCCTTTGCGCCCTGCCGCTCATCAAGCTGGCGTCGCTCATTTTCGTGATAAAGCTCGCCGGGGCCCTGGTCCAGCCGATGGGCGACGAAAAGATGGCCAAATGCCTCGACGGCATGGGCGACAACCTGATGCTCGTCTTCGGCGGCGTGCTGGCGGTAGCGATCATGTTTTTCCTGACGATCACGATGATCATCGGCGTCGGCAGCGTGACGATGATGCTTAGATAGGGAAGGGGGAGAGCCATGTTGGCGGCCGTAACCGACTGGGTGAGAAATATCGTCATGGTCGTCCTGTTCGCCTCCTTCCTCGAATTGCTTCTGCCGTCGAGCGGCATGCAGCGGTTCGTGCGGGTGATAATGGGGCTGCTCATCCTCTTGGCCATCCTCGGCCCGGTCGTCGACATCCTCCACAGCCGCGCCGTCCCGGAGGTGCCGGCGCTGGCCGGGCAGAGCGGTCCGGCCACAGACAGGGTGCGGAGCGGCACGGAGACCGTCATCCGCGAACGCGACCGGCTGGCAGTGGAGCTTTACCGCAAAGACCTCGCCCGCCAGATTCGGGCGGTGGCGACCGCCGTCGACGGCGTCGCCGACGCGCGGGTCGCGGTCGAGCTGGCGCAGGATGCCGGCGGGCGGGCCGGCGCTCTTGGCAAAGTCACCGTCTACGTGCTGCCCGGGTTGACCGCCGAAGACAGGAAAGCGGCCGGGATTTCCGTCGGCAAGGGCGGCGAGGCGCGCACGGCCGAGCTAAGGCCGGCGCTCCGCGACAAGATTGCCCGCACCGTCCGCGAACTATACCAGCTATCGGCGGCGCAGGTCGAAGTGACGAAAATGAATTAGGAGGGAGGACCGGCGATGAGCGTTTTGGGAGGATTCGCGACAACGACGAAAAAAATGTGGCCGGCCAGGCTGGTGAAAGAGGGGGTTTTAAATACGCGGCTGTTGCTGCTCGGGCTTGTCGGCGTGCTCCTCCTGGTTTTCGGCAGCCTGTACGAACCTTCGCCGGCAAAACCTCAGCAGGTCGCGCCGGCCGAGCCGGCCAGGGGCATGGCTTCACCCCGCAGCTACGAAGAAGCGCTTGAAGCTAAGCTCGCCAACCTGCTCTCCCAGGTCAAAGGCGCCGGGGCGGTCGCCGTCAGCATCACCCTCGAAAACGGCGTCACCCAGGAGTACGCCCGGAACACCGTCCGGGAAAGCCGTACCATCCAGGAGCGCGATACCTCGGGCGGCGTTCGGACGACAACCGAAAGCAAGGAAAGCGACCAAGTGCTGCTCGGCCGCGACAACGGCATCGACCGCCCGGTGATGGTGCGGGAAATAAAACCGGCGGTTAAAGGCGTGTTGGTGATCGCCGAAGGAGCGGCCGACTCGGCGGTTAAAGCCAACCTTACCAGGGCGGTCGAAGCCGGCCTCGGCCTTCCGTCCTACAAAATTACCGTATTACCGCAGCGAAAGTGAGGTGAGGCACGATGAGAGTGTTACTGTTCAGGAAAGCGGGACGCCTGCTGACGGCGGCCGTCGGCATCGTCGTCGTCCTGACCGTCGTAGCCGCGATGTTCGCCTGCGGGCGCGAATACCGCAGCGCCAGGGTCGACCGTTCCAACGCCATGCAGGTTCTCAGGCCCGTCACCGAGCAAGCCCCCGCCGTCAGCGACTTTTACACCGAGTACCGCCTGGAACGGGACCGGGTGCGGAGCGAACGGTCCGACCTGCTGCGCGAGGCGCTGAAAAGCGCCAAGACGGACGAATCGCGGCAAAAAGCTCAGGACGCCGTGCTCAAACTCGTACTGGAAAAGCAGCGGGAGTCGGAGATGGAAAACCTTATCAAGGCGAAGGGGTTTGCCGACGCACTGGTGTTCGTCCGCGACAATACCGTCAGCGCGGTGGTCAAGACCCAGACTTTAAGCCGGGAAGAGGTCATGCAGGTCGCCGACGTTATCGGCCGGGTGAGCGGGGCGAAGCCGGAAGACATCACGATAAGCACGAAGCCTTAACGAAAAAGCTGTCCGTGTCGGACAGCTTTTCAGGTTGTCGATAAAACCCCATCTGCGGCGCCGACAGCTTTCCATGCACTTATATTTGCTAAGAAGCGGAAAAGTCTGGTATAATAATTCAGAGTTATAATGTGTCGCAAAAGCCAATATAATTGTTGTAATAAGGATGAAAGGGAGAGCGGCGATGGATAAGAAGCTCGAAAGGATTGAACATAACGATGTCGGTTCGATTCGGATCGCCGACGAAGTCGTGGGCATAATCGCCGGCATGGCCGCCACGGAAGTGCCCGGGGTGGCCGGCATGAGCGGCGGCCTGGTGGGCGGCATCGCCGAGATGCTCGGCAAGCGTAACCTGTCGAAAGGCGTGAAGGTTGAAGTCGGCGAGCGCGAGGCCGCCGTCGATCTGTTCATTATCGCCGAGTACGGAGTGCGCATACCCGATGTGGCTCTCCAGGTCCAGGAGAACGTGAAGCGGGCCATTGAATCGATGACAGGCCTGGACGTCGTAGAGGTCAACATCCATGTCCAGGGGGTCGGATTCGCCCCGGAAGCCAAGGACGAAGACGTCCGCGTCCGTTAGAAAGGAGCAATTATGGGGATCTTTGACCGGATCATCCTTTCAATCTACACCATCTTGCTCGCCTTCCTGTCGCTGGGCGTCATCATCATCTCCCTCCCCCTCGTTTCTTTGGAGCAGGTGCGGACAAGCATCTTACTCATCTACGGGCACTGGGAGGCTGGCATGGTGGCCGCCGTCTTCCTGCTGGTCAGCATCCGGCTGCTGCTGGCCGGGCTGCGCTCGCGGGGCAGCGGCAACACCATCATCCACCACAACGAGATGGGCGACATCCATATCGCCCTCAAAGCGGTGGAAAACCTGGTCGAAAAAACGGCCCGCCACGTCCGCGGCGTAAGAGGCGTCAAGGTGGTGGCAAGCCATTCCCCGGCGGGTCTCAAGCTTAGGATCAAAGCCGTCATCAGCCCCGAGGGCAACATTCCCAGCGTTACCGCCGAAATCCAGCAGCGGGTGAGCGACTACGTCAAGAGCACCGTCGGCGTCGAACTGGCCGATATGCACATCTTCGTCGAAAACATATCCAACGACTTCAAATCCAAGCATCGGGTGGAATAGGGGGCGGCTTCATGGACCGCAAGCTGATTGAGGAGATATGGCAGCACCACAGCGGCAAGATCGTCGGCGTGACGGCCGGCTTCGCCATCGGGGTCCTCATCATCGTTTTCGGCTTTTTCCAGACCCTCTTCGTCCTGTTGTGCATGATAGCCGGCTACGTCATCGGCAAACGCATCGACGAAAAAGAAGATATCATGGATATTCTGGACAAGCTATTACCGCCGGGATACCACAGGTAAAAGAAGCGGAGGACGAGTAATGAGCCGCAGGAAGGCCAGGGAAATGGCCCTGCAGACGCTATATCAGCTAGATTTCAACGCCACCGAACCGGAACAGGCGCTAACCGCCGTCGTCGAAGAAGCCGGCGGACCGGATGCCAAGACCAAGGCTTACGCTTGGGATTTGGTTAGCGGGGCGACAGCCAACCGCGCCGCCATCGACGAGATCATCGTCGGCGTGTCGGCCGAATGGAAACTCGACCGCATGGCCAGCGTCGATCGCAATATTGCCCGCATCGCCGTCTATGAGATGCGGTTCGGCAGCGAGCCTCTCACCCCCAACGTCGTCATCAACGAGGCGGTCGAGCTCGCCAAGACCTTCGGCACCGAGGAATCAAGCCGGTTCGTCAACGGCATCCTCGGTTCGTTGGTCAGGAACAAGGGTGCGACATGACGCTCGTGCTCGGCATCGACACCAGCTGCTACACCACGTCGGTGGCCCTGATGAGCGAAGACGGCAGCCTGGTGGCCGACGAACGCCGCCTGCTGGCCGTCAAACCAGGGGGCAGGGGGCTGGCGCAGTCGGAAATGGTCTATCAGCATACCCGGCACCTGCCGGAGCTTTTCGCCGCCGCCGCCGCCAAAGCCGGCGGCCCGCTCGCGCTCGCGGCCGTCGCCGCATCCACTCAGCCCCGGCCGCTCCCGGAATCATATATGCCGGCTTTCCTCGTAGGGGCGGGCTATGCCCGGGTTATCGCCGCGGCACAGTCCGTGCCTTTTGTTTCTCTGAGCCACCAGGAAGGCCACATCCTCGCCGGCGCATGGTCTGCGGGCGGACCCGCCGATGCACGGTTCCTTGCCGTCCACGCCTCGGGAGGCACCACCGAGATCGTCCTCGTCACGCGCGAAGAAGCCGCCGGCCTGAAGGTGGAAGTCCTCGGCGGCACGAGCGACATCGCCGCCGGGCAACTCATCGACCGCATCGGCGTGGCCCTAGGCCTGCCGTTTCCCGCCGGGCCCCATCTGGAGGAACTCGCCCGTGCCGGCCAAACCGCGCCGGCCTCCCTGCCGGTGGCGGCCAAGGGCCTTAAGCTGAGCTTCGCTGGCCCCGAAACCCAGGCGCGCCGGCTGCTCGCCCAAGGAGAGACTCCGGCCGCCGTCGCCGCCGGGGTGCAGCTTTGCGTGGCCGATTCACTGCTGGGGCTGTGCGAGGCGGCGATAGGCGCCACCGGCGCCAGCGCCATCCTGTTCGTCGGCGGCGTACTGGCCAACGCGTTCATCCGCAGCCGCATCACCGCGGTCCTCGGCGCCGCCGGCGCAAGCCTCCACTTCCCCGCGCCCCGCTACAGCGGCGACAACGCCGTCGGCGCGGCCTGCCGCGCCCTGTTCCGCTAGCACCACTTCCGCCGCCGCCGCATATGATACATAAACATAGGCGGAGGTGGCGGCGATGCTGGTATATATTCTCGGTGGCGCGGTAATCGGGGCGGTCATCGGTCACTTGGTTCCGCCGGGTTCGCTATTCTGGTTCGCGGTCGGCGCCGTCAGCGGCGCGCTCGTACAGCGTTTCTGGGGACGCAGATTCTGACCGGCCCGCCCCAGGCTGTTTTTTTTTAAGCGGCTATTGTATCATTATGGTAGTAAAACACGGTACACGACTGGCAGGGTGAGATCATTGAACATACTCAGCGTAGGGGCGGTCACCCGCTACATAAAGGCGCTGTTCGAACAGGACGGGACGCTCACCGACGTGATGGTGCGCGGCGAGATATCCAACTTTAAGCGCCACTACTCCGGCCATTGTTACTTCACCCTCAAGGACAGCGACGCGACGCTGCGGGCGGTGATGTTCCGCGGCCGGGCACAACTGCTGCGCTTCGAGCCCAAAGACGGCCTCAAGGTTATCGCCGGCGGCCAGATTTCCGTATTCGAGCGGGACGGCCAATACCAGCTCTACGTCGATCAGCTCATCCCTGAAGGAGTCGGCGAACTCAGCCTGGCTTTCGCCCAACTCAAGGACAAGCTTACCGCCGAAGGCCTGTTCGACGACAACCGCAAGCGGCCGCTGCCGATCCTGCCGAGGGCCGTCGGCATCGTCACCTCGCCCACCGGGGCGGCGGTGCGGGACATAATCACCGTCGCCAAGCGCCGTCATCCCGGCGTCAGACTCGTCCTCGTGCCGGTCCAGGTCCAGGGGCCGGAGGCCCCGGACCAGATCGTCCGGGCGATAGAGATACTGAACCGCCTGCGGCAGACCGAAGTCATCATCGTCGGCCGCGGCGGCGGCAGCATCGAAGAACTGTGGGCCTTCAACGACGAAAGGGTGGTAAGGGCGATCGCCGCGTCCGAAATGCCGGTAGTGTCGGCGGTCGGCCACCAGACCGACTATACCCTCGCCGATTTCGCCGCCGACCGGCGGGCGGCCACGCCCTCACAGGCGGCCGAACTGGTAGTGCCGGATGTGCGCGAACTGGACAAGTACGTAAGGACGCTCAGGACCATGCTTGAGACCCACACCCGCGCCTTGCTGACCGGGCGCCGACGTCGTCTCGACCTGTGCCTGGCCAGCAGGATGTTCGAACGGCCCGAGCGCCTTTTCGCCGACAGGCGACAGACGGTCGACATCCTCATCCAGCGTCTCCAGCAGGCGCTGAAGACGATCGTGACCGGCAAACAGCACAACTTCAAGGTGGCGGCGGAGAAGCTGGCGATGCTCGACCCGCTGGCGGTGCTGGCCCGCGGCTACAGCCTCACCCGCACCCCCGACGGCCAGGTGGTGCGCCGGGCGGCTTCGGTAGCGGCCGGGCAGTTCCTGGAGGTAGTGCTCGGCCAAGGCCGGCTGGACGTACAAGTAATTTGGGCTGAGGAGGAATACGACAGTGCGAAAAAGGGCCCGCGAACAGGACGTATGTTTTGAGGACGCGTTAGGCAAATTAGAATCAATCGTGAAAGAACTGGAAAAAGGCGAGCTGCCTCTGGAAGACGCTCTGGGCAGGTTCGCCGAGGGAGTCGGCCTGTCGCAGATCTGCCTGGCCAAGCTCAGCGCCGCCGAACAGGCCGTCGACAAAATCATCCGCGAGGAAAAGGGGCGGCTCGACGAATACCCGCTCAATATACAGGAGGACGAGAAATGCTGAAGGAGTATTGCCGCCAACAGGTCGCACTGATCGACCAGGCCCTGGGTGAAATGCTCCCACCGGCATATCCGCCCGTCATATACGAGGCTATGCGTTACAGCCTGTTCGCCGGCGGCAAAAGGCTGCGCCCCATCCTGCTCATGGCGGCGGCCGACGCGGCCGGGGGCGACGGCCGGAAATACCTCCACGTGGCCGGCGGCCTGGAAATGATCCATACCTATTCGCTCATCCACGACGACTTGCCGGCGATGGACGACGACGACTACCGCCGGGGCAAACTGACCAATCACAAGGTGTTCGGCGACGGCATGGCCATCCTTGCCGGCGACGGTCTTCTGACCGCCGCCTTCGAAGTCATGCTCGCCCAGCCCGGCGTAGACTCCGACACCCTCGTGGCCGTAGTGCGCGAAGTGGCTGCGGCGGCCGGCGCCGCCGGCATGGTCGGCGGACAGGCGGTCGATCTTCAGTCCGCCGGGAAGGAGATCGACGGCGACACCCTCAGATACATGCACAGGGCCAAGACGGGGGCGCTCTTCAAGGCCGCCATCCGCTCCGGCGCGATCCTGGCCGGCGCGTCCGCGGACAAGCTCGCCGCTTTGACCGAATACGCCGAACAGTTCGGGCTCGCCTTCCAAATAACCGACGACATCCTCGACGTCACCGGCGACGAGGCCAAGATCGGCAAACCGGTCGGCAGCGACGAGAAAAACTGCAAATCCACATACGTGTCGCTCTATTCGCTGGCCGGCGCCCGGGAAATGGCAGCGGCCGCCGTGTCGTCGGCGCGCGCCGCCCTCGACGGCTTCGGGCCCGAGGCCGCGGTACTGCGGGAATTCGTAAATTATCTGCTCACGAGGGACAGTTAAGGTGGTGCTATGTCGGAACTGATCGCCGCGGTGGGGAAAAACGTCGTCCTCATGTCGGCCCTTACCGCCTGGTTTTTGGCCCAGGTTCTCAAAACCCTTACCTCCTACTGGAAGCACCGCGAATTCAGAGCCGAACGGCTGGTCGGCGCCGGCGGGATGCCTAGCTCCCACACCTCCCTCGTCGTCGGGCTGGCTTCGGCGGTGGCGCTGCACGACGGCGTCTCGTCGCCCTTGTTCGCCGTCAGCGCCGTGCTGGCCGGCATCGTGATGTACGACGCCGCCGGGGTGCGCCGGGCGGCCGGCAAGCAAGCCAAGGTGATCAACAAGCTCGTCCGCGAGATGCGTGTCGAGCATACCATCAAAGACACCCGGCTGAAGGAACTCTTGGGCCATACGCCGCTGGAAGTGATGGCCGGCGCGCTGCTCGGTTTTCTCGTCGCCTTCCTTTTCCACAGATTTTTCTGATGCCAACCTGCCATTTTATGTTATAATAATAAAGTGGCATGATTAAATATACGCTTTTATTCGGAAAGTGAGGTACTGCGGTTGGACGGCATACTTGACATGATTAGCGGGCCCGCAAATCTGAAAAGACTTACTCTGCCGCAACTGGAAAAGCTCGCCGGAGAAATCCGCGGGCTTCTTATACATACAGTCGCTCAAACCGGCGGGCACCTGGCGCCCAACCTCGGCGTCGTCGAACTCTCCCTCGCCCTCCATCAGGTCTTCGACAGTCCTCGGGACCGAATCATCTGGGACGTCGGCCATCAGGCCTATGTCCACAAAATCCTCACCGGCCGCCGGCAACGGTTCGAAACTCTCCGCCAGATGGGCGGCATCAGCGGCTTCCCGAAAAGGGAGGAGAGCGAACACGACATTTTCGGCACCGGCCATTCGTCCACCTCGATTTCCGCCGCCCTGGGCGTGGCGCTCGCCAGGGACATCAACAAGGAACACTACCAGGTGGTGGCCGTGATCGGCGACGGCTCGCTCACCGGCGGCCAGGCCTACGAAGCCCTCAACTACGCCGGTCATCTGGAACGCGACCTCACCGTAATCCTCAACGACAACGAAATGTCCATCGCCCGCAATGTCGGCGCGATGTCCGGTTATCTGTCCAAACTGCGGACCGACCCGACCTACTACCGCATGAAGCACGACGTCGAATATCTTCTCAAGCGCATCCCCGCCATCGGCGAACGGGTCGCCAACACGGTGGAAAGGCTCAAAGACGGCCTCAAATACCTGGTCGTCCCCGGAATGCTCTTCGAGGAACTCGGCTTCACGTACATCGGGCCCATCGACGGCCACGACATCGCCTCGCTGACCGACGTGCTGCAAAAGAGCAAGCACATGAAGGGCCCGGTGCTTATCCACGTCATAACCTGCAAGGGCAAAGGCTACGCCCCGGCAGAAAGCAACGCCGACCAGTTCCATGGCGTCGGACCCTTCTGCGTCGAATCGGGGGAAATCATCAAGAACGGCAGCAACCCCGCCTACACCGCTGTCTTCGGCGACGCCCTGATAGCGGCCGCCGAAGAAGACCCGGATATCGTCGCCATCACCGCCGCCATGCCCGAAGGCACCGGTCTGAAGAAATTTGCCGCCCGCTTTCCCGGCCGCTTCTTCGACGTCGGCATCGCCGAGCCCCACGCCGTGACAATGGCCGCCGGCCTGGCCGCCGAAGGCAAAAAGCCGGTCGTGGCCATCTACTCCACCTTCGTCCAGCGCGCCTACGACCAGGTGATCCACGACGTCTGCCTGCAGAAATTGCCGGTGGTGCTGGCCATCGACCGCGCCGGCATCGTCGGCGAGGACGGCCCCACTCACCAGGGCGTGTTCGACTACTCCTATCTCCGCCACATCCCCAACCTCACCGTCATGGCCCCCAAAGACGAAAACGAGCTGCGCCACATGCTCTACACCGCCTTCAAACTGTCCGGGCCGGTGGCCATCCGCTACCCGCGCGGCTGCGGTCTCGGCGTCGACACCACCGAACCGTTCCGCAAGCTCGACATAGGCCGGGCGGAAGAACTCCGCCCCGGGAAGGACGTCGTCCTGCTGGCCTCCGGCGTCATGGCCGCGCCCTGCCTGGCGGCCAGCGACCTGCTTGCGCGTCACGGCATCCGGGCCGGTGTCGTCAACGCCCGCTTCATAAAACCCCTCGACGAGCAGCTCATCCGTCGCCTGGCGCGGGACGTCGGCGTGATCGTGACAGTCGAAGACAACCTGCTCGCCGGCGGCTTCGGCTCCGCCGTCCTCGAATACGTCAACGCGGAAAACCTCAACTGGGTCAAAGTCTTCCGGGTCGGCCTGCCGGATAAGTTCATCGAGCACGGATCGCGCCCCCAACTCCTCGCCAAATACGGCCTCACCGGCGAAGGCATAGCCGCCGTCGTCTCCCAATACATGCAGCGGTTCGGGGTGCGGTGATGGCCAAGGAGCGCCTCGACACCCTTGTCGTGCAGAAAGGGTTGGCGGCCAGCCGCGAGCGCGCCAAGGCCATGATAATGGCCGGGCAGGTTTATGTCGACGGCCGGAAGACCGACAAAGCGGGAACGCTCGTGCCGGAAACGGCGGTCGTAACCGTCAACGGACGCGACCTCGGCTACGTCAGCCGCGGCGGACTGAAACTGGCCAAAGCGCTGGCGATATTCGGCATCGACCTCGCCGGCAAAATCGTGGCCGATATCGGGGCCTCCACCGGCGGTTTCACCGACTGCGCCCTGCAGAACGGAGCGGCCAAAGTATACGCCATCGACGTAGGTTACGGCCAACTGGCCTGGTCGCTCAGGACCGACCTGCGGGTGGTCAACATGGAGCGCACCAACATCCGCGACGTAACGCCGGCCGATCTCGGCGAACCGATAGATTTCGCCACCGTCGATGTGGCTTTCATCTCGCTCGACAAAGTACTGCCGGTCGTAAGTACGCTGCTTGTGCCGGCGGGCGAGGCGGTAACGCTCGTCAAGCCGCAGTTCGAGGCCGGGCGGGAAAAGGTCGGCAAGCGCGGCGTCGTAAAAGATGCCACCGTCCACCGCGAAGTAATCCTGCGCATCGTCGCCGTCGCCCGCGAAATGGGCCTTATACCCGTCGGGGTTACTTACTCGCCGGTCAAGGGGCCGGAAGGCAACATCGAATATCTTCTATACTTGAAAACTGCCGCCGCAGGCGCAGGGATAAGCGACGCCGCCGTCGACGAGACGGTGGCGGAAGCCCACGCCGCCTTGCGCGGATGAATAGGGGAGGGGAGGCCGTGCTAACCGTCGGCATATTCCCGAACACCAGGAAAGAAAGCGTCGGCACCGTGCTCGGCTGGCTGATCCAGCACTTCAAGGAAAGCAACATCCGCACCCTTCTGCCCACGGACGCGGCCCGGGAAATGAACTATTCCGACCTCGGTTGCGGACGGGAGGAGCTAAAGGAGCAAATCAACCTCGCCATCACCCTGGGAGGCGACGGCACCCTCATCAGCGCCGCCCGCGAACTTGCCCCGGCCGGCGTCCCGATCTGCGGCATCAACATGGGCCAGCTGGGTTTTCTCACCGAAGTCGAGCTGCCCGATCTCGGCCCGGCCATCGACCGCCTTACCCGCGGCGATTACTTCGTCGAAGAGCGCCTGATGCTTGACGCCATCGTCCGGCGCGGCGGACAAGACCTCTTCATCTCCTCGGCCGTCAACGACGTCGTTGTCACCAAGGGAGGATTTTCGCGCCTCATCAGGCTGAAGCTCTTCATCGACGGCGCCCTTATCGCCCGCTACCCGGCCGACGGCCTGATCGTCGCCACCTCCACCGGTTCGACCGGCTACTCCCTGTCGGCCGGCGGGCCGGTAGTCAACCCGAACCTCAAGGTCATCCTCCTTACCCCCATTTGCCCTCATTCTCTTCACGCCCGTTCTCTGGTGGTTTCGGAAAAGGAAGAAATCAAAATAACCATGCAGGCGACCCACGACGACATCGTCATGACCGCCGACGGACAGACGGTCTTCAGCCTCAGGCCCGACGACATCGTCATCATCAGGCGCGCCCCCTACCGGGCCAGATTCATCCGCCTCAGCGGCCAGAGCTACTCCCAGACGTTGCGCACCAAACTATGGCGGGACGACGACAATGACAATTGATAACGCGCTCGCGATGGCCCGAAATTTACTGCTGGACAGGCTCGCCGCCGCACGGACGGTGGTCGACGCCACCGCCGGCAACGGGCACGACGCTCTTTTCCTGGCCGCCCACACCCCCGCCGACGCGGTCGTCTGGGCTTTCGACCTTCAGCCGGAAGCGCTGGACGCCACCGCCCGTCGCCTGGCCGAACACGGCTTGAGCGGCAAATGCCGCCTCACCCGCGACTGCCACAGCCACGTCGCCGATTATGTGACCGCCCCGGTTGACGCCGCCATGTTCAACCTCGGCTACCGCCCGGGCGGCGATCATGGCTTCACCACCCGCGCCGCCACCACCGTAGCCGCTCTCGGGGCGATAACCCGGCACCTAGCCCCCGGCGGCATCGTCACCATCGTCGCCTACCCCGGCCACGCCGCCGGCGAAGAAGAAAATACCGCGGTGGCCGACTACCTCGCGACGCTTCCCCAGACGGAATTCACAGCCGCTGCCTGGCGGATGCTCAACCAGAGGAACGAGCCGCCCATCCTATACATAATCGGGAAGACAGGAAGTGAACGGTATGAAGGCTTCGCGTCACGCACGCATTAAAGAGATCATCGAGAATCAGGCTGTCGAGACCCAGGAAGAACTGGCCGAAGCGCTGCGGAAAAAGGGCATCGAGGTGACCCAGGCCACCGTATCGCGCGACATCAAGGAACTAATGCTCATCAAAGTCCCTAGCGGCGACGGGCGGTACCGCTACGCCTTTCCTCCCGAACAGAACCTCGTCTTTTCCCAGTCGCGCCTCGAACGCGCCTTCCAGGACTCGGTCGTCGGCATGGACTACAGCCAGAACATTATCGTCATCAAAACGGTACCCGGCCTCGCCCAGGCGGTCGCCTTCGCGGTCGATAGCACCCGCTGGCCGGAAATCATCGGCACGGTCGGCGGCGACGACACGGTCTTCATCGTCGTCAAGCCTCCGGAAGCGGCGGCCGGCGTTCTGGCCAGGTTCCGGGCCCTGCTCTGACGACGCAGGTGGGGGAGGAGACTCTCGATGCTGAAAACCCTGACAGTCACCAATTTCGCCCTTATCGAACAGGCCAGCGTCGAATTCGCCGGCGGGCTCAACATCCTCACCGGCGAAACGGGGGCCGGCAAATCCATCCTCGTCGACGCTCTCAGCACCCTTCTGGGCAGCAGGGCCGAACGCGACGCCATCCGCAGCGGCTGCGACTCCTTCCGGGTTGAGGCCGTATTCGACGTGGCCGCCAACGCCAACGTCCGCGCCATCCTCGACGACCAGGGCATACCGGTTGAGGACGGCGCCACCCTGATAATCAGCCGCTACCTGTCGCGGCAGGGCAAGACCGCCATCCTCGCCAACGGTTGCCATGTCACCGTCGGCGTGCTGCGCCAACTCGGCGACGAACTCGTCGACCTACACGGCCAGCACGAGCACCAAGCCCTCCTGAGGCCGGAAGCCCACCAGGCAATGGTCGATTCCTTCCTGCCCGGTGGCCGGGAAAAGCTCGACCGCTACCGCGGACTGTACGCCGCCTGGAATGAACTCGGCGCCGCCCTCGCCCGCACCGAGACCGACTCGCGCGAACGGGCCCAGCGCCTCGACATGCTGACCTGGCAAACCCAAGAAATCGCCGCCGCCGCCCTCAAAGACGGCGAAGAAGAAGAGCTCGCCCGGGAGATCAGACTGCTGGGCAACGCCGAAAAGATAATCGGTGCCGTAGGACGGTCCTACGGCCTGCTATCCGAGGGAGCGAAAGGTTCCGGCGGCGTCTTGTCCGACCTCGCCGAAACCCGCAAGGAACTGGAATACGCGGCCCGTTTCGACCCCGCCCTCGCCGCGAAAATGGAAACCATCAGCGACGCGATCTACCAGCTCGAGGACATCGCCGCGGACCTGCGCGACTACCGGGAAAACATCGACTTCGATCCCGGGCGGCTGGCCAAACTGCAAGAGCGGATGGACGCTATCCACACCCTTAAACGCAAATACGGCGCCACCATCGCCGATATCCTCGAATACTACCGTAAGACGACGGACGAGTTGGCCGACATCACCAACTACGAGGAACGCCTCGCCGCGCTCGGCGCCCAGCGGGCCGCCGCCGAAAAGGAACTCTCCCAGGCGGCCGACGAACTCGACCGATTGCGCCGCCACGCCGCCGCCGAACTCGCCGGCAAGGTCCGCGCCCACCTCGTCGACCTCGGCATGCCCCAAGCCGCCCTCGCCATCGACGTCAGAACGGTGTCGCGCTTTACGCCCACCGGCATCAACGAAGTCGCCGTCTTATTTTCCGCCAACCCCGGCGAAGAAGCCAAACCCTTGGCCAAGGTCGCCTCGGGCGGCGAACTGTCCCGCATCGCCCTGGCCTTCAAGACGGTCGCCGCCAGCGCGGGCGGCGTCGGCACGATGATCTTCGACGAAGTCGACGCCGGCATCGGCGGCCAAACCGCCAGAATGGTCGCCGAGAAAATCGCCCTCGTCGCCGCCGACAAGCAGGTCCTGTGCGTGACTCACCTCCCGCAGGTGGCGGCGATGGCTGACCGTCACCTGGCGGTCGAAAAAAGAGTGAACGGCGACAGGACGAGCACCGTCGTCAAAATACTTGACGACGAGGCTCACCTGCAGGAGGTAACCCGGATGATCTCCGGCGACAACATTACCAGGGCAGCCCTGGATAATGCCGCGGAGATGATAACATCAGCGAAGTCATGCAAAGAAATATGGAAAAATAAAGCGCAAGCGTAAGCTTGCGCGATTTATTTTCAATATAGCCGTAAAAATGACCCCTAGAGACAATAAATGCTACATATTCCGGAATAATCCCCGAAGAAATCGGGAAACTTTACTGTGCGGGTAAAGTTGCTCCCGAAAAAAACAGTATTCGGGGTGATG
>JALHDI010000146.1 GCA_022839045.1 Sporomusaceae bacterium
ACGACCGGAACGGGGTGCCGCTTGTTTCTAACCGGCCGGGGTTCACCGTGACCATCGTGCCGATTTCCGGCCCCATCCCGGACGATGTCGTCGATAAGCTGGCCGGCATCCTCGGCATGGACCCGGCGGAGATCAAGGCCAAGGTCGCCCAGCAGAAGGGCTCCTTCGATCCCATCCGCATCAAATCCGACATCGGCCCTGACGTCGTCACCCGCATCGAGGAACGCCGCCGGGAGATGCCCGGCGTCGTTATCGAGATCCAGCCGGTCCGCAACTACATCAACAACGAGCTTGGCGCCCACGTCTTCGGCTATGTGAGCGAGATAAGCGAGGCCGAGCTCGAAAAACGCAAGGCCGACGGCTACAAGACGGGCGATATTGTCGGCAAGTTCGGGCTGGAGAAGGTTTACGACAAGGAGATTCGCGGGGCCGCCGGCGGCGGCCAGGTGGAGGTTGACGTCAACGGCCGGGCTGTCCAGGTGCTGGGCAAGAAGGAGGCCATCCCGGGCAACAACCTGGTTACGACCATCGACTACCGCATCCAGAAAGCGGCCGAAAAGGCGATCGACGAGCATCTCGTTTTTCTGCAGACCAAGCTGGGCAACCCCAACGCCAAGGCCGCGGCGGCGGTTGTCATGAACCCGCGGACGGGCGAGATACTGGCGATGGTCAGCCGGCCGGCCTTCAACCCCAACCTCTTCAACGGCGGCATCTCCTCTAAGGACTGGAAGGTGATCAACGAAAACCCCTTCCATCCCATGGACAACAGGGCCATTTCCGGCGAATACTCCCCCGGCTCGACCTTCAAGATCATCACCGGCGCGGCTGCGCTGGAGCTGGGCAAGGTGACGCCCGAGGAGAAGATCTTCGATTCCGGCACCCACTGGATCATCCCGAAGACCAACGCGATGGGCGAGGCTTTGGGCTGGATAGATTTCAAGGAAGCGCTGACCAAGTCCGACAACGTATATTTCTATGAAATGGGCAACCGCCTGGGCATCGACAACCTGGAGCAATACGCCCGCATGTTCGGCCTCGGCGCCTTCACCGGCATCAACCTGCCGGGCGAGTCCGACGGCCTGGTTGCCAATCGCCGTTATAAAGAGAAGGTCTACGGCGAGGACTGGTACTTATCGGAAACGTTCGACGCCGCCATCGGCCAGGGCTTCCAGCTGGCGACGCCGCTGCAGATGGCCGTGGTCATGAGCCAGGTGGCCAACGGCGGCCACCGCTACCGCCCCTATCTCGTGAGCAAGATCGTTTCTCCCGGCGGCGAAGTCGTCAAGCAGTTCGCTCCGGAGGAGACGGGCAACATCAAGATATCGGACCGCACCCTCAACCTGATCCGCGAGGCTCTGCACGACGTAGGCCGTGAAGGCGGCACCGCCGGCTATATCTTCACCGACTTCCCCATTTCGATGGCCAGTAAGACGGGTACGGCCGAGAATTCCCACGGCGACGACCACGGCTGGTTCGTGGCCTACGCGCCCTATGAGGACCCGCGCGTCGTCGTCGCGGTCATCGTCGAGCAGGGCGGCTTCGGATCGGACGCCGCGGCGCCGATCGCCAGGAAGATCTTCGAGGCGGCGTTCAACCTGACCCAAAAGCCGGACGAGAGCGGGAGGGTATATAAGCCGAAAACGGCGTTGTAAATCATATAGGTAACGAAAAGACCCGGGAATATATCCCGGGTCTTAGTTTTTTACCCCGCCCTTACGTCAACCTTCGTGTCGTAGAAGGTGCTGCCGGCGGCGCGGTCGGTGAGGCGCTGGGAGGTGAGGGCGTTGACGGTGCGGTCGCCAGGGGCGTCTTTGGTCCACCACACGCCTTCGGCCACCGCGACCCCGGCCGGGACGCCGGGCGTCACGCCGAGGACGAAGGCGACCTCGCCACGGCTGTTGAAGGCCGTCACCCGCTGGCCGTCGGCCAGGCCCCGCACGGCGGCGTCGGCCGGGTTGAGCTTGAGGGTCATGGCCTGGCCGGTCAAAAGATCGGGGCGTTCGCAGAAGGAGGAGTTGAGCATTATCGGGGTGGGGGCGGTCATCAGCCACAGGGGGGCGTCGTCGCCGTGGGGCGGGAGGTAGCGCGGCAGCGGCTCGGGGTCGGCCGGGTTGAGCAGCTCGATCTTGCCCGAGGGAGTCTTGAAGGTCAGCTTGGCGTCCGCCGGCAGCGGCAGTTCCACCGCCTTGCCGTCCCACAGACCGGCGATGGCGGTGCCGGTCTGCGCCAGCCACGGCGTCGGCTTGGCCAGCATTTCCTCGATGAGGTCGTCGGCGGTGCGGGCGAATACCCCGTCGGTAAAGCCCATGGCCGCGGCCAGCAACCGGAAGGCGTCCAGGTTGGCCTTCGCCTCGCCGACCGGTTCGATGACCGGGTAGGCGCGCTGGAGGCAGTAATGTCCGTAGGAGCGGTAGATGTCGCTGTGCTCGAGCGAGGTGGTGGCCGGCAGGACGATGTCGGCGTAGCGGGCGGTGTCGGTCATGAACCGCTCGTGGACGACGGTGAACAGGTCCTCGCGGGCCAGGCCGGCCAGCACCTTGTTCTGGTCGGGGGTGACGGCGGCGGGATTGGAGTGGTATACGTACAGGCTCATGACCGGCGGGTCGCTAAGCTCGGTCAGGGCTGCGCCGAGTTTATTCATGTTGATGATGCGGGTGGGGGCGGTGACGAAATCTTCCCTGGTCACGGCCGCCGTGTCGATGGCGCCGCCGGTGGCCAGGTTGCCGAGCAGGCCGCCGCCGCGCTTCGCCCATGCTCCCGCCAGGGCGGGCAGGCAGGTCACGGTCCTTACCGTCATCGACCCGTTGCCGTAGCGGCACAGGCCGCTGCCGAGGCGGATGAGCGGCGCTTCGGCGGCGGCGTAGCCGCGGGCCAGTTCCTCGATGACGTCCGCCGGCAACCCGGTGAGGGCGCTGACGGCTTCGGGCGGGTAGGAGGGGAGGATGCGGGCGGCGAACTCTTCGTAGCCGTGCACGTGTTTGGCGATGAACGCTTTATCGACGAGACCGTCGCGGACCATGACGTGCATCATTCCCAGGGCGAGGGCGGCGTCGGCGCCCGGCCGGGTGAGGAAGACGCGGTCGGCGATGCGGGCGGTGGGCGTCTCGTAGGTGTCGATCAGCCAGACGCGGGCGCCGCGTTTTTTGGCTTCGCGCACGCTGTGGAGGAAATGGATGTTGGTGGCGACCGCGTTGAGGCTCCAGAGGATGATGAGGTCGCTGTCCATCGCCTCGTCGGGGTGTATGGCGAGGGTGTTGCCCATTACCGCTTTCCAGCCGGCGTCCTTGGAGGAGGAGCAGATGGTCCGCTCCAGGCGCGAGGCCCCCAGGCGATGGAAGAAGGCATGGCCGACGTTGCGCTGGACGAGGCCCATGGTGCCGGCGTAAGAGTAGGGGAGGATGGCTTCGGCGCCGTGGGCGGCGATGATCGCGCGCCAGCGCTCGGCGATGCGGTCGACGGCCTCCGGCCAGGAAATCGGCCGGAACTCGCCGGCGCCTTTAGGGCCGGTGCGCAGCAGAGGCCGGGTCAGGCGGTCCGGCGAGTGGACGGTTCGTTCGTAGTGGGCCATCTTCGGGCAGAGCGTGCCGCGGGTGAAGGGATGGGCGGGATCGCCGGCCACGGCGGTCGCCCGGCCGCTTTCCACCGTAACCAGCAGGCCGCAGGTGTCAGGGCAGTCGTAGGGACAGACGGAGCGTTTGATTTCGCTTGTTGCCATATTTGCCTCCCGAAAAGGGTATTTTTGACACTTTTATCTTACCATGTCCGGCCGGGCTGGACAATAAGCGCACCGGCGGGCGGGGCGGCCGGTTTTTCGCGATTATTTGCCGCAGGTGGGAGTTATTGGCAGGAGAAACGGCGTCGGGCGAGAAAAATCATATCAAGGCCCGCTGGGCCGGACGACAAATGAAAGGCGGCATGCCCATGCGCGGAACAACAGTGAAGTCCAACCTGCGTTCTGTCCGCTACGATGCCGAAACCAGGATTCTGGAGGTGGAGTTCCACGCCGGCGGCCTGTGCGAGTACCGCGATGTTCCCCTCGTGGTTTACGAATCGCTCCTGACCGCCGCATCCCGCGACGAGTATTTCGAGAAGCACATCCGTTTCCGCTTCCGCCACCGCCATATCTTCAAGATTTAGCGGCGATTTCGGCCGGCATGTGAATAAATGGCAGGATTATCGGCGGTCGGCGCGAATTTACTGAAAGGTAGCAGTGTTATGTTATATACGAGGGTGGTTTTGTGGCCGCAAAGGGCGAAGAGGTATCCTTCAAAGGAGTCAACGGCGAGGTGCAGCTTGTCCTGAACACGGACGACTTCGCCGCCGCCCTGGAGCGGTTGGCCGCTAAACTGGCCGCCGCCGACGAGTTTTTCCCCCGCGGCACGATGATGAAGCTGCCGCCCGCGCTCAGGCTGACCGGCGACGAAAAGCGGCAGCTTGCCGCGGTGCTGGGCGAATTCGGGCTGGTCTGCGCGCCGGACGGGCCCGGGGACCGCGACGGGACGGAGGACGCCCCGGCCGCCGTTGAGCGGGAAGGCTACGAGATAAACGCCCTCGTCGTCGCCAGGACGCTCAGGAGCGGCCAGAAGATCGTCCATCCGGGATCGGTGGTGGTCATCGGCGACGTCAACCCCGGCGCTCAGGTGATCGCCGGCCGGGACATCATCATCCTCGGCGCCTGCCGGGGGGTGGCCCACGCCGGCGCGTACGGCGACGAGACGGCCACCATCACCGCCAACAGGATCGTTGCCACCCAACTGCGCATCGCCGGGCTGATCGCCAGGGCGCCCGACGAGTTGGACAAGCCGTCTTGCATCGAGACGGCCCGTATAAAGGAAGGCAGCGTTGTCATCGAGCCAGCCAACAGATAGGGAGGAATCTTGGTATATGGGCGAAGTAATCGTAATCACCTCCGGCAAGGGCGGGGTAGGCAAGCAAGAAGGTCGTCCTTATCGACGCCGATATCGGCCTGAGGAACCTCGACGTGGTCATGGGGCTGGAAAACCGGATCGTATACGACCTTGTCGACGTCACCGAAGGCAACTGCCGCCTCAAGCAGGCCCTCATCCGCGACAAGCGCTACGAGACGCTGTACCTCCTGCCGGCTGCCCAGACGCGGGACAAGACGGCGGTGAGCCCCGACCAGATGCAGAAACTGTGCAAGGATCTTGCCCAGGAGTTCGACTATGTCCTCATCGACTGCCCGGCAGGCATCGAGCAGGGCTTCAAGAACGCCATCGCCGGCGCCGACCGCGCCGTAATCGTAACGACCCCCGAGGTCTCGGCGGTACGCGATGCCGACCGCATCATCGGCCTGCTGGAGGCGGAGGGCAAGAGCAACCCCAAGCTGATCGTCAACCGCATCCGTCCGCACATGGTGAAGAAGGGCGACATGATGGACATCGATGACATCATCGAGATTCTGGCCGTCGACCTTTTGGGCATCATCCCCGAGGACGAGTATATCGTCATCTCCACCAACCGGGGCGAGCCGGCCGTGGTCAACCCGGCCTCGGCAGCCAGCACGGCTTACAAGAACATCGTCCGGCGGATGATGGGCGAGAACGTGCCGCTGATGTCGATGGAGGCGGAGAGCGGCTTCTTCAGCAGACTGAAAAAAATCTTCGGCTTCAAGGAGGGATAAGGGTGTTCGACCTGTTGCAGAAGCTATTCGGCAAGGAAACGTCCAAGTCCAAGGATATAGCCAAGGAAAGGCTGCGCCTCGTCCTCGTCCATGACAGGGTCAACGTGTCGCCGCAGTTCATGGAAGTGCTCAAGGAGGATATGATAAAAGTAATCTCCAACTACATGGAGATCAACGAGAAGGATATGGAGGTCAATCTGACCCAGACCAACACCTCGCAGGTCGCGCTGGTGGCGAACATCCCAGTGAACAGGATGAAGCGCGGCGCGCTGCCAACAGAGTAGTTGAAAGCTGTTTAGAAAGCTCCAGATGCAAGGCGTCCCGAGGACGCGCCGCGACGCGTACTTGGGTCGTACGCTAGCAAGCGCCCGGAGGGGCTAAGTGCGCCGTTCTTAGCGCTTCAGCGCTTTAGAGCGGCGGCCTACCCCTAGCGGGTGCACCGCAGATGGACTTTATAAGCAGCTTTCATTCTGCGTATTCCTTCCAACTGGACTGGGTACCTAAATACGGCTATAATATATAGGAATACACTCGGAAGGTTAGGGTAAACCCATGCTTAGCCGGCGCCTCCTGAAAAATCTCGATATTACCGTCATTACCGTGACGGTTCTTCTTGTTCTTATCAGCCTTGTTATCATCGGCAGCGCCACCCACATCAACACCCCCGGCGAAGACCGCTACTGGTACGTCCAGCGCCAGGGCTTTTTCGCCCTCGCCAACCTGGCGGTCATTTTCGTCCTGCTGCACTTCGACTACAAATCGCTCGGCAAGTACGCCAATATCTTGTACGTCGTCAACCTCGTCATGCTGCTGGCGGTAATGTTTGTCGGCCAGTCGGCCCTCGGCGCGCAGCGCTGGATCCAGATCGGCCCCATCAGCCTCCAGCCATCCGAATTCGCCAAGCTGATAATGATCGTCTCGCTGGCCCACCTTCTGGATAAACGGCAGGGCCGGCTCAATACTTACAAGGACCTGGTGCCCATCTTCGCCTTCGTCGGCGTTCCCTTCCTCCTGGTGCTCAAGCAGCCCGACCTCGGCACCTCGCTCGTCTTTATCGCCATCCTTTTCGGCATGATGTTCATCGCCGGCATCAGGATGAAGCATCTCGCCACCATCATCGGCGCGGGTATCGCCTTCATGCCGATATTCTGGCACTTTCTCAAGGACTACCAGAAAATGCGGCTGACCGTCTTCCTCGATCCCAATGTCGACCCGCTCGGCTCCGGCTACCATATCATTCAGTCGAAGATCGCCATCGGCTCGGGGATGCTGTTCGGCAAGGGCCTGTTCGCCGGCACGCAGAGCCAGCTTAACTTCCTGCCCGAGAACCACACCGACTTCATCTTCGCTGTCATCGGCGAGGAATTCGGGTTCGTAGGTTCGTTCGTCGTCCTCACCCTCTACCTCATTCTCCTCTACCGGGGAGTTAAGGTCGCCGGCGAGGCCCGCGACAACTTCGGCATGCTGCTCGCCACCGGCATCACCTCGATGCTCGCCTTCCATGTGCTGGTCAACGTCGGCATGACCGCCGGCATCATGCCGGTCACGGGAATCCCGCTGCCCCTCATGAGCTACGGGGTGAGCTCGCTCACCACCAACCTTGTCAGCATCGGCATCCTGCTCAACATTTACATGCGTCGGCAGAAGATACTCTTTTAGGGAGTGATCGCATGGAATACCATGACGCCGTATCCCGCCTGGCGCCGTGCGGCCTGGACTGCAGCCGCTGCGCCGACTTCCGGCACGGCGAGATTCAGGCTCTGAGCACCCGGCTGAAGGAGCTGCTCGGCAACTATCAGCGGCTGGCCGCGATGAAGGCCGCCGGCCGCCCCGAGTTCGCCCACTACGGACAGTTCGCCGCCGTGCTGGAGTCGTTCGCCGCCGCGCCCTGCAGCGGCTGCCGGGGCAACAACGTCACCTGCCCGCTGGACTGCACCGCCAAAACATGCCACCGTGACAAAGGGGTGGATTTCTGCTTCCAGTGCGGCGAGTATCCCTGCGACAGGCAGTTCGAAGGCCGCCTCCGCGACCGTTGGCGGGCCATCAACGACCGCATGCGGGAGATCGGCGCCGCCGCTTACTGCGAGGAACAGGGCAAGCTGCCTAGATATTAAGTGCGATGAGCCCGGGGTGCGATTGTGCGCCCCGGTTTTTTTACGAATTGCAGCTTATCCCGGCATTTGGCCTTGCCGGACGCAAAGCTAGCCGTCCAATCGCCCGCGCCAAGTTTCGCTTATCAACGGCCGGTAAGCGTGTAGCTTGTGCACTTTTTTGTTATGTTTTTCCCCCTGCCGTCATATACATGCAAGTAGAGAATGCGACGTCTTGGCGGGGGGGGG
>JALHDI010000147.1 GCA_022839045.1 Sporomusaceae bacterium
CGCCAGCGCCGTGCGGGCCATCACGGCTTCGGTGGAAGGCACGATCGGCCCGAAAGGCCTCGACACGATGCTGGTGGACCGCTTCGGCGAGGTTATCATCACCAACGACGGCGTGACCATCCTGGATAAGATGGATGTCAACCATCCCGCCGCCAAGATGCTGATCAATATAGCCAAGGCCCAGCAGGCCGAGGTGGGCGACGGCACGACGACCGCCACCATCATGGCCGGCGGGCTGGTGGCCGAGGGCGTCAACCAGGTTGTCCGCGGCGTGCCGGTGGCGAGGGTCATCGAGGGCGTCAGGCACGGCATCGCCGTCGCGCTGGACGGCGTCAAGGAACGCGCCCGCCAGGTGAGCTCGGTGGACGACCCGATGATTACGAACATCGCCGTTATCGCCGGCCGCGAACACCGCGACATCGCCGACCTCGTGGTGGCGGCCGCCAGGCTTATCGGCCTGGAGAAGCTCAACGAGGCCAATTTCAAGCTGTCGGATATCGTTACCGCCGAGGAAGGCGCGGACAACGAGGTTTTCATGGGCGTGATCGTCGACAAGGAGCGGATGAGCAAGGATATGCCGCAGGCGGTCGAAAACGCCCGGCTGCTGCTGGTGGACGACGCGCTGGAGCCGGAGGAGATCGAGGACGGCGCGCTCGGCACCGAGGCGGGTTTCAAACGTTACATAGAGCTTCAGGAGGAGTTCAAGGGCAACGTCCGCAAGCTCGCCGCCATGGATGTCAAGGCGGTGCTGGTCGACCGCGGCGTCCACGATTCGGCGGAGGAGATCCTCACCGATGCCGGCATTATGGTGGTGCAACGGGTGTCGAACAAGGATATGCGGCGGGTGGCCGAACACTGCGGCGCCCGTCCCATCAAGCGCACCGGGCTGAAGAAGGACCCGGCCGAAATCGGGAAGTATCTGGGCTTCGCCGATAAGGTCTACGAGGACGAAAAACTGGAACAAATCCGTATTCTCGGCGGCAAAGGCAAGCCGATGGCCACCATCCTGGTGGGCGCGGCGACGGAAGAGGTGGTCGGCGAGCGGGAGCGCATCGCCAAGGACGCCGCCTCCAGCCTGCAGGCCGCGGTCAAGGGCGGCTGCGTGCCGGGCGGCGGCGCGGTGGAGGTCGCCGTGTCCCGCCAGGTCGAGAAGGCGCGGGAGAATATCAAGGGGATGGCCGCCTACGGCGTGGATTGCGTGGCAAGCGCGCTGAGGCGTCCGCTCTCGCAGATCGTGGAGAATGCCGGCTTCAATCCGCTGGAGAAGGTGGAGGAGGTCATGGCGGCCCAGGCGGCGCAGGGCTCCGATTCGCTCGCCGTCGATTGCGACAACGGCGAGATCGCCGATATGCTGGCGCGCGGCGTCGTCGACCCGGTGCCGGTCAAGATGCACGCCATCAAGGCGGCCGGCGAGGTGGCGGTGGCGATTCTCCGCATCGACACGATCATTAAGAAGAAAGAGGAAGGGGCCAACGCCGCCAAGCAGGCCGCGGGCGACGCCAGCATGCCGGATTTCTAGCCGGCACCTGCCGTTCCGGCGTGGGCCGATTCATTATACGCGAGGTGATATGGTTAATATGGAGGAACGAAATCAGGCCGAACAGCAGCAAGGCGCGGCGACGACCGCACCGGAAGCGCCGGAGAGCGTCGCCGACGGGCAGGTGTGCTTCGACGGCGCCGAGATGAAGGAAATGATGGAAGCGCTCGACGACAAGAACCGCGAGCTCGAGGAACTGAACAACCGGCTCCTTAGGCTGCAGGCGGACTTCGACAATTTCCGCCGCCGCTCCCGCCAGGAGAAAGAGGAGCTGTCCCAGGTGGTCGCGTACGGCGTGCTTAAAGAACTGCTGCCCGTCCTCGACAATTTCGAGCGGGCCCTGGCCGCTTCCGTCCAGGACGCCGCCCAGCTCCGCACCGGGGTAGAGATGGTCTACCGCCAGCTCGGCGGCATCATGGAGCGGCTCGGCGTCAAGCCGATCGCCGCGGTCGGCAACCCGTTCGACCCGGCCTGCCACGAAGCGGTGATGCGGGTGGAGGACGCCGGCCAGGCCGACGGGCTGATCGTCGAGGAGCTGCAAAAGGGGTACGAGATGGGCAGGAAGGTATTGAGGCCGAGCATGGTAAAAGTCGTCAGCAACAGCTAACTACGGCTGATTTAAAAGTCCATCTGCTGTGTTGGCCCTGCGGGCGCTTGCTAGCGTACGTTCCGAGTACGCGTCGCGGCGCGTCCTCGGTCCGCCTTGCATCTGGAGCTTTTAAATCCAGCCTAAGCCGATACTATATTTTCAGATTCATTCTAAGGAGGAAGAAAGCATGGCAAAAGTCATCGGTATAGACCTCGGCACGACCAACTCGGTGGTCGCCTTCATGGAGGGCGGCGAGCCGGTGGTCATCGCCAACGCGGAAGGCAGCCGTCTCACGGCGTCGGTGGTCGGTTTCTCCAAGACGGGCGAGCGCCTGGTGGGCCAGCTGGCCAAACGGCAGGCCGTTTCCAACCCCGACCGCACCGTAAGTTCGATCAAACGCCACATGGGCACGAACTATACGGTGAAGATCGACGATAAGCAGTATACCCCCCAGGAAATCTCGGCGATGATCCTGCAGAAGATGAAGACCGACGCCGAGGCGTACCTGGGTGAGAAGATAACCAAAGCGGTCATCACCGTGCCCGCGTACTTCACCGACAGCCAGCGCCAGGCGACCAAGGACGCCGGCGCGATCGCCGGCCTCGAGGTGCTGCGCATCATCAACGAGCCGACCGCGGCCGCGTTGGCTTACGGCCTCGACAAGGGCGAGGACCACACCATCCTCGTGTTCGACCTCGGGGGCGGCACGTTCGACGTGTCTATCCTCGAGCTGGGCGACGGCGTATTCGAGGTCAAGGCGACCAGCGGCAACGGCCGCCTGGGCGGCGACGACTTCGACGACCGGGTTATGAACTGGCTGGTGGCCGAGTTCAAGAAGGAGAGCGGCATCGACCTGACCAAGGACCGCATGGCGATGCAGCGCCTCAAGGAAGCGGCCGAGAAGGCCAAGATCGAGCTATCCGGCGTGCTGACGACCAACGTCAACCTGCCGTTCATCACCGCCGACCAGTCCGGGCCGAAGCATCTCGATGTCAACCTCACCCGCGCCAAGTTCGAGGAGCTGACCGCCGACCTGGTCGAGGCGACCATGGGACCCACCCGCCAGGCGCTGTCCGACGCCGGCCTCGCTCCCAAGGATATCGACAAGGTCATCCTCGTGGGTGGCTCGACCCGTATCCCGGCCGTGCAGGAGGCGATCAAGAAGTTCCTCGGCAAGGAGCCGCACCGCGGCATCAACCCCGACGAGTGCGTGGCCGTGGGCGCCGCCATCCAGGCGGGCGTGCTGGTGGGCGAGGTCAAGGACGTGCTGCTGCTCGACGTCACTCCGCTGTCGCTCGGCATCGAGACTTTAGGCGGCGTGTTCACCAAGATTATCGACCGCAACACCACCATCCCGACCTCGAAGAGCCAGGTGTTCTCCACCGCGTCCGACAACCAGCCGTCGGTCGATATCCACGTGCTGCAGGGCGAGCGGGAGATGGCGTCCTACAACAAGACGCTCGGCCGCTTCGAGCTGTCGGGCATCCCGCCGGCGCCGCGGGGCGTGCCGCGCATCGAGGTCACCTTCGACATCGACGCCAACGGCATCGTCCACGTGTCCGCCAAGGATCTGGGCACCGGCAAGGAGCAGAAGATCACCATCACCGCTTCCGGCGGCCTGGCCAAGGACGAGGTGGAGCGGATGGTGAAGGAGGCCGAATCCCACGCGGCCGATGACAAGAAGCGCCGCGAGGAGGTCGAGGCCCGCAACAGCGCCGACTCGCTCGTGTACCAGGCCGAGAAGACGATCAAGGACCTGGGCGACAAGGCCGACAAGGCGCTGGTGGAAAAGGTCCAGCAGGCGGCCGACAAGCTCAAGGAAACCCTTAAGGGCAACGATATCGAGAAGATCAAGGCCGACACCGAGGAACTGACCAAGCCGCTGTACGAGCTGACCTCGGCGGTTTACAACCAGGCCGGCCCGCAGGGCGCGGCCGGGCCGGAAGCCGGCCCCGGCCAGGAAGCTCCGAAGGACGAGAAGGTCGTCGATGCCGATTATAAAGTGATGGACGACGACAAGAAGAAATAGAGAGTTACATTTACATGGGGATTGCCTAGAAAGTCCATCTGCGGCGTACCCGCGAGGGGCAGGCCGCAGTTCTAAGCGCTAAAGCGCTAAGAACTTGCGCACTTGGTCCTCGGATGCGCCGCTCGACGTACGCAACCAAGTACGCCGACCGGACGCTTACGCCATCCCTGGCGCGTCCGGCACTAGGCCCGTCCGGGGCCGTCGTCGTAGCGCATCCTCCGGTCCGCCTTGCAGCTGGAGCTTTCTATACGTCCCGGCATTCCTTTTTGGTTTTTGAGATTTTTCCGGCTGTTAAGCCGGATTATGGGATGGTGTGGAGTTGAGCAAAAGGGATTATTACGAGGTGCTTGGCGTCGCCAAGTCGGCCTCGGAAGACGAGATAAAAAAGGCGTTCCGCAAGCTGGCCCGCCAGTACCATCCTGACGTCAACCGCGACGACCCCAAGACGGCGGAGGCGAAGTTCAAGGAGATCAACGAGGCTTACGAGGTGCTGTCCGATACCGAGCGGCGCCGCCAGTACGACCAGTTCGGCCACGCCGCCTTCGACGCGGCGTCGGGCGGCGGCCCGGGAGGGTTCGGGGCCGGCGGCTTCGGCGGCGCGGGCGGCTTCGGGGACATCTTCGATATGTTCTTCGGCCAGGCCGGCTTCGGCGGCGGCCGGCCGGCCGGGC
>JALHDI010000029.1 GCA_022839045.1 Sporomusaceae bacterium
TGGGATTTGAACCCACGCACGGTGTAACCCGTCTAACGATTTAGCAAACCGTCCTCTTCAGCCACTTGAGTACCACTCCGTAGCGAACGCTGCCAAAGTGATCCCGCCGCCAGATACGCGTGGCGGAGGGGGTGGGATTCGAACCCACGGTCCCTTGCGGGATCACTGGTTTTCAAGACCAGCTCCATAAACCACTCGGACACCCCTCCGTGTCCGGCACATATTGTATTATAACAAAAGGCCCCGTCCCTGTCAATAAAGCCTTTCTGGGAATTTTGGCCGGCGCCGGCCCGCTGGTAAAGCGGCCGGCGCCGGGACAGAATATAACAGGCGCGATAGTATTGACTAATAGCCACCACGGGAGTATAGTTTAATAGCAAAAGACTACCAGAGGAAAGGCGGGTGAGAAATATGGATACAGACCATTGTATCGACAGACCATCGCCGTTTTTACGCAAATACAGGGGAATATCCATATTTCTTGCCTTAAACTGTGCAAGATAGGATGGCGTGTTTCCCGCACGAAGGAGGGACCATCCATGCTGCGCATTTATAAAACCAACTGCGATACGCTCCGCGACCTCTCCCTAGCGTCCCTGGAAAAAGGGTCCTGGCTGAGCCTCATCGCTCCCGGCGCCGACGAACTGACCGCCGTCGCCGATATCACGGGCGTCCCCCCCGACGCCCTCAGGGCGGCGCTCGACGAAGAGGAGCGCTCCCGTGTGGAGATCGAGGACAATTATATCCTCGTCATCACCAACGCCCCCACACTAAGGGACAGCTACAGCTACGACACGCTGCCGCTCGGCATCGTCCTGACCAAGGATTATTTTATCACTGTCTGCCTGGAAAGTCATCAGGTGCTCGAGGAGTTTGCCGCCGAAGGGCCGCGCACTTTCTCCACCTACAAAAAGACGCGCTTCCTCTTCCAGATTCTTTATAAGTCGGCTATCCTGTATCTCAAATACCTCAAGCAGATCACCCGCCGCACCGACGAGATCGAGCGCGACCTCCGCCAGTCGGTGAAAAATCAGGAGATATTCCAGCTCCTCGAGCTGCAAAAGGGCCTGACCTTCTTCACCGCCTCGCTGCGCTCCAACGGCATCGTGCTGGAACGGCTGCTCCGCCTGCGCTCCAACAAGGAGCTCCAGCACCTCATCGCCATGTACGAGGAAGACGAGGATCTGCTGGAGGACGTCATCATCGAGAATAAGCAGGCCATCGAGATGGTCGAGATGTACAGCCATGTGTTGAGCGGCATGATGGGGGCTTTCACGTCGATTATCTCCAACAATCTCAACCAGGTGCTCAAGTTCCTCGCCGCCGTGACCATCCTGCTGGCGATACCGACGATGGTGGCGAGTTTCTGGGGAATGAACGTCGAAGGACTTCCTTTCAGCGGCGAGAACGGGTTCGTGACCGTGCTCCTCATCGCCGTGGCCACCGCCGTCGTCAGCGCTTACGGGCTGTGGCGGCGCGGCCTGCTGTGACCTTGCGCCCCGGGGCATATGCTCCGGGGTTTTCGTCTGCCCGGCGAGGCGCGTTATACGTCTCGCCGGAGCCTGCCCAGGCGCCCGCGAAGTAAGCCCGGTTCGTCATCGTCACACGACAGCCTCCGGCGGGATATCCCGCCGGAGGCTGTTTTTACCGGTTTCCCGCCAGGCGGCAGGTTATTGCTGCCAGGGCTGCTCCCCGGCCCGGCCCGTCATTTCCCGGCCCCTGTAGTCATCCCGTGCGCCGGCGCTGCGATGGCTGCCGGCGTAGCGAATGCCGGCGAATTCGGCCAGGTCCCGGTCCACGGTCACGAGGTCGCCGCGATTGAGCTCGCTGAGGGCGTTTTTGCCGGCCGCCTGCACGGCCAGCTTCATTTCGGCGGTGCACGATTCGAGGAAGTTGGCCAGATGCCGCGCCGCCTTTTCGATATCGACCTTGTCGTTCATCTTGCCGTCGTAGAGGGCGAGCTGCGCGGGCGGCGCCTGCGGCAGGACCTTGACCACCTGGCTCTGCAACGCGGCCATCAGCGCGACCGTGCCGATGTAGACGGCGTCGGCTCCCAGGGCGAGCGCCTTGAGGAAGTGGCCCGGCGTGACCAGCCCGCCGGTGATGATGAGGGTGAACTTGTCGCGCAGGCCGTTCTCGGCGAGCCAATCGACCGCCCGCACCAGCGAGTATAAGGTCGGCAGGCCCATGTCGTCTTCCAGCGTCGGCGGCGCATGCGACGTGCCGCCCTCGGCGCCGTCGATGACGATGTAGTCGGCCTCGGTCTGGGCGATGACCGCCAGCTCGTATTCGATGTAGTCGCTGCCGGCGATCTTAACCCCCACCGGCACATCGTACTGCTCTTTCATCGTATTGACCATCTTGATAATGTCCCGCGTGTTCTCCTTGCCGGGCATGCGGGCGTTGATGGCCGTATCCTGGCCTTTTTCGAGCTGCCAGGTGCGTCTTAGGTGTTCGCCGATGCTGTCGTGGCGGATGGGCTCCTCCACCGCCCCGCCCCAGGCCCCCTGGCCGAGCTGAATTTCGATGGCGTCAAGGCGGCCTAGCTGTTCGGGGCCGCTCAGCCACCCGCCGCGGTGGTACTGGCCGATGAGGTATTTGGCGCTGCCCCGCTCCTCGTCAGTCACCGCCGACTCGCCCGTGTTGGTGGCCGTACCGGTAAGCGCCGCCCCCTTAGCCAGGGCCATCTTCATCTGGAGGCTGAGCGAGCCGCCGTACGACATGCCGGTGATGAGGATGGGGATGTCGATTTGCAGCGGCTTGGCGGCCCGCGGTCCGATCACCGTTCCGGTCGTGATCTCGATCGTATTTGTCGTGGGCAGCTTGAAAAGCTGACACGGATTCAGCAGGATCTTGTTCCACGGCGACAGCACCACCGGGCTGCCGAGCGGCCTGCTGATCGTCGTGCCCAGCTCGGCGCGGATGCCGGCCTCGATTATCCCCCGCGGGGTCAGTTTCTCGGCCACCGTCGCCAACAGGAAAGGGTTGTCCTTGTAGTCCTCGGTCAGCATCTTCGCCGTCGCCTCGTCGAACATGGGGTCCAGCAGTTTCATCATCAGCATGCTCATCAACATCGTCGGCACCTCCCGCTTTTCGCTTTCAATAGTGTTCGCCCCCGGCGGCGTTTTTAACCGACGTCCTGCATAAATCGCGGGCCGCCGGCCACAATAAGCGTGAGAAAACACGATGCGAGGTGCAGGCATGAACACGCTCAAATTCTGCGAAACCAACCTCAACGCCCATGAGGGCATGGCGAAACTGGCCGACAAGGCCCAAGCCGAGTTCACCAATGTCGATATATCCACCGAACCCTGTCTCGGACATTGCGGCCAGTGCGCCGAAACGCCCATCGCCCTGGCCAACGATCAGCTCGTCAGCGGCGACACCACCCACGTGCTGTTCGAGCGCGCCAAGAACATCATCGGCGAGCGGGAGGTCGCCACCCCGAACGTGAGGCGGTAAGTCCGCGCAGTTTCCATAATGATGACCCCGGACACGCAAAATAAGCCGGGTTGGCTCCGTCAAGGACAGAACCAACCCGGTTATGCACGTACTATTAGATACCTTTCGCTTGCGGCGAAAGGCCATAGCCGGCGCGGCTAGCATACTTTAAGCTGCGGATAGTGTCCTCGCCCTCCATATACACCTTGTTATCGTTATTATACGGCGGCAAAAATCGTCGCGCAATTATGGCGGCATTTTTCTCTTTTTTACTACTATGGTTTGCCGCCCGGAATCACAGGCAAGATAAAAAGACTCCGTAAGCAGTTTACGGAGTCTTTTTATCGGATGGTGGAGACGAGGGGATTCGAACCCCTGACCTCTTGAATGCGAGCCAAGCGCTCTCCCGACTGAGCTACGCCCCCATGTGCCGAAACAGATACAGTAGTATTGTATAACAGCGCGCATCATTTTGCAAGTCAAAACCTATTCTGTCAACCCGGCCAGCGCATTTTCCTCGGCCGGGATGCGCACGGCCAGCAGCAGCCAGGCGTTCGCCAGGCCGGCCGCCAGCGCCGTGAGCCACGCGCCGGAGATGAGCGGTCCGCACAACAGTTCAAGCGTCACCGCCAGATAATTGGGGTGGCGAAGAAAGCGGTAGGGCCCGCGGCGGACGAGCGGGGCGCCGGGCAGGACGAGGACGCGGGTGTTCCAGCGGCGGCCGAGGCTGACGATGCACCAGTAGCGAAGACCCTGGGCCACGAGGAAAAGTCCGAGCCACAGCGGCCAGGCAGCGCCGGGGCCGCCGCCCCGTATGAGTCCCTCCGCCAGCCAGCAGGCCAGCCAGCAGGTGTGGAGGATGACGAACAGGGGATAATGCCCGGCCCCGTATTCACGGGCGCCCCGGGCGAGCAGCCAGCGGCGGTTGCGGGCCGCCAGGGCGAGCTCGGCGAGGCGCTGGGCGGCAACCGCCCCAACTATAACCAGCGGCCAGCCTACCACCGGAACAGCACCTGCTCGGCGCTGAATCCCGGCCCCAGGGCCAGCATGACGCCGTAAGCATCCTCAGGCGGCGTCCCGCGCATAAACCGCTCCAGCACGAACAGCACCGAGGCGCTGGACATGTTGCCGTAGTCGGCCAGCACCGCATAGGCCGCCGCCAGCGCCGCCGCCGGCAGGCCGAGACTGTCGGCGTAGGCGTCGAGCACCTTGGCGCCGCCGGGGTGGACGACATAGTGGACGATATCCTGGCGCGTCAGCCCCCATTCGCGGCAGGCGGCGGCCGCCAAGCCAGGCAGGTAGTGGCGGACGAAGGCCGGGATATCGCGGGAAAACCGCACCTTGAGGCCGGTGTCGATGACGTCCCAGCCCATGATGTCCTCGGTATCGGCGAACAGGGTGCTGCGGGCGCCGAGCAGCTCCGGCCCCTCGCCGTCGGCCGTTATCACGGCGGCGGCCGCGCCGTCGGCGAAGATGCCCGCCCCCACCAGGTTGGATTTGGAGAAATCGTTGCGCTGGAAGGTGAGGCTGCAGAGCTCGGCCGCCACCAGCAGTACGGCGCGGTCGGGGACGGCCGCGGCCAGTTCCGCCGCCCTGGCGAGCCCAGTGACCCCGCCGGCGCAGCCCAATCCCCATACCGGCAGACGGGCGGCGTTGGCCGATACCCCCAGCCGCTGGATGAGCTTGGCGTCGAGGGTCGGGGTGGTGATGCCGGTGGAGGAGACGAAGACGACCAACCCCACGTCGCTTGGAGCGACGCCGGCGCGCCCCAGGGCCTGCGCCGCGGCGGCGACGGCCAGCTCAAGAGCGATTTCGCCGTAGAGGAGATTGGCCTCGGCGAAGGAGTGCTCGGCCGCATACCAGGCCAACGGCCGGGCAAGATGGCGCTTGGCGATGCAGGCGTTGTCAAACACCGGCAGCAGGCGCTCCAGATGATCGAGTTTTTCCTGAAAGAGGAAGGCGGCGAATTCCTTGATATCCTGCTGGCGGACGGCGTAAGGCGGCACCGCCAGCCCCACCGCCCGTACCCTCGGTCCGGACATGAAAACCACCTCTTCTCATAGTCGTTATCACACCCTATGAGAGGGGGTGGAAAAAAATTACTCTTCCAGTGTGGCGGCCGCCTCGGCGGCCGGCAGCTCCTGGACCGTCTTCAGCTTGCGTTCGATGGTGCGGGACTTCTGGGCCGCCGTCTCGATGGAGTTGGAAGCCTCCTGCAGCTTCTTCTGCGTCTTCTCCAGCATCTCTCCGAAGCGGCCGAACTCGGTCTTGACCGCCCCCAGCAGCGCCCACACCTCGCTGGAACGTTTCTCCACCGCCAGCGTCTTGAAGCCCATCTGCAGGCTGCTCAGCAGCGCTGTCAGCGTCGTCGGGCCGGTTATTACCACCCGGTAGTCGCGCTGCAGCATGTCGCACAGGCCGGGCCGGCGCAGCACCTCGGCGAACAGCCCCTCCACCGGCAGGAAGAGGATGGCGAAATCGGTGGTGTGGGGCGGGTCGATATATTTCTCCCGGATGGTCTTGGCCTCGGCCTTGATCCTGGCCTCCAGGCTGCGGGCGGCGTCTTCGGCCGCCAGCGAGTTGGCCTGCTCCTGGGCGTCGAGGAGCCGCTGATAATCCTCCTGGGGGAACTTGGCGTCGATGGGCAGCCATACCGTGCCCTCGCCCTTGTCCCGTCCCGGGAGGCGGACGGCGAATTCGACCCGCTCGGCGCTGCCCGGCTTGGTGGCCACGTTGCGGGCGTACTGCTCGACGGTCAGCACCTGCTCCAGCAGGCTCGCCAGATGGATCTCCCCCCAGATGCCGCGGGTTTTGACATTGGTGAGCACCCGTTTGAGGTCGCCCACCCCGGAGGCCAGCGTCTGCATCTCGCCCAGTCCCTTGTGGACTAGTTCGAGCCGTTCGCTGACCAGCCGGAAGGACTCGCCCAGGCGCTTTTCGAGGGTGGCGTGGAGCTTTTCGTCGACCGTCGTCCGCATCTCCTCCAGCTGCCGGTTGTTGTCCGCTTGCAGCAGCTTGAGCCGCTCCTCCACCGTCTCCCGCAGCCGCTCCAGCTTGTGCTCGTTGCTCTGGGTCAGCGCCAGGAGTTGGCGGGAAAAAGCGTCCAGTTGCGCGGCCTGGAGGGCGGCGATATCGGCCATGCGGGCCTGCACCGAGTCGCCGAACTGCCGCAGGGCGTCGCCGTTTTCCCGGCGGCTGAGGGCAAATTCCTCTTTCACCGCCCGCTCCAGGCGTTCCTGGCTCTCCTGGCCGCTGCGGCCGCGGGCCAGCGCGAAGGCGACCAGGGCAAGCACGGCGATATTCAGTCCCAGGGAAATGAGCAGCAGTGTTTCCAGCATACGTCAGCCTCCCAGCCAAACATTTGTTCTAGTATTATTTCCCCTCCGGGGCCGCTTTTCCTTCATATGGACGAATAAAAAGACTTGCGGCTAAAGCCGCAAGTCTTTTTATTCGTCACATTCCCATGGAAAACTTCTTGTAGCCCTCCGGCAGCTCGAACAGGGAGGCGTCGGGCTCGCCGACCTTGATGTTCCGGTATTCCTGCCACCACGAGCCGTCTTCGGCGGCCGTCTTGACCGGCAGCATGGAGTCTTTCGCCAGCCACTGGAGGACGGTGTGCCGCCTGCCGTCGTCCTGGACGGTGATGCGATACTTGTCGGCCGCTACGCCGCCGACCGCCTCCGTGCCGAGCAACGTCCTCTCGATCTCGCCAGCGAACGTCTCCGTGCTGGGCACGATGTTTTCCGGCCGGAAGGTCTGCTCCATGTACATTTTTTCGCTCGGCATCAGTAGCCAGACAATCTTTTTGTCCATCCGGGTGATGGTCGCCATCCCGGCGGTCTCGAAGCGCATTTTCTCCCCGGAGACAAAGATTTTACCCTGCATGGTCTGCTGGCCGTGGGCGGTGACAATATCGGCGCTGAAACCCTGGGCAGCCAGCGCCACCGACGTCGTCCCGCACAGCAGCGCCGTCGCCAGAACCAGGCAGATCCAAAGACGAAACTTCATTCTGATCATCCTCCTGAAGTAGTCCTAAATATGGAAAAGTTCGGTAAAAGCGGTTGTTTCCCTGCCGCCGCCGTAGAAAAAGGCCCGATTCACGTTCGCATACGGGATAGCCGCGTCGCCGTCGGCTCATATTAATCGTGAAGGAGGTCGTTACTATGCCCGAGGAACGCACCATCATCGCCAGTTTCCCCTCCAGCAGCAAAGCCCGGACGGCCGCCGACGCCCTCGCCGCCGTGGGGCTCGCCGATGTGCACATCCGCCGCAACAGCCGCTACGGCGTGTCCCAGGACGCGCACATCAACGACCCCATCTCCCACCAGGCCGAATCCATGGCCAGCCTCGTCCTTTACTCCGCCAACTCGCCCAACGACGAAAACCAGGCCACCAAGGTGCTGATGGACGCCGATCCCTCGGTGAGCGGCCTTAGCGCCCGCGGCTACGGCATGGCCGGCGGCGCCGCCTTCACCCTGGTGGCATTTGCCCCCGAGGCGCGGGTCGACGAAGCGGTCGGCATCATTAAGGAAAACGGCGGCGACGTCTAAGTATACTTTGATCTTGGGAGGTGAACGATAATGGCCGTGAAAGACCTGCTCGACTCCGAACCCGCCCAAAAAGCCAGGCCCGGTGCCAAAGCGGCCGGGGCATTGCCGAAGCTCCGTCCCGGCGACAAGCCCACATGACCGGACGACGGGCGGCAGTCTGCCGCCGCCGATTGCGAATAAACCAGGGAGGTGTTTCCGATCTATAAGCCATCAGTCGACCAGGATTACGGGCCCAACAATCCCGAACCGCTGGACATGAAAGACTCGGCCGTGGTGCGCGATCCCTCCCGGGATTCCCTGCACGCCGCCATCGAGTACATCGACGGCGCCAAGGACGCGGCCACGCGCCGACCCGAACAATAAGCGGCAAAAGAGCGGCGGTGGATACCGCCGCTCTTTTACCGCTTAAGCCGTAACAAGCGCGATTGAAATTCCCTGGAAAATAATTTTTTTCCAGAATAATCTTTTTTCAGACAAATGCTGCAGGAGTTATGTTATTTGTGGCGAATAATACCTTTCACCAACAAATGATTGCTGCATATTTTGGCGGACGGAAGGGGGAGAGAGGGTGTACGACCCGGTCCGCGGCCCATCGAGGGTCGCAAGGTTGAAAAAACGCAAAGACGGCGGCAAGCTCCGCTTCGTCGGCAAGGCTGCCTTCAGCCTGACGGTCGCCCTTGTTCTAACCCTGATGATTCCCGCCGTTCCCGACCTCCACAACCCCTTCGCACCAGGGATCTTCGCCGTATCCGGCCATCAGCAGCCACCGCCGGCGCCACCGAAGAACGAATACGCGGTCGTGTACGTAAGCGGTGCCGTAGCCACCCCGGGGGTGGTAAAGGTCCCGGCCGGAACCACGGTGACCGATATCGTCCAGTTGGCAGGCGGGCTCGCCGCCGGCGCCGACACCGCCAAGCTCGAGCTGACGAAACCCGTCCAGGACGGGATGCACATCCATATCAATAAGACAATGACTCCAGCCAAGCCGGCTGTCCCCCAGGCAAAGAAAAGATAAGAACGGATAGGCGTTAAGCCGCTCCGTTCTTTCTGTTTATGCTGCACAACCGAGTTGGGGGCTTATCAACGGTCGGTTACTATAGCCGCCCCGACAGCCACAGGAACTGCAGCGGATACACCACCAGCAGGTACACGGCGGTCGTGAGCACGAAGGCGGCCATGGTGATGTGAACGTTGAGGCGGTGAAGCTTGACGGCGACCACCGATAAAATGGCGGTGGGGGTGCTGGCCGTGATCAGCAGGGTGTTGATCGCCACCGGGTCGCTGAGCACCAGTACGCCGATGGCGTAGGACAGGGCGGGTGTAATGATGAATTTGATGATGTTGAGATCGAGGATGCTCAGCCAATATTGCCGCATCTCCCGGAAGTCCACGGAATAGCCCACCGGGATGAGCTGCATCCAGGCGCCGATATGGACAAGGGGGTCGAAGATCGCCCCCGCCCACGCCGGTCTGGGAACGCCGCTGTAGTAGAGCCAAGCGCCGACCAGCAGGCCGAGGGCGGGGAGCTGGTTGCGGCTGAAGATGACCGACGCCACCGAAATCCCCTCGCCCCCCCACCGGCCGCCCTGAGCGTACCAGCCGGCGAGCGGGAAACAGAACAGGAAAAGGTAGAGCGTGGCTAACAGGGTAATCAGTTGCACGTAGGCGAAGCCCGTCTCGCCGTAGATGATGAATGCCGAAACGCCTCCCAGGGTAAGGGTGTTGGACATCATCGCCGCCATGACGTAGCTGCCCTGGTCGAGGCTGCTGGCGTATTTCGCTTTGGCGCGGAAGAAGGCCAGCGCGCCGGGAATGATGCTCAGCACGATCCCCAGAACGGGCAGCCAGATCAGTTCCGCATTGAGCCGCGTAGCCCAGAACCCGAGGAACGCGAGGACGGGGTAGACAAACATAATCCCCCAGGTCATCATCCGCTGGAAGAAGTCGTCATCGAATTTCGTCTGCCGGCGGCACAGATAGCCGACCGCCAGCGGCAGCAGCAAATCAAAAAAGAAGTATATTATTTTAGCGCCGATATCCATGCGGGCGAAAGTTCCCCTTCCCTGGCCACCAGTATTAACCCTTTCTCCCTGCGGGAGGCCGCGCCGCCAGGCAGAGGCGGGCGTTATCCTTCCTGCGCGTGCAGGCCGGCGATGATCTCGTCAATCTCTTCCTTGTGCGCGGGCGGAGCGTATACCGCCCCCCAGCCCTTCTGGGTCTGGAACAGGCCGTCGTAGGCGGCGTCGTAGTACGACTTGAGGACGTGGGGAATGCGGCGCTCGGTGAGAATCTCCGTCAGCAGTTGCGCCTCGACTGGTTGTCGACAACCGCGATCTTCGCATAGCCTTCCATCCGCCAGCCTCCTTCCGTATGCTTTCATTATACCAGACCGGCGGCGGAAAAAAACCGCAAAACAGAAAAGCCCGCCTGCTAGGCGGACTTTTCGGGAAGCGGGATAAAGCCGGGCGAAGTTTCTCAACGGCCGCGGCTTAGTAGCGGCGAGCGCCGATATACCGCTCAGTATAGTACTTCTCATCCAACTTGGAGACGGTCACCTCTTTGGCGCCCGAGCTGGCATGGAGGAACTTGCCGTCGCCCATGTAGAAACCGACATGGGAAGCGCCCGGTTTATAAGTGGTGAAGAAGACCAAGTCACCTACCTGCAGGTTGGCCTTATCCACCGGTGAACCGGCGGCGAACTGCTCGGCGGCGGTGCGGGGAATCGTGATGCCGTTCTGCTTCATGACGTACTGCGTGAAGCCGGAGCAGTCGAACCCGGCCGGGGTTGCGCCGCCCCATACGTACGGGACGCCCATGTACTTCTGGCCGGTCGCGATGATTGCGTTCCGGTCCGCGCTTGGCGCCGCAGGCGTCGTGCTGACGCCGAGAACCTTGCCGATATCCGTGCCGCCGTCGGAGCCGCCAAACAACTTGCCGAACAGCAGCCCGAGCAGGACGTTGAACAGCCCGCTGACGCCGCTATCCTTGCCCGTCAGGTCGGAAGGCGGCGCAGCGTGGGCGACGGTCGCCGGAACGAATAGGGTGAAACTCATCGTCAGCAACAGGAGCAGGACGACGGAGAATTTGTGACGGTGCATATCCCGACCCCTCTTTCAGTGCAAATTGGACCGGCCACAGCCGGCAGCAATCATTATAACATATGTAAATATATTATGTAAATTACTCCGCTATAAACAATGCCCGCCTGCCTCCCCGAGAGGGTGGAAAGCGGGCTTTTTTAGTGAACGTTTTACCGGGCTTAGGCCGTCAAGAAAGCCTCAGCTGCTAGGCGGCTCCGCCAGGTGCGCCGCGACGCGTACTCGGACGTACGCTAGCAAGCGCCTGGCGGAACAACAACGCAGATGAGGCTTTTCCCGCGCCTTCGGCGCGGATAGCTCAACTAAGGCTCGGGCCGCTCGCCCGAGCACAGTTTCGCTTATCGGCGGCCGTAGTTAAGCCTGGAGGCAGCGGACGATCCTCTCCTCGGCATGCTCCCCCAACTGGATACATTCGCCGTCGACCGTCCTGACGGTGAGGCGCTCCCAGGAGATCCAGTCCATGAAGATCACCTCGGCCAGCCGCCCATCGCTTAGTTCGACGGTGGAACCGACGAAGTAGTCCTTGAGATTGTTGAGGAAGATGGTGCACATCGAGGCGTCCAGCTTGTCGAACATATTCTCGAACAACGTTTTTATAACATGGAAAGGCGTCAGTTTCTGGCGGTACACCCTGTCGGAGGTCATGGCGTCGTAGATGTCGCCGATGGCGATAATCCGGGCGCTCGGCAAAACGTTGCCCCCCCGGAGGCCCCGCGGGTAGCCGCTGCCGTCGAGGCGCTCGTGATGCTGCCATACCCCGGCGAGAACATCCCCGGCGAGCACCTTGGCCTTTTTTAGCATCTCGTAGCCGTAGGCGGAGTGCCGCTGCATCACTTCCATCTCGGCCGGCGTAAGCGGACCGGGCTTGTTGAGGATTTCCAGCGGCACCAGCGCCTTGCCGACATCGTGAAGCAGCCCGGCCAGCACCATGTCCCTCATCCGTTCGTCGTCGTCGCCCAGCCAGCGGCTCAGGACGCCGGAGATGATGGCCACGTTCACCGAATGCTGAAAGGTATAGTTGTCGACATCCCGCAGCGAATGGAGGTATCCCAGCGCCCCGGGCGTCGCCGTCAGGGTGACGAGGGCGTTATCCGATAGGTCCTGCATCTGCTTGAGGGGCATTTCCTTGAAATAGCGTATCTCATCGAATGCATGCCTGACAAGGGATACGGTCTCTTCGTACTTGGCGTTGAACAGCACCCGCTCCGACAGCCGCTTCTCTCTTACTTCGTCGCTGACGGTATCGTCCTCGAGGATGATGGCGCTGTCGAACCCCCACACGCCGAGGAGTTTTATCGTCGCTTCGGTGAGCACGGTGTTGGCGCTTAGCATCACCTTGCCCTGGACAGAGACCGCGTCCGTCCCGAGCACCATCCCCGGTTTGATCTCTTCGACACCGTACCTCTTATACTTCAGCGCCACAGCATCAACCCCCGTCAACCGATTCCGTGACCCAATACGATTCCAATATAAATTCTAAGAATAGTTCGACATATCCTCCATGAAAATCCAAAAATTGATATAATATGCCACATTCTGACACGGCTTACCCGGCCACCGGTCCGCGTCGGTGCCTGGCGGCCAGGGCGGCCAGCCGGACGGCGAGGTCTCCCTCCCGGTAGCCGGACGGGCATCGCCATTCCCAGTTGCCGCCGACCGTTCCCGGTCTGTTCATGCGGGCTGCCCCGTCCAGGCCGAGGATATCCTGCAGGGGTGCGACGGCCAGCGCCGAGCGGCAGCTGTACGCCAGCTCGACCAGCCGCCAGGCCGCGTCGCCTCCGCCGAGGTAGCGGTCGACGCAGGCCCTTTCGTCTGCTCCGGCGGCAACCAATTCCTCGTACCAGCCGCTGGCCGTGTCGTTGTCGTGGGTGCCGGTGTAGACGACGGTGTCGGGGCCGCAACCGAGCGGCTGCGGATCGCCCTGGCCGTCGCAGGTGAAGGAAAACTGCAGCACCTTCATGCCGGGAAAGCCGTAGCGCCGCCTGAGGGCCACGACGTCTGGGGTTATCGTGCCGAGATCTTCGGCGATGACCGGCAGTTTGCCAAGTTGCCGTTCCAGGGCCGCGAACAGGGCGTAACCCGGGCCTTTGACCCACCGGCCCTGCTGGGCGGTCGCCGCTCCGGCCGGGACCGTCCAGCAGGCGGCGAACCCGCGGAAGTGATCGATGCGGACGACGTCCACCAGGGCGAGCAGGTTGGCGAACCGGTCCCGCCACCAGCGATAGTCGTCCTTGGCCATCGCCCGCCAGTCGTAAAGCGGGTTGCCCCACAGCTGCCCGGTGGCGCTGAAGTAGTCGGGCGGCACGCCGGCCACGGCCGCGGGGCTGCCGGCGGCGTCGAGGCGGAACAGGCGGCGGTTGGCCCATACGTCGCTCGAGGAGTGGGCGACGAAGATGGGCAGGTCGCCGATAATCCGCACACCGCGCTCATGGGCGTAATGACGCAGTACCTCCCACTGCCGGCGGAAGATGTACTGCAGGAAGATGTGGTAGTCGATCTCCGCCGCCAGCAGGCCGGCGTAGCGGGCAAGTGCCGCCGCCTCGCGGCCGGCGATGTCGGCTGGCCAGCTCTGCCAGCAGTGGTCGCCGAAGTGGCCGGCCAGCGCCATGTACAGGGCGTAGTCGTCCAGCCAGGCGTCATTGTCGCGGCGGAAAACGCCGTAGCCCTCGTCGGGGGCGAAACGGCCGAAAGCCAGGCGGAAAAGCCTCCCCTTGTAAGCCATTACGGCGGAGTAGTCCAGCCGGTCGTCAGCCTTGCCGTCCAGGCGACATTCTTCCCGGGTGGCAGCGACCTCGGCCGCCGTAACCAGGCCGTCGGCCACGAGCCGGTCGATGTCGATGAGCAGCGGCTCGGCGGCGAAGGCGGAAACGCTCTGGTAGGGGGAATTGCCGCGGCCGACGGGGTTGAGGGGCAGTATCTGCCAGTAGTTCTGCCCCGCGGCGGCGAGAAAGTCGACGAAGTCGCGGGCCTCGGCCCCCAGGCCGCCGATGCCGTAGGCGGACGGCAGCGAGGTGGGATGGAGGAGCACGCCGCACTCGCCCCGCTCCCGGCGGTCGTCGTTCACCAGCACCCGGCAGCCGAAGGGCTCGAGCGTCAGGGCGCAGCGGCCGTCGCCGGCCGCCACCTCCGCCCCGTCCCCGAGGGCGTCGAGCAGCAGTCCCCGGTACCGGCCGCCGAGGTCGATCTCGACCCGCACCGCCTCGTCGCTACGGTTGAGGAGGACGACGGCGATGCCTTCATCCGCCGCCTCGCCGTCCTCCCGCCAGCGGATATAGCCGAAGACGTCGCGGTGGGGGGCGAGAGGCTGCCAGTCGCCGCCGCGCAGCACGGGATAGCGGGTGCGCAGGGCGATGACCTGCTTATACCAGGCCGTGAGGCCGGCGTCTTCCCGGCCCCAGGGAAAGGTCCGACGGTTGAGCGGCTCGGCGTAGCCCTCCAGTCCGGCCTCGTCGCCGTAATAGATGCACGGTACGCCGGGGAAGGTCATTTGCCAGAGGGCGAGCAATTTCAGGCGCCGCCCGGCGAGTTCCCGCCCGCCTGGTCCCAGGCGCTGCCGCCGCTGTTGGCTGAACGGCACGTGGTCCGCCTCTTCGTAGCCGCCCAGCAGGGTGAGGATGCGCGGCACGTCGTGACTGCCGATAAGGTTGAGGGCGGCGAGGAAATTCTCCCGCGGGTAATTCTCGTACAGGCTGTACAGCACCTGTCGCGTAGCTTCGGCATCCTGGCGGCCGAGGAGAAAATCGAGGGCGGCCCGCCGGAAGGGGTAGTTGGTGGCGGCGTCCAGCTCGTCGCCCCGGAAGTAGCCTCGGAGCTCGCCATAGCTCACCTTGCGGGAGGCGTCCTCCCACACTTCGCCGATTATCACCGCTTCAGGGTCGGTCTCCTTCGCCGCCCGCCGCAAGGTGCGGATGAATTCGTCCGGCAACTCGTCGGCGACGTCTAGACGCCAGCCTTTGGCGCCCAGCCGCAGCCAGCGCCTGACGACGCTGTCCTCGCCGCGGGCGACGAAATCCTGGTAGGAGGGCTCGAGCTCGTTGACGGCAGGCAGGGCGTCCACCCCCCACCACGATTCGTAGTCGTCGGGGTGGCGGCGGAAGCGGTACCAGGGGTAATAGGGCGAGGCGGCCGACTGGTAGGCCCCCGGCCCGGGGTAGCGGCCCTCGCGGTTGAAGTAGATGCTGTCGCTGCCGGTGTGGCTGAAAACGCCGTCGAGGATGACGGCCATGCCCAGCTCGCCCGCCCTGGCGCACAGCTCGCGGAAGAGGTCGTTGTCGCCGAACATGGCGTCGATGTTGGTGTAGTCGGCGGTGTCGTACTTGTGGTTGCTGGCGGCCTCGAACACCGGGTTGAAGTACAGGGCGCTCACGCCCAGGTCCTTGAGGTACGGCAGCTTGGCCATCACCCCCGCGAGGTTGCCGCCGAAGAAGTCGTAGGCGAGGATGTTGCCCGTCTCCCGCTCCCGCACATAGACAGGGTCGTCCTGCCAACGGGCGTGGAGAAGGCTGCCCGGTTTGGCGTTCTTCACCCGGCCGCCGGGGTTGCCGTTATAAAAGCGGTCGACGAAGATCTGGTAGACGACCGCGTTCTTGTACCAGGCGGGGACGGCGGCTCCGGGCAGGTGGACGGTGATCTGATAAGACGGCGGCGGCGAGGAGTACACCGCCCCCGGACCGCCCAGCTGGCGCGCGTTGTTGCCGTAATAGTGCACCGCGTCGCCGGCGCGGACGATAAAATAATACCACACCAGCCCCGGCTCGCCAGGGGCGGCCAGAGCGGTGCGGTAGTATCTTTCGCCGCCGGCTTCGCCGCGCAGCGTCATGGGAATCTGTTCTTCCCCCCTGCCGTCGCGCCAGGTGCGGAGCAGCACCGCGTCGACCTGGTGGCCGGCGTCGACCGCCAGGCACAGGTCGATTACGGCGCCGCAGGCCACAGCGCCGAACGGGCTGCGGAACAGGGCGGTGTGGGAATCGTGGTACAGCCAGTCGCGCGCCATCAGGGCACCATCCTCATTCGCCGATCGGCACCGGCCGGATATTCCAGATGCCGATCGCGTATTCGCCGACGGTATGGTCGCTGGAAAATTGCCCCGAGCGGGCGATATTGGTCGCCGCCATCGCCGCCCACGCCGGCCGGTCGCGGAACAGCGCGTCCACCCTCGCCTGGGCGTCCAGGTAGGCGGCGAAGTCCTGCAGCTCGAAGAAATCGCCCTTGCCATGGACGAGGTAGTCGTAGAGGGGCCGGAATTCGTCCGGGCCGCCGGGAAGGCTGCCGTCGACCAGTTGCTCGGCGACCCGGCGGATGCGCAGGTCGCTGTTGTACAGGTACCGGGGGTCGCACTGGTCGTTGGCGCAGATTTCGATGACTTCATCCGCCTTGAGGCCGAAGATGAAGATGTTGCCGTCCCCCACCGCCTCGCGGATCTCGACGTTGGCGCCGTCGAGCGTGCCGACGGTGACCGCCCCGTTCATCATGAACTTCATGTTGCCGGTCCCCGACGCCTCCTTGCTGGCGGTCGAGATCTGCTCGCTGATGTCGGTGGCCGGGATGATGAGTTCGGCGAGCGTGACCCCGTAGTTCTCCAGGAAAATCACCTTCATCTTGCCGTTCACCGCCGGGTCGTTGTTGACCGTCGCGGCCAGCGCGTTGACGAGCTTGATGACCTTCTTGGCCAGCAGGTAGCTGGGAGCCGCCTTGCCGGAGAAGATGAACGTCCGCGGCACGATGTCGAGCTGGGGGTTTTCTTTGAGGCGGTTGTAAAGCTCCATGATCCTGAGCACGTTGAGAAGCTGCCGTTTATAGACATGGATGCGCTTTACCTGGGTGTCGAAGATCGAACCGGGGTCGAGGTCGAGACCGTACCTGGCCTTGACGAATCCGGCCAGCGCCGCCTTGCGGTCCTGCTTGATCGCCGTCAGCCGCTCCTGGAAGGAGGCGTCGGCGACGAAGTACTGCAGGCGGTTAAGGTCGGTGGGGTGGTACATCCAACTCGGGCCGATAGTGTCGGTGATGAGCGCGGCCAGCCCGGGGTTGGCCTTCATCAGCCAGCGGCGGTGGGTGATGCCGTTGGTCTTGTTGTTGAACTTGTAGGGGGTGTACTGGTAGAACAGCTTCATGCAGTCTTTCTTGAGGATCTCGGTGTGGATCTTCGCCACGCCGTTGACGCTGTGGCTGCCCGCCACCGCCAGGTGGGCCATCTTGACGAAGCCGTCGGCGGTAACGGCCATGGCGGCGATCCTGTCCCAGTCGCCGGGGTAGAAGTGCCACAGGTCGCGGCAGAAGCGCTCGTTGATTTCGTGGACGATCTCCCACAGGCGCGGCAGCAGGCTCTGGAAAATGTCGATCGGCCATTTCTCCAGCGCCTCGGGCATAATGGTGTGGTTGGTGTAGGAGATGGTGTTGGTCGTCAGTTGCCAGGCCTCGTCCCAGCCCAGGCCCTCCTCGTCCATGAGGATGCGCATCAGCTCGGGCACGGCCAGGGCCGGGTGGGTATCGTTGATATGGATGGCGACCTTCTCCGGCAGCAGCCGGATGTCGCCGTGCTTGCGCCTCAGGGTGCGCAGGATGCTCTGGATGCCGGCCGATACGAGAAAATATTGCTGCTTCAGCCTGAGCAGGCGGCCCTCGTAGTGGGTGTCGTCGGGGTAGAGGATCTCGGAGATGGCCTCCACCGAATACTTGTATTCCACCGCCTTGAGGTAGTTGCCCTGGTTGAAGGAGGCGAAATCCATCTCGCCCTCGGTGGGCTCGGCGCTCCACAGCCTGAGGGTGTTGACGGTGTTGTTGCCGTAGCCGAGGATGGGGATGTCGTAGGGGACGGCCAGCACCGCCCCGAAGGAGCCGCCGAACTCGACCCTCACCGCCTTGTCGATCTTGCGGTACTCCCAGATGTTGCCGTTCTTGAGCCAGTTGTCGGGGTGTTCTACCTGATCGCCGTCGATGATCTTCTGCTCGAACAGGCCATACTTGTACCTGATGCCGCAGCCGTGGCCAGGCAGTTCCAGCGCGGCCAGCGAGTCGAGGAAACAGGCCGCCAGCCTGCCGAGGCCGCCGTTGCCGAGGCCGGCGTCGTGCTCCTGGTCCTCCAGCTCGGCGTAGTCGACGCCCAGCTCGGCGAGCGCCTCCACCCACGCGTCGCGGACGCCCATGCCGCGGAGGTAGGTGTCGAGCAGGCGGCCGAGCAGAAACTCGATCGAAAAATAGTAGACCTGCTTTTCCCCTTTGGCGGCGTACTGCTTATTGGTATTGACCCAGCGTTTGCCGATATAGTCGCGGACCAGGCTGCCCAGGGCGGCGTACTTGTTTTGGGCCGACGCCTCCTCGAGGCTCTTGCCGTGGAGGGATTGCAGCCTTTCGATAAAGGCGGCCTTGAACTCTTCCTTCTCTTTAAGCATCTCTTTCCCCCGCAATAAAAACGTCGTCGTGCATCATGTCAGTTTTTCGTAAACCGCTACATATTCGGCCGCCGAGCGCCGCCAGCTGAAATCGGAGGCCATCGCGGCCTTGACGATCCGCGGCCACACCTCGCCGTCGCGGTAGAAACCCATGGCGCGGCGGAGGGTATACAGCATGTCGCCGGCGTCGGGATGGGTGAAGCTGAAACCGTTCCCTTCGCCAGTATATTCATTGTAGGGCTGAATGGTATCCTTAAGACCGCCCGTCTCCCGCACCAGCGGCACGCAGCCGTAGCGCAGGGCGATGAGCTGGCCGATGCCGCACGGCTCGTGGAGCGACGGCATCAGGAAGAGGTCGGCGGCGGCGTAGATCCTGTGGGCCAGCGCTTCGTCGAAGTAGATGTTGGGGTGACGGTGGCCGGCCACCCGGAACATGCTCTCGTATTTGTCCTCGCCCGTGCCGAGGACGACCACCTGAACATCGTCGGCGAGCATCTCCTCCAGCGTTGCGGCGATGAGGTCAAACCCCTTGGCCCATACCAGCCTCGATACGATGGCGATTATCATCGCCTCCGGCCGGACCTCGAGCCCGAGAAGTTCCTGGAGCTTGGCTTTGTTGGTCTGCTTGCGGCCGATCGACCGCCGGGTGTAGTTCAGGTATAAGAGCTTATCGCGGCCGGGGTCGTACACCTCGTAGTCGAGGCCGTTGAGGATGCCGCTTACGTCGGCCTCGCGCTTTCTCAGGATGCCGTCGAGCTGCCAGCCGCCTTCGGGGGTGAGAATCTCCCACGCGTACGTCCGGCTGACCGTCGTCACCGCGTCGGCGAAGGCGATGCCCCCTTTGAGGTAGTTGGCCCGACCGTGAAACTCCAGCCGGTCGCCGGTCAGGTACTCGCTGTCGTCGAGCGCGAGCAGATCGCCGAGCACCCCTTTTTCGAACACGCCCTGATACTGGATGTTGTGGATGGTGAGCACCGTCCGCAGCTTGTGGTGCGGCGTCCGGCCCCGGTAGTGGGCGTGCAGCAGTACAGGCACCATGGCGGTGTGCCAGTCGTGGCAGTGGAGGATATCGGGCGTGAAGTCGAGATACGGCAGTACCTCCAGCACCGCCCGGCAGAAGAAGCTGAAGCGCTCGGCGTCGTCGAGGAAGCCGTACAGCCCCTGGCGGCGGAAGTAATATTCGTTGTCGATGAAGTAGTATACGAGGCCCTCGTGCTCCAGCCGTTCGATGCCGCAGTAGAGGCGCCGCCAGCCGAGCGTCACCTCGATGTGGTGCATGTGGACCATTTGCTCGACCCACGCGGCCGGGATGTCGCCGTACTTGGGCATGATGATCCGCGCGTCGACGCCCTGCCGCGCTAGTTCCTTGGGCAGCGAGCCGGCGACGTCGGCCAGGCCGCCCGTCTTCACGAACGGCACCGCCTCGGCGGCGACGAACAGTACCTTCTTGGCTGTCATACCTTCATCCCCTTCTCGATGACCATCACGTAATTCTTGTCGCCGATCAGCCGCTTGGCGGTCGAGATATGCACATCCTTGTCGCAGATGACGTTCTCCAGCACCGCGTTGGGACCGATCTCGCACTTCTGCATGATGATGCAGTTGTTGACGTACGCGCCGCGGTGGATTCTGACGCTGCGGAACAACAGGCTGTTCTCCACCCGGCCCTCGATGACGCAGCCGTTGGCCACCAGCACGTTGCTGGCCGCCACCTGATCGCGGTAGTTGGCCGGCGGTTCGTCCTTGACCTTGGTGTAGACGGGACCCGATTTGAGGAACAGGTCTTGCCAGATCTCGGGCTGGAGCAGGTCCATGTTGGCGCGGAAGTAGGCCTGGACGGAGTTGATTTTGGCCATATAGCCGGTGAAGGGGAAGCCGTAGACCCTGTGCCGGCCGAGGCGCTTGACGATGCCTTCCTTGACGAAGTCGTATTCGCCGTGAGCGACGCAGTCCTCGATAATCTGCAGCAGCAGCGACTTGCGCATGATGAAGGTCTCGAGGCAGACGGGGCCGCCGGCGATGCGGCCGGTGGTCACCTGCATATCGGTGACGCGGCCGTCGCCGTCGATCGTCACCGCTGTGGCCAGCGAGTACTGCTTGCCGGGCGCGGGTTGCTCGTCCTTGTATATTATCGTGATGTCGGCCTGCTTATCGAGATGATAGCGGAACGCTTCCCGGTAGTCGGTGTTGTAGACGGTGTGGCTGCCGGCGACGATGACGAACTCCTGGCCGCTGCGCTGCAAGAAATCGACATGGCTGTGGAAATGCTCCAGATCGCCTTTGTAGATGCTGTTGGAGTAATGGGTATGGTCGGGCGGCGGCAGGATGAAGAGGCCGTCGCGCTTGCGGGCCAGGTCCCATTCCTTGCCCGACCGCAGATGGTCCATTATCGACCTGGCCTTGTTCTTGACGACGATGCCGACGTTGACGATGCCCGAATTGACCATATTTGACAACACGAAGTCGATCAGGCGGTACCGTCCGCCGAAGGGCACCGCGGCCAGCGGACGGTGGCGGGTGAGTTCCTTCAGCAACTCCTCGTTCTCGTGGAGGTTGATAAGTCCCAGTACGTTTTTCATCTTCGCCCCTCCCTCTGCCGCACCAGGCGGCCTTACTCCACCACCGCGCCGCGCGCGACGACGCTGTCGGCGCTGACGCGGGCCCGCTCGCCGACAACCGTGATCGCCTCAGGCGCGGCTTCGCCGGCCAGTCCGATCTGGCAGCCGTCGCCGATGACCGCGTCCTGGCCGACGATCGCCCGCTCGATGACCGCGTTCGCCCCGATACGGGCATCCTCCATTATTACCGAATCCTTGACGACCGCCCCGGGGCCGATGTGGACGCCGGGGAAGAGCACCGCGTTCTCCACCTCGCCGAAGATGCGGCAGCCGACGCTGGCGATCGCCCGCCTGGCCTTGCCCCCCTCGGCCACGAAATGGGGCGGTTGGGTGGGGTTGATCGAGAAGATGCGCCAGCCCGGGTCGTAAAGATCGAGCTCCGGGTTATCGCTCAGGAGGTCCATGTTGGCCTCCCACAGGCTCTCGACCGTACCGACGTCCCGCCAGTAGCCGTCGAAGGCGTAGGCCACCATCTTCCGGCCGCTTGCCAGCATGGCAGGAATGACGTTCTTGCCGAAATCATGGCTGGAGGATTTGTCCTTTTCGTCCAGCTCCAGGTACCTTCTGAGCACCTTCCAGGAGAAAACGTAGACTCCCATCGAAGCCAGGTTGCTCTTGGGATGCTGCGGCTTTTCGGCAAACTCGGTGATACGGCCCTCCCCGTCGGCGCTCATGATACCGAAGCGGCCGGCATCCTTCCAGGGCACCTCGATGACGGCGATGGTGGCGTCGGCGGCCGTCTGCTTGTGAAAAGCCAGCATGCGGGCATAGTCCATCTTGTAGATATGGTCGCCGGACAGTATCACCACGTACTGGGGGGTGAACTGTTCGATGAAGGTGGCGTTCTGGTGGATGGCGTTGGCGGTCCCCTGGTACCATTCGCCGCCCCTGGCCCGCACGAAGGGGGGCAGGATATGCACCCCGCCGGTATTGCGGTCCAGGTCCCACGGGGCGCCGATGCCGATATAGTTATGCAGCTCGAACGGCTGGTACTGGGTGAGGACGCCGACCGTGTCGATGCCGGAATTATGGCAGTTGCTCAGCGTGAAATCGATCAGCCGGTATTTGCCGCCGAAAGGCACCGCCGGTTTGGCCACCGTCTTGGTGAGCACGCCCAGCCGGCTGCCCTGCCCGCCGGCGAGAATCATGGCCACGCATTCCTTGTGCAGCATCTCTTCTCCTCCCTACTCCTCCAGAGTGGCTTCCTGCTTGATATAGACCGTAGCCAGCGGCGGCACGGTCAGAACGACGGAGAACGACTGGCTGTGCCAGGCCAACGGCTCAGCGCACAGCACGCCGTTCGTGACCCCCGAGCCGCCGAACTCCGGGCGGTCGCTGTTGAACACCTCGCGGTAGCGGCCCGCCGCCGGCACGCCGATGCGGTACCCGTGCCGGACCACGGGGGTAAAATTGGTCACCACCACCGTGCACTCGCCGTCGTCGGCCCGGCGGAGGAAGCTTATCACGCTCTGCCGGCTGTCATGGCAGTCGATCCATTCGAACCCCCGCCAGTTGTCGTCGTTCTCCCACAGGCACCTGTCGGCACGGTAGAAGCGGAAAAGCTCATGGGTATAGCCGTGCAGCTTGTCGTGCAGCTCGTAGCCCAAAAGCATCCAGTCGAGGCCGCGCCCTTCGTACCACTCGCTGAACTGGCCAAACTCCCCGCCCATGAACAGCAGCTTCTTGCCGGGATGGGCAATGAAATAACCGTAGAAGGCCCGCAGGTTAGCGAACTTCTGCCAGTAATCGCCCGGCATCTTGTCGAGCAGCGACTTTTTGCCGTGCACCACTTCGTCATGGGACAAGGGGAGGAGGAAATTTTCAGAGAAGGCGTACATCATCGAAAAGGTCAGCAGGCGGTGCTCCCACTGGCGGTGCACCGGGTCGAGGGAAACGTAGCGGAGCGTGTCGTTCATCCAGCCCATGTTCCACTTGTAGTCGAACCCCAGGCCGCCGAGGTACACCGGCCGCGACACGAGCGGCCAGGCGGTCGACTCCTCGGCTATGACCATCGCCCGCGGGTAATAATAATGGACGACCTCGTTGAGCTTCTTGAGAAAGGCGATCGCGTCGAGGTTCTCGCGGCCGCCGTGCTCGTTGGGCAGCCACTCGCCGCCCTCCTGGCGGCCGTAGTCCAGGTAGATCATATTAGCCACGGCATCCACCCGCAATCCGTCGAGGTGGAAGACGTCGAACCAGTACAGGGCGTTCGATATGAGGAAACTCCATACCTCCGGCTTGCCGAAGTCGAAGTTGAGCGTGCCCCAGCCGCGGTTCTCGGCCCTGGCAGGCCATCCGCACTCGAACAGCGGGCTGCCGTCGAACATCCTGAGGCCGTGGTCGTCTTTGCAGAAGTGCCCCGGCACCCAGTCGAGGATGACGCCCAGCCCTTTCTGATGGCAGCGGTCGACGAAGTACTTGAAGTCGTCGGGGCTGCCGTAACGGCTGGTGGGAGCGTAATAGCCCGTCGCCTGGTATCCCCAGGAGGCGTCGAGCGGATGCTCGGCGACCGGTAGCAGCTCGAGGTGGGTGAACCCCATGCCGGCGGCGTAGTCGCTCAGCTCGTCGGCCAGTTCGCGGTAAGAATAGAAACTGCCGTCCGGTTTGCGCCGCCACGAGCCGAGGTGTACCTCGTAGATGGCCAACGGCTTGTTGACGCTGCCTGTGGGCCGCTCGCCGCCCTGCCACTGGCTGTCGCCCCACCGGTAACCGTCCAGCCCGTGCACCCGCGACGCGCTTCGCGGCCTCACCTCGGCCCAGAAGGCGTAAGGGTCGGCTTTCTCGCGCACGTCGCCCTCGGCGTCTACGATCTGGTATTTGTAAAGCGCCCCGGATTCCAGCCCAGGCACGAACAACTCCCAAAGGCCGGAAGGCTTCAGGCGCCGCATCTGATCGTCGCCGGTCCAGCCGTTGAAATCGCCGACCACCCTCACCGCCCTGGCGTTCGGCGCCCAGACGGCGAAGCGGACCCCCTTCACGCCCGCCTTCTCCGCCAGTTGAGCGCCCAGCATGCGGTAGCTGCGAAAATGGCGGCCTTCGTGGAAGAGGTACCGGTCGTAACTGCTGATTGCCCTCAGATGACTCATCAAAATTCCCCGATTCCTTGGATTTGGCCAACAGGGATAATTTTACCCCAACGATTCCGAAAAATTTTGCCGAAACACGGCAATCAGCAAAAAGAACCTACCAGGCATTGCCGGAAGGTTCCCTCCTTCTTCTCCGAATCTTGTCAGACGCGCCCAGCCGATGCTCGGGGACGTGCCGCCCGCCCGGGCTGTTCGGCCTCCCGTCCCGGTATCACCCCGGCGACTGTCGGCGCTGACACATGTACGAATTATCTTTTCTTAACTCTATGATACCAGCACCGCTTCCAACCTGTCAATTAGTGCCAGTCGCGGGCGGCGTCCGGCCTGCCATGGCGGCCTTCTGGCGCAGGTATGCTATCTGCAGCACGGTGGGGATTATTTTCCGGTACGCCGGGCCGGCGAGGTCTAGGACACGATGATGATCCCCAGGATGATGCCCAGCGGGCCCAGCAACACGTTCAGCCCCCCGGCCACCAGCCCGCCCAGCGCTTCGGCGCCGGCCTGGCGGGCCGCGGCCGCCGCCACGATGCGGGCGATATTCCACGTCACCAGGTAGCTTATCGTCGGCATAAAATCCACGATCGTGCCTTCGATCAGCAGCCTGCTGACCCGCTCGGTCTCCAGGCCCTGCTCGGCGAACAGCTTTTCGATGGGAGCGCGCTCGGCCGGCGACATCTTTTGCCAGGCGCGGGCGAATATCGCGCCGAGGATTTTCTTCTCGACGGTCTCTTCGTCCTCCGTGGGCAACCATGCCACGTTCATCTTGTCGGCTACGTTACGGACGATATCCAGATACTCCGCGTCCCTGTCCAGCAGGTGGGCGATAGTGTTAGAGCCGTTGTAGCGGATCCGGGCCACCAGTTCGTCGCATGTTTTTTCGCCGGCTTCCGCGCCGAAGTTGTAATCCCGCAGGAGGCCGAGATCGTCCGGGTCGGCCTGGCCAAAGAGAGCGCACAGCCCTTCCGTGGAACGGCGCAACATTTCCTTCTCCTTCATCGTAACACCTCGCTTGCAGAAAATATTCCCCGTCGTTTGACGAAAAACCTCCTTACCTTTTATTATGAAAGAAGGCCCCGCCGGGCGGGGACCAACCGTTGCGAGGACACCATGCTCAAACAATTTTGGCCTTGGGCCGCCATCGCCGCCCTGGCAGCCGGCATCCACCTTGCCCAGCCCGCCTTCTTCCCCCAGGTATGGCAGCTCGTCCGCACGGGCGACGCCCAGGACATCGCCGCCTATCTCCGCTCCTTCGGCCCCTGGACGGTGGCGGTCAGCATCCTGATCAACATCATCATAAACCTGTCCGGCATCCTTCCCACCGTGCTCATCTCCGGCGCGAACGCCGTCGTCTTCGGCCTCGGCGGCGGCATTGCCGTATCATGGGTAGGCGAGTGTCTGGGCACGGTCATCGCCTTCCTCCTGTGGCGGAGCCTTCTCCAGCAGGCCGCCCGCCGCATCATCAGCCGCAGCCCGCACCTTTCGATCGCCGACGAGTTCAGCGGCAGGAACGGCTTTAGGGCCATGCTGGTCGCCCGCCTCATCCCGCTGGCTCCCTCGGGACTCATTACTCTGCTGGGAGCGGTCAGCAGCATGTCTTTCGCCGACATGCTGTGGGCCACCCTCCTCGGCAAACTCCCCTCCATCGTCCTCGAAGTGCTCCTCGGCCACCAGCTGGCTTTCGCCCAGGACAATTCGCTGCGCCTGCTGCTGCTCATTCTCGTCGCAGCCACGGGGTACGGCTATTTCTGGTGGCGGAGGCGTCGCCGGGCCGGCGGCGGCCGGTAAAACGGCCCACGTGGGCGCCGTTCGCAAACCTATTCCCGAAAAGGGCCTCGCGCCATGATGAACGCGAGGCCCTTTTCCGTCAGCGGCTCTGGATGAGAAACACCCCGGCGGCGGGATGGAACTTGACAATCTTATCAGGATAATACCATGTCTCTTCCCCGGAAATCCGCACGATGCTCAGCGGCTCCCCCCAGGCCAGCCGGACCTGGTCGGGAACCATGCCGTCCTTCGCCACACCGTCGTTGATGGCCGCCCAGGTCTGGTCGTCCCAGGCGAACAGCAGCCGCGGGTCGTCCTCGAACAGCACGGACTCCCACGGCCTGGCGGACGACCAGAAGCCGTGCTGCACATTCGTCAGGCTGTAGGCGATGGCAAGATATCCTATGCGCTTGTCGGCGGTCGACACCACCAGCCAGATCGGTTCGTCGGCATCGATGCCGGCGATGACGTCTTCCACCGTCAGCGGTTCGTTAATTTTCACCCGGATTGTGCCGGGTTCTTCCTGATAGGCGGGAATGGCCAGCCGTTTGGAGAACACCACCCTGGCGGCGAAATGCTGCTGCGCCGCCGCCAGGTCGTCGGCCGGCACCAGCTGCGTCACCTGCCCGCCCAGAGCTTTGGCGGTCAAGGACGTTTCGCTGCCCTGGATGCGGAAAGCGACCTCGTAATCGTTGACCGGCGGCCCCTGTTCGAAGGCCGGCAGTTTCTTCACCGCCATCACTTCCAGCCGCTTGCCTTCGAGCCAGTCGGCGCGGATATTGCCTCCCGCGGTCAGCAATTCAGGCCGCGGCGCCGTCAGGGTGAAAGTGTAGCCTTCCGCTTTTTTGCCGCGCTCCAGCGGCAGTACGACGAAAACCTTGCCTACCCATTTCTCCGGTTCGGTGGCGGCATCCGGCCCGGAAGCGCCCCAGGCCGGCCCGGTGCCCAAGCCGGCCAGCAGCAGGACCAGGAGTGCCGCCAGACCCACTCGCCATTTATTCACTAATCCACTTCCTTTTTTGTATAATTTTACCATTAATATTTGACGTCGGCGGCCGGATTCCTGCCGCTGTTTTTGTCATCATTTCGCGCCTTTCCGTCATACAATATACCGATAAATGTCGACGACCCAAAGGGCTGTCCCCGGCTTCCCCGGCGGCCGAAATCCGTGCCGCCGGCGCTACCGGCGCCCCATTGGCATGAAAGGAGGCCCTGTATGAAAAAGCTCCTTGGCCTGGTTGCCGTCGCTTTGCTGCTGTCGTTCGCCACGGTCTCGGTCGCGTGGGCGGGCCCGGCGCCGAACCGCGACCAGCAGAACCAGCGGGGCGAAGAGCAGCAGCGGAAAACGGTCAAACAGCCGCCCGTCGTCAAGCATCATAAAGCCCCCGGCAAAGAAAGCGTCAAGGCGCCGCCCCCGGCTCACAACCGCAATCAGTTCAAGCAAAACCGGCCTGACAGGCCGCCCGCGAAGGCCGGCGACCAAAAACCGCCAAACCGCGGCAGCGACGAGGTTAAGAAGCACGACCGCCAGCCCCATGGGCCGGACAGAACCGCCGCCAAAGGACCCGCTAACAACCACCAGATAAAGCACAACAACCGTCATGCGGCAAAGGATCACGACAGAGTCGGACCGCCCGCGAACCATAACCGCCACGACGCGGTAAGGCACGAGCGACCGCAGCCGCGGCCCCGCACGGTTCACAGGGACCATCAACCGGGCCACACCGCCCCTCGCCACCACAATTGGCATAACCGCTGGCCGGACAGCGGCAACTGGCACCGCCACTTCCGCGACTGGTCCTGGTTCATTTCCCACCACGTGCGCGGTTTCGGCGCCTGCTACGCCGCCGATCGCCGCGACCGGGCGCTCTATATTCACTTCGAACCGCAGGACGACGACTACTTCTACCGCCTCGAATCGCGCTACGGCCACCCGACCTACCGGCATCGCCACCATCACCACGGTTACGACGGTTGGTGCCACTACTGGTTCCGCGGCGATAACATCATCGCCTTCTTCCTCGGCGACGACGGCTATTCCCGGGCCTTCGTCTGGCGGCGGGACGAAGTGGAAAGCCACGCTCTCGCCCTCGGCATCCTGACCCCCGACCTGCAGATAGTCTACAGTAGCTACGACGCCGACATGCCGCCCGACTTGGCCGTCGGTTACACCCGGGAAGTGCTGTGGGCCACGGTAGACGACGAATCGTAGCAACAAAAAAGCTCCACTGCGCGGAGCTTTTGGTCGCCGATAATCAATAATAAATATTTTAAAATAATTATTGTAATTTGTTTCATTCTTTGCTATAATAAAGACGAAGGACGGAGATGGGGCCAACCGACACATCCATTCCCCGAACGAGACCCCCTCCAGACAAGTCCATCTCCCCTTCTTTTACATATCATCCAAAGGAGGTCGCCGCCATGGTCTGGATGATGCTTCGACCCGTCACCCACTGCAAGGAAGGCTGCCAAGAATAGTCCCGGGCACGACGGTAAAAGGCCCCGCGGTCGTATGACGACGTCACGCGGTAATATAAAAAGGGAGGCTCACATAAGTGAGCCTCCCTTTTTCTGTTTCCCCTATTCCGATTTGGTCTGGGTAGCCGCCGGCGCCGGTGCCGCGACCATGTCCTTCGCGGTCAGCTCGTCGAGCGTCTTGCCGGCCGTTTCCCGGCCGAGGATGAAGACGTTGGCGGCGACGATCGCCAGCACGGCGGTGAACATCATGAACACGGTCGGAATCTTGTCCGGCCCGGTCATGATCCAGCCGACGACGATCGGGGCGATGATACCGCCCGTGCGGCCGAAGGCCGCGGCCCAGCCAACCCCGGTGGCGCGGGCGTAGGTCGGGTACTGCTCGGCCGAGTAGGCATGGCAGATGCCCCAGGCGCCGAGGTTGAAGAAGGAGATCATACAGCCCCAGAGGATGATCTGGGAGACGCTCTTGGCGCCGCCGAACATGAAAGCGGCGAAAGCGGTAATAGCCAGGAAGCTCCCCAGCGTCGCCCGGCGGCCGATCTTGTCCACCAAGTAAGCGGCGGCGAAGTAGCCGGGGACCTGGGCGCAGGTCATCCACATCATGTATTCGAACGATTTTACCAGGTCGAAGCCGCCCTTGACCAGCAGCGACGGCAGCCAGGTGAACATGCCGTAGTAGGCGAAAACGATGCCGAACCACAGAATCCAAAGGCAGACGGTGCGGCGAATGAAGGTGGAGCTCCACAGGTCGAAGAAGCTGATCGTCTTGCCGACCGCGACCGTCGGAATTTCCGACGGCTTCGGCGGCTCGCCCACCGGTACGCCGAGCTCGCGTTCGATCTTGGCGACTTCCTCGTGGGCTTCCTGGTAGCGGCCCTTGCTGACGAGGTACATCGCCGACTCGGGCATGATCCTGTAGATGTAGATTACCAGGAGCGCCGGCGCCGCGCCGATGACGAACGCCAGCTGCCAGCCGAACTTGGGGATGACCAGGTAGGAGATCAGCGAGGCCACCAGCCAGCCTACCGCCCAGGAACAGTTCTGGAGGACCAGCATCTTGCCGCGGTGCTTGGCGGGGGCGTATTCGCTCATCATGGCGTTGGCCACCGGCGGCTGGCCGCCGACGCCGAAGCCGACGATAAAGCGGAAGAAAAGCAGCGATTCGAGGTTCCAGGAGAAGGCGCACAGGGCGGTGCCGACGCTGTACACGGCCAACGTGGCCGCGAACATCGCCTTGCGCCCGATACGGTCGGCCAGCGTGCCGGAGCAGATGGCCCCCAAGCACATGCCGACGAGGGCGGCGCTGCCGATGTAGCCCATCTGGACCGGGGTGACGTTCCACGACCCGATCATCTTCGCCAGCACGAAGGCGATCAGCGCGGTATCGAGGGCCTCGAAAGCAATGCCCGATCCGATTATCACCAGTAACCGCCAGTGGAATGAACCGAGAGGAAGGTTGCTTACACGATCGGAAATACTCGCCATTACAATTCCCTCCTTTAAATAATGAGTGCAACAAACCGGCCGGATGGTCAGCCGGCCTTTCAAGCCCGGCGCTTCACCTCCTCAGCCTCGCTCGCGGCCCGGCTCACGAGATACTGCTGGGCGATGTCGCGGGCGTATTCGCGGATAGCCGGCGTCCCGGCCGCCATTATCGGCGTCGAGGTGATCCGTTCGCGGAACAACACCACTTCCACCTCCGGCAGCAGCATCTGCAGGGCGATGGCCAGCGGCATGCCGTTCTCCAGGATCTCCATGGCATGGGAGTTACCGACGATAAAGTTCATGCCGAGCTCTTTGGCCTTGGTCGCCAGCGGATGGCTGGCAGGCACCCGGCTGATCGACGCCAGCAGGGTGTCGGCTTCGGGGAAGCGGTTCTTGACCTGGACCAGATGCTCGGGCGTAAACCCGGTGTGGGGGAAGATATGGATCACCGTGCTCACCTTGCTGTCCTTGTTCCCTACCATGATGCAACCGCCGGTGGCCACGTTCGTTTCCGTGATAGCGTCGCAGGCGCGCGCGCCGCGCTCGGCCATCAGCATCCGCTTCTCCTCGTCCATCCCCATAAAGTAATCGAGGCGGTCGATCATGTCGCCGAGGGCATTGATCCCCTTGAGCGCCCGGCCGACGAACAGAATGTTGCCTGACACACCCCCGAAGGCGATATCGGCGTGAAAAACCTGGTGGCCGTGGATGAAGGAAAGCCCTGGGTGAAGGCCGTGGAATGCCTCATGCAGCTCGAATACGGCTATGCCGTACAGGCCCAGGTATGTACGCATCGGTACCCCGCCGGTGTTGGCCGCCTCGGCCACCGGGTGATGGGCGACGATGGCGTCCACCCCCGTCGCCCCCGCAAGCTCGATGTTACACTCCGTCAGCGTCATCGTCACGGCGATCTTGCCGACCTCCGCCTCCGGATCGCCGCACACCAGTCCCGGCGTTTCCAGGCACGCCTTGCCCGGAATATCGGACGATTTGCGGATTACGAATTTGTGGGTGCCGCTGTAAATATCCTCTTGGTCTTTCACGCACCGACCGCCGGTGATTCTGTCTAGCACATCAAGCACATCTTTAACTTTTGCCACCCTCATGCCTCCCTTTTTCCTCGTCGTCGCCTGCCGATCGTAGCCGTCAAAACAAAAAAGCTACCGCACCGGCAATGACGTTCGCGCAAACGCTGCATTCCGCATGCGCGGCCGCCATCCCGAAAAAAGCGGTAGCTTTCGGCTCTCCTTCCGGAGCTCCTACGACCAGACCGGGTCTATCAATTTGCCTTGTTGCCGCTCATCGTTGATGAGCTTAATTCTTTATTCGCCCTTTGGCGAAAAATTCCTTTTGTTAAACAGAATAATTTAAATATTTTTTTATCGGGCTAATTCCTGATGCTTGCGTATAAACGACTCTTCCACGATTATAACCGTCACCGCCAGCTCCTGATCGGGGTCGTAGTCCTTCATAACGCTCAGCACCGGCATCTTCAACTGCTCGATCAGCGCCGCCCGCAGCCGCCGCTTGAATTCGTCGAGAATCGCCACGTCGGTGTAGCGGGTCGTCATTCGCTCCAGCTTGTCCAGCGCAGCCAGGGCCGGGACGCGTTTGTGGTCGGCGGTGATGATGATTTTGTCTTCCGAAACCAACACCCGCTGTTTTCTCAGACCGGTACCGAATATGCTTATGTTGACGTTATTGTTCACCCGCATAATCTCCTGCCTGAGATCCATCCCCACCGACATCGGATGCCACCCTCTTCCATGCCATAAACTGTCACATAATATATACTCCCTGCTTGCGATAAGTCCTGCCGCCCCCGGCAAAGACATAGCATCTGCAACTCCCGTGGGCGGGAAAAATAATAGAAGCCGCACTGGAAACAGTGTGGCTTCTTTGCCGGCGAAGATCGTTTCTGTAATATAACGGTATCATTCTACGCCGCGGGAAATTTTCCTGCCGTCACCGGCAACAAATTGTGCGAGAATCATCTCCGCCCAGTAATCCGGTCCCTTATACGACAGGAAACTTAGTTTGCCGACCGCCAGCGCCCCAAGCTGGGACTCCTCCACCATTGCCGTCGCCTGCGCCAGCGGGACACCCGCCCGGCGGGCCAACGCCTCCGCGACATATCTTCTGAACATGCTCCGGTGATCCAAGGGAACCGCCTCCTTTTTTTCTACAGGGGCAATATATGCGCCCTGCGGACGAAAAAGACCGGCGGAAAATTCCTGATATTCCGCCGCGGCACGGGGAAAAATAACCGCGGGAGGTGACGCCGGTGCCCGACAAGGCAGTTCCCCAGGCGACAAAGGACACGGACAAAACAAAAGTGACCGGTAAACGCAGCTTCGAGGTTGAAATGCCGGGAACCTCCGGCCCGAAGGCCAATTATCGCCAGACTGTAAGGGAAAAAGAATAAAAGCGTGCCGCAGGGCTCCGGAAATTCCGGAGCCCTGCGCCGCGCGACACCATTAAAACAAAAAAGCCTCGCGAGTATGAACCCGCGAAGCCTTGTGTTTCCTGGTGGGGCATGCTGGTTTCGAACCAGCGGCCTCTTGAATGTGAGGTACGATGTGGCTTGCCACACGACATCAGAGCGTATTATCGTATCGCATTCCGTTCCTGCAATAGTCCGGATTACATGGTTTTAGGACGATTTAAACGCAATTTGACCTCAACCTGTACATTTTCGTGAGTGTTTATTATATCGTCTTCTATTTTATTTTGGGCATCACATTGGGCATCGGCAAGAAATATTTAAGTGCAACGGCCAATGTTATTACTCCACCTGATCAGTGCAGAAATGGTCGCTCTTAGGCTTGGGCATTCTGATAATTGGCGGTCATGAGAACTGCAGCACTCCCCAAAAGGTCTTAAACGTTACAGTATAATTAACTATTTCAAAATTAAACCAAAAGCTCCAAAAGTGTGACAAGAAACAAAAGGCGCAAGCTTAGCACTAACAAGAGTGTAGCTTGCGCCTTTGTCGCAAAATGGCAACTGGGTGGGTTATATTATTTTTAAGTATGCATGGGAGTAGTATCTTATGTCACAATAATATTAAACACCGACTTCCATAAGTATATTTTCGAAATCTCTTAGTGTTAGCAAGCCTTTCTTCTGGCAAGCCCGCGCTTTTACCTTTTGAAGAACGCTCAATACTATGTCCTCTGAGATCATAACCACTTCGTCAATGTTCATCGGCTTGCCAACCCGTTCTAGCCAAAGCTTAATCGAATCCGTACCACTGTTTTTCCCGAGAACGACCTCCGGCGCCGATTGGCCGACGAGATCCCAGCGGTATGGGCTGAGCTCAAGCGCATGCTCCTGGCCGCAGTTTTTTAACCAACCGGAGATTATACCCGATTCAATTTTGAAAATATCGTCGCCAATGATTCCACGATTACCGCGCACTTCAATTCCGGCAAGTCCACGTACAAGTTTGGAGATTTCGTACATCATCTCTGTCTTAATACCGAGGTCAACCCCGTACATCGTCAACAGGGCCAAGGCGACATCTTCGTAAGCGGCGTTGCCGGCACGTTCGCCTAATGCAGATACGGTTGTATGGGCCACATTGGCTCCTGCCGCCAGACCGAGAATAGTATTTGCTGCTCCTAGGCCGAAATCGTCGTGGAAGTGGGTTTCCAGAGGTTTATCGATCCGTTCTTTGATTTTTCGGATTAGATAAGGAATGGCACTTGGCGAGCAACCGCCGAATGTGTCAACAACCGCCAGCGCATCCATGTGGCCTTCCTTAGCTATGCGCTGAATCAAATCGAGAAACCAATTGATATCGGCACGGGAGGCGTCAATCGGAAAGAATACTGTATAAAGCCCATTCTCTTTGGCGTACAGCGTCGCCTCGATCGAAAGATCGATTGCCTTTTCCAGCGGCCACTTGTAGGCATATTTAATAATATGTTCGCTGGAGGGAATCTCCACGACAATGCCGTCGACGCCGCAGTCAACCGCCCGTTTAACGTCCTCCTTCATGCATCGCCCAAAAGCAAAGATTTTCGGGCCAAGTTTGCGTTTGACAATTTCTTTGATCGCCGCTTCGTCCTCTTTGGATACCGCTGGCATGCCGGCCTCGATCCTGTGTATGCCGGCTTCGGCCAATTTCTCGGCAATACGAATTTTATCGTCTTTAAGAAAAGTTACCCCTGCCTGCTGCTCTCCGTCCCGCAGAGTAACGTCATGAAGTTCAATTTGGGGAGCAAAATTCATCTGGGCTTTAACTTCGTCAGCAAAATTCCATGGGCTGGTGAACCACTTATCAGTTTTATACGTCATTTTCTATTACCTCCATTACTCTACTGATAACCGCGAGCGCGGTCAACTATTTTTTGATATTGGGACCTTCGTCCATACTCATTACGTAAGTGGTATAGCCACCTGTTAGGTTATAGACGTCGAAGCCCTTTTGTTTGAGAAAACGGTAAGCAACATAGGAACGATAGCCTACGCCGCAATAAAGGACAATCTTCTTGCTTTTGTCCAGTTCTTTATAGCGGTTGCGCAATACATCCAACGGCAGGGAAATATTCCCTTCAATGGAACCTTTTTTAACATCCCCAGAGTCCCGACAGTCCACTAAAAGGATTTTATCTCTTCGCCGCATTTCGTCAAGCTGCCTTGGAAGAATGTTGCGAACTTCCCCCCGTAACATATTCCCAGCAATCATACCTGCTAATATCGCCGGATCCTTTGCAGCTGAATACGGGGGTGCGTATGCTAAATCCAGATTCTCCAGATCATAAACCGTTAGTCCAGAATAAATGGCAGTCGCCAGCACGTCTATGCGCTTGTCCACTCCCTGCCAGCCAACTCCTTGTGCTCCCAAGATGCGCCCGGTATTCTCTTCGTAAATGATCTTTAGAATAATCCTTCTGGCACCCGGATAATATGTAGCATGACTGTAGGACGGCGAATAAGCGCACGAATAATTTAAATTCCCTTCGTATGCCTGTTTCTCGCTCAGACCCGTGCAGGCCACTGTCAACTGTCCCACTTTAATGACAGAAGTTCCGAGCACACCCTTGAAAACCATTTTACCGCCGACGGCGTTAGCACCAGCCACTCTACCCTGTTTGTTGGCGCTGCCAGCGAGGGGTATCCTGACCTTCTCGCCCGATACCAGGTGAACAGATTCAACAATATCGCCGGCGGCATATATATGCGGATCGCTGGTCAACATTGTTTCGTCAACAACTATCCCGTTCGTCGGACCGATTTCCAACCCGGCCTTGCGGGCAAGTTCCAGCCTGGGCCTAACTCCCATCGCCAAAATAACCATATTGGTCGGCAGGGCAGTACCATCGTCTAGTTCAACTTCCTTAGCGTGCGTATCTCCGCATATGGCTTTTATTGATTTGCCGAGAATCACATTGACTCCCATTTCACGGAGATGCCGTTCCACCGGCAAAGAAATTTCCGGGTCGAAGTTAGGAATAAGTTGAGGCATTTTCTCTACAAGAGAAGTCTTTATCCCCTTTTTCGCCAGCGCTTCTGCTGTCTCAAGGCCGATAAACCCGCCACCTATGATTGCCGCTGATTTAATCTCGCCGTTCAACTCGCCGGCAATTTGGGTAGCATCATCGACGGTAAAGACCGTATAGACCCTCGATAGATTAGTACCGCTGATCTGGGGAATAATGGGAACTCCACCAGTGGCAATTATCAGCTTGTCATATTTCTCTTCGGAATAACTACCGTCCGTTTTAACGCTGATGGTTTTTTCGCGGGGTTTAATATCGACGACCTCATGCTTCGTACGTACATCGATATTGAAACGCTCTTTAAACAGTATTGGAGTGACCAATATAAGGTTCTCTTTTTTCTCGATATCGCCGCCCACATAGTATGGAAGACCGCAGTTGGCAAAAGAAACATACGGCCCTTTTTCAAAGACGACGATCTCAGCGTCTTCGTTAGCCCGTCTAGCTTTAACGGCTGCGGACGCCCCTGCGGCAACCCCGCCTATTATGATGACTTTCAACTTTTTTCCCCCTTAACCAACTTCCGTCTTCTCTTTAGGGACGCGGCAAAGACATCCTGGCCGTAAGCGCGCCGTCCACAACGACAATATCGCCGCTAATGTAACTGGCGCCGGGAGAACTGAGAAACAAAACGCAATTTGCCACATCCTGGAGAGAAGCCATCCTGTTCAAGGGAATAGATTTCGCATACTCCTGGACAAGTTCCGACGTATTTAGCCTGACTCTGGCCATCTTGCTGTCGACCACTCCCGGGGCAACAGCATTGACAGTGATGTTGTACGGCGCAAGTTCTATAGCCATTGACTGCGTTAGCAGATTAACCGCCGCTTTTGTCGTCCCGTAGACAACCCGGTTCTCCACGGCCAGTTTGCTGTTCATGGAACTGATATTGACGATTGTCCCGCCGTTTTGTTTCTTCATCGTTTCGACTACGGCCTGACTGACGAGGAACATACCGGTGACATTGATGGCAAATGACTTGTCAAAATCTTCTTTTGTGGTTTGGAAGAATGATTTCCGGCATAAAATACCAGCCACATTCACCAATACATCTATTCTCCCGAATTTTTCAACTGCAGCGGTTACAGCCGCGGTAACCGATTGCTCCGAAGTAATGTCGATCTGGCACGATTGTACCTGAGCTGCGGGAAAAGCCGCCGCCACTTTCTGGGCCTGCTCAAGATCAACGTCTGCCACTATCGTCCGGCAACCTTGCTGAGCAAAAGATTTGACGATACAAGAGCCGATATCGCCAGCGCCACCGGAAACGAATACAACCTTATCCTTTATATCTAAATCCATAACGATAATCAATCCTCTCGGTGATCATTTACGTGCATTTACCAGATACATGCTGATATCGGGTATGAAGGTCACCATGAGCAACCCGATAGTCATTAAGACGACGAACGGTATAACCTCTTTGCAGACATCCTCGATGCTGATACGGTATATGCCGCATGTGGTGAACAGGTTGACCCCCAGCGGAGGGGTTATCGTGCCAACGCACACGGCAACAACCATGACCATCCCGAATTGGACCAGATCCATTCCCAGCCCCTTTACAATCGGCGCGAACAGCGGCGCGAGGATGATAACGAAGGCGTTGCCTTCCATGAATATGCCGACAAAAACCAGAAATGCAAGCATAATCGTCATAATCAGCGGTCCGTTGTCCGTGATTTCCAGTATGCTGCTGGCAATATTCTGGGGAACCATGTTCATGGTAAGTATCCAGCCGAACAACGATGAGGCGGCAATTATGAACATGACTACGGCTGTGTTCTGGGCAGAGACGACGATTATCTGCGGCAATTGTTTCAGGGTAAACTCTTTGTACACGAAACACCCTACCACAAAACCGTACAGGCAGGCTACGGCCGCCGCCTCAGTAGGGGTGAAAATGCCACCATATATGCCACCGAGAACTATGACCGGCATCAGGATGGCCAAAATCGCCTCCTTGGTGCTTTTGGCGATTTCCACGATATCCGGTTTAACTCCTGTTCCTCTATAACCCGACATCTTCGATCTGACCACGGTATAGAACATGATCAGCAGTCCGCATAAAATTCCAGATCCGACACCGGCGATGAACAAATCGGCGATGGAAACGCCCACAACCACCCCATAGATGATCATGGGAATACTGGGCGGTATGAGAATCCCCAATGATCCGGAAGTAGCGATCAGCGCGCTGGCGAATTTTTCGTCGTAGCCGTTTTCTTTCATCGCCGGAATCATGATTGAGCCAATGGCGGCTACCGTTCCGGTGCTCGAGCCGCTGATTGCCCCGAAAAACATGCAGGCGAGGGTGGAGACTATGCCCAAGCCGCCGGCAACATAGCCGATAATGTTGTTCGCGAATCTGATCAGTCGCTTGGAAATCCCGCCAAACTCCATCAATTTGCCGGCGAGCATGAAAAAAGGGATGGCCAGCAACGGGAAGGAGTCGACAGCCGTGAACAACCGCTGGACGGATGCTTCCATAGGAATTCCGGTGTACAGAATGGAAGCGACCGAGGACAGGCCGACGGCGACGGCGATAGGTGCTCCGAGCGCTACTAGAACGACGAAGGAGCCGAAAAGGATAAGAATCATGATTGTCCTCCTAACGCCACAATCAGGTTGGCGAAATATCTTTCTTTCCCATCGTTAACGCGATCTGCTCACAAAATCTAAACGTTAGCATCAAACCACCGAAAGGGATAGAAAGGTACGGCCAGTACATCGGTACCCGCAAGGCCGGGGTAAGCTGCCCCATATTCATCTGTACATTTACGATCTTTACCCCGTAGAAAAGCATGACGAGAGAAAACATCACGCAGGTCACATACATTAACACTTCGGTCGATTTCCGCCAGCTTTTCGGCAGCATATCCACAATCGCCGTGACGCCGATATGGGCTCTTTGTTTGGCGGCGTAACTGGCACCGATGAAAACTACCCACGCCGACGTATATCTAGCCAATTCCTCCAGCCATGGCATCGACACCTTGACTACAACCCTATTGAACACTTGAAAGGAGACCAAGGCTATCAATACGATCATCAAGACCACCAGTGCCCACTTTTCAACCGCATCAATAATTTTCATCTGACCCACCTTTTTACCCGGGCGGAGGCAACAGTGCCTCCACCATTGCGCCTCCACCCGGGTAATCTCAGTTTTTTCCCAATCCTTTAATACTTCTTACCTATTTCAATTATTTTGTCGACAGCTTCTTTGCCTAGCTTAGGCGCAAAGAAATCGTAAATCGGTTTAGAGGCTTTGAAAAATTCCTCCTTGTCGGCATTGTTCACAACCATGCCCTTTTCCTTAAACTTGGCCAGCAGGACTTTTTCCTGGGCGGTATTTTCCTGGCGGCACACATCCCGTCCGGCTTTGGCCCCTTCCATAAGGATTTTCTGCTGTTCAGGAGTCAGTTTATCCCAGACTTTTTTTTGAATCAGCAGCGGCGTAGCGCTGTAAAAGTGTTCGGTGATAGACAAGTACTTCTGTACTTCGTAAAACTTGAAGGTATCAAGTATCGGCAACGGATTTTCCTGCCCGTCGATTGTTCCCTGCTGCAGGGCGGTGAATACCTCCCCGATCGCCATCGGTGTGGGAATGCCGCCCCACACTTCTACGGATTTCAGGTGAACGGGCGTTTCCATTAGCCGGAATTTCATTCCTTTAAGGTCTTCGGGTTTGTTTATCGGGTGGCGGCTATTGGTGAAATCACGGAAGCCAACTTCGAAGTACACCAATCCTTTTATGTTCTTTTTCTCCAACAGATCGAGCGTCTGTGTCCCGATGGCTCCGTCCAGAACTTCATACGCGTGTTGCTTGGATTTGAAAAGGAAAGGCAGGTCGAAAATCATGAATTTTTCCTCAAACCCGGCCAGCGGGGCAGTGGCCGATAAACACATGTCCAACGTACCTAACTGGAGGGCTTCGACTGTATCTCGTTCGCTACCCAGTTGTCCGGAAGGAAATATATTGATGGTCATTTTCCCGTTGGACTTGGCTTCGACAACCTCTTTCATTTTTACTAGTCCCAAATGGTAGGGATGGCCGGTACCCACAACATGAGCAACCTTCAGGGCAATTTTATCACCGGCCGGTTGGGTGCTGGCGGCTTGTTTATTACCACCGCATCCGGCGATAACGACAACGGCTAGAAAGATCATTATCAAGAACAAAGCGGTTTTGTGGTGTGGCAACCTAAGCATTATATACCCTCCTTTGTCTCAATTGTCTTATTCTGATCTGCCGTGGTATAATAAATTGTCTTGTTTTTGCCTGAAACAGAGTTCTCAGGAACTATGTTTTGGGCTTTTTTTATTTAGCCGATGAACGCTCCCCCATTGATTGCCACAACTTCCCCGGTAATCCACTCCGCTTTATCCGAGGCAAGGAACAAGATTAGATTGGCAATGTCCTTGGGGGAACCTTGTCTCTTGTAAGGAATTGTCGCCTTGAGGCCTTCTACGATTTCCGGAGAGAAGTTCTTCTCGAATAGCGGCGTCACTACCGGTCCGGGTGCGACTGCGTTTACGTTGATCCCCTTGCCGGCGACCTGCAGGGCTAACGTCCTGGTGATACCGACCACGCCACTCTTGGAAGCGGAATAATCCACCCCCACCATCCTCGCCGTCTGTGCGCATATCGATGCAACATTGACAATCTTGCCGTAATTCTGGCTGAGCATTTGATCGATTACCGCCCGGCAGCACAGGAAAGTCCCAGTGAGGTTTAGGGCGATTGTCGATGACCACGCTTCTAAAGAGATGTCTTGAATTTTGGCCGATCTGGCTGTACCGGCATTGTTGACCAATATGTCTATTCTGCCGAAGCCTTCGATTATTTTCTTTACCATGGCAACGACATCGGCTTCTTTAGTGACATCTGCGTATATCGGTATTGCCTTGCGTCCCAGCTTTTCGATTTCTTCGGCAAGTTCTTCAGCGGCCTCTCTTTTTATATCGACGATTGCTACGTCGGCGCCTTCCTTGGCAAATGTTAAGGCGATTTCCCGGCCGAACCCGCCACATGCCCCGGTTACAATAGCTTTTTTCTTTACTAGTTCCATTAACGTTGGCTCCTCCTGATAAGCTAAATAAGTTTTTCCTCCCGTAGGATTTCTACAACCCATACGGCTGCTTTTCCACATACCTCCGGGCATTTATCGCGGTGCCCTCCGGCAGCGATAAATGCCTCATATTCATTGGTGTCCCATAAGTTGTATGAACTTCCCATTAGTTTCTTTTGGATATCCTTGCACATTCCGCTGCCATACTCTGCGTCAAATTTTTCTTTTAATTTCTTGCAGACCCTAAAGCATTCCCACCGAGTTTTCTGCGGGTCGGCGAAATTGGCATATTCCCTGCCCTTGTACACGCTCAGAACCATTGTCCCGCCGGTGAGAGCTCCGCAGGTACCGCTTCCTGTAACCGCGATCCCTCCTGCCAGGCCTGTCGCGGCTTTAAAAACGTCGTCGCTTACACCGTCGATAGTCTTTTTGAGTGCACCAACAACACATTGTGAACAACCGCCAAAATTTTGTTCATATTCGTAGGCCAGTTTTTCCGTTTCGTCAATAATTGTGTCCTTCTGCATATACTTGCTCCTTTCTTCAACAAAAAAATAGTCGGAAACAATACCCCTCTTTCATCACCTTCCTTGTACTTTTCTCCAAATTAATCAGGTGCCTCACCCCCTTCATCAAATATAGACTTACGCAAATATTTGTAGAAAATCTCCTCAGTGAAACTAAGATGTTTCTCTAACAATTCTTTACCCATCTTAACGTCTTTATTTTCAATAGCCTTGACAATCTCGAGATGGTGCGACAAAGACTTCTCCAATATTTCCTTATTCGAAACCATTGTCCGCTGATATCTGTACAAACGTTCTCTAATAGAGTTGAAAATATCTAACATAATTGAGTTTTTAGTAATTTCGGCGATAAGAATATGAAAACCGACATCATATTTTACATAGCTCTCCCAATCGTCTTTTGACTCAATCATCTTGTTATTCAAGTTTTTGAGCATCTTGATATCGGTACTTGTTGCCCTGATAGCGGCAAGTTGAACATTTTCTATCTCTAATAATTTCCTCACTTCCAGCAAATCCATAAAATCAATCTTCTCGATAGAAAGATAAAAATTGAGTGGCTCTTTGAGAAGGTTTTCCTTGGTAGTTTTTATAAAAGCACCTTCCGGTTTTTTTTCGATGAAACCGATAAGTTCTAATATCCTTAATCCTTCCCGAAGAGTACTGCGTCCGATTGCCAGCTCTTTCGACAACTCCCTTTCCGCTGGCAGCTTGTCATTCTCTTTATACTTTCCGTGAATTATCGAATGAATAAAGAAATTCACAAACTGTTCCGACGCAGATTTTTTGTCGATTTGTTCAAACATTCTAGATTACCCCCTTCCTTTTAAGAATTATCTTCATCAAAATTCATATCTTTGTAAGAATCGTTTACATGTTCTAACATTATATTGGCAGCTCTTTCACCGTCTCCATCGCTGATCGCGCTATATACTTCCTTATGAAACTCAAGATGGCGAACATCATCGATCAAATTATTTTCCCAGTCATTTACAAGCAGAATCAAATCTTGTATCTTTCGATAAATATTCATTAATACTTTATTTTTTATTGCTGCAGAAATAGCGGTATGAAAAGCATGATCCTGCTGGTAACTGGCTGATTTATCTACTGACGCTATCAAGCACTTTTCAATTGTTTTAAGATCGTCTTCCGTAGCCCTTTCAGCAGCCAGTCGCGCAATTTGCGGCTCGAGCACTCTTCTAAGTTCATATAGTTCAACCAGTTTATCTCTATTTGTTAGAAAATGATAAGATAGTCCTTTGTTAAAAAACTGATAAATACTAGTATTGACAACGATACCATTTTTGCCCTTTGTAATTATGTCCATGTACTCCAAAGCCGCTAGGGCTTCCCGAACCGAATTTTTTCCTACATTCATGATTTGCGCAATTTCCTGTTCGGTGGGAAGCACATCCCCAGGCTTGATTTTGCCTTCCTGAATTGAATTTTTAATTTGATCAATAATTAAATTTGGTATTGAATCTTTAGTTATCATACTTTTCCCCTTTCTCTTTCAATCTTACATAACCATGAAGCTCCATGTATTAATTCCGCTCCAGCCAACCACCCCAATAACCTACTACCCTACATTTATATTTTCGTACTTTTCTATTTTCCTACCATCCTACCTAATTATCTTTTTCAATATTAGTTATTAATTTCCTTCTAGCATTACAAATAAAATGCAAATTCTTGCTTTTTATTTTTCTCCGCCAAAAGAAAGGCAAGTTTACCGTCCAGTCAACAAGTGTCAGCGCCGCGATAGATTTAAGGAAGTGGCGATTACAAGTTGAAGGTTTGCGACGGTATGTTTAGTGAGCGGCCTTTTTCGAGGAGCAATCAGTTCCAGATAGTTATAATGAGAAGCAAATGAAGCCGGTTTCTGACATTGCTTAAGCCGGCTTCTTACAAACTAATCTCCTTAAAACATCCTTTCAATATCGTCCTTAACGGTATTGTCTGACTCTTGTACTTCCCCATATGCCTTCTTGACATATACTCTACGTCCCGTCAACCTCAACTCAACCGCCTGGTCAATGTAGGCCGCCAAATCGGGGGTCAGACCGGTCTTCTGTCTCGCGATGTCACTTAAAGCCTTTTGCCTAACCCACTCGCTGAAGTTCTTAAGACCGTCCAGGTAGGCAATGATCTCAGCATCTTGGTCGCGTAGGTGGACTATTTTTATCTTCCCCATCTGGCGATGCCCATCTGACCTGTCCCCCCAAAATAGTACGAACTCGAACTAGAGAAATCGTATAAAATAGGAACAAGGGGGATGTGAAATGAAGAAGTATCCTGAGGAAAAAATCATCACCATCCTAAAAGAAGTGGAAGCTGGAGCCAAAGTCGCGGAAACCTGCCGCAAATATGGCATCAGCGACGCCACATATTACAGCTGGAAGGCTAAATATGCTGGGCTTGAACTGGCTGAACTCAAACGGCTGAAAGCACTGGAAGAAGAAAACAACAAACTCAAAAGGATTGTTGCCTTTCAAGCCTTGGATATTCAAGCCTTGAAAGGCGTTCTTGAAAAAAAGTATTAAAGCCTGAAGTGAAAAGAAAAGTGGTCAAAGACATGACCGAAAACTTTGGGCGTTCCATTAATAGATCATGCCAGCTTTGTAATATCAGCCGATCCAGCAATGGTTATAAGAGCAAAAGGCAAGACGATCAGCCAATTGTCAAAAGGCTTATGGAACTTGCCCAAAAGAAACGGCGGGCTGTCGTAGGTTGCATGAGTTACTTAGGCGCGAATGGCTTGTAATCAATCATAAAAAAACCGAACGATTGTATCGGAAAGCCGGTCTATCACTCAGAATAAAGAAGCGCCGGAAGTTGTCCGCTGCACTGCGGCTATCACTCCCAACGCCAACTCAACCTAACCAGCTATGGGCCATGGACTTCGTATCTGATTCGCTGGCAAACTGCAGAAGATTTCGCTGCCTAAATATCATCGACTTATATACCAGAGAATGTCTAAGAATTGTTGTCGACACATCAATCAATGGCGTAAGAGTCGCCAAAACCCTCGATATGCTGAAAGAAACACGTGGTTTGCCGGAAACGATCTTAACCGATAATGGAAGCGAGTTTACCAGCAAAGCCATGAGTATGTGGGCTCAGGCAAACAATGTGAACGTCGCGTTCATTCGCCCTGGCAAACCCATGGAAAATGGCTTTATCGAAAGCTTCAATGGGAGATTCCGAGATGAATGCCTGAACGAACAGTGGTTCACGAGCATGAAAGATGCCCGTGAAAAGATTGGAGCATGGCGAGAGGAATACAACTCTCGACGACCTCATTCTTCACTCGGAATGAAGACGCCAAAAGAGTTCTCTGAGCAATTTTCCCTTGCAGTTGAAACTGGGATTTCCGAATTAACGGCTTGATTAATCTCTAATTTGGCTTTGTACTCAAATGGGGGTACGGTCAGATGATGAAAAGGGGACGACTATTTATCGTACCCGTGGTGGAAACCAAGAAATGACCATCATAAACGAACCCGGCCTCTATTCCCTTATAATACGCTCCCGCAAGCCTGAGGCACGACAGTTTAAACGTTGGATTACCCATGAAGTCCTGCCTAACATCCGCAAGAACGGCATGTACCTTACGCCAGAAGTAGCCCAAGAGGCCATAGAGAACACCGACGCTCTCATTGCTCGTGCCTTAGTGGCCGCAAAGGAACTCTTAGAACGCAAGCAAAAGAACTGGAGGCCGCCAAGCCCGCTATTGAGATGGTTAACCGTTACGTCAACGCAGAAGGGCTTCTGACTCTCCGGGAGGTGGCAAAGGTTCTTAATGTGCCTGAGCGTAAGTTTAGCCGACTACTGCAAGAAAATAAGATTACTTACCGTCAAAACAAAAAGTGGCTACCTACCGCCAAGTATCTGGACATGGGATATTTTGAGGTAAAAACCAGCGAGAAAAACGGAGTTGTCTTTGTTCAATCTCGATTTACGCCAGCCGGATTCCATTGGATAAGTAACGTAATGATGAAACAAGGGTTGTTAACCGAGCCGCCAGCATACGACCTGTAAAGAGAATCTGACACGAAAAAAGGAGAGACCTGTAGGAGCGTCCTGCGGGTCTCTTTCTCTTCCCCCTTAACACGAAAGGAGATAATCGCACTATGAAATTACTTACTATCGATGAAGTTGCCGCTATCCTCAGGGTCTCAAAGCCTACCGCTTACAACCTGGTGCATGTCCCTGGGTTTCCATGCGTCAAAATCGGAAGGGCCTGGCGGGTTGAAGAACAGTTGTTGCTGAAGTGGATTCATGAGAATAGTGCGGCATAAATTCTGTTCTGCTTGATAATATCGGGGAAAGACACATTTGGATATTAGTCGTTGATTTCGACAAACTTATCAGCGAAAACATTAAATGGAATTTTGGTCGACTGCCATATACCCTCTCCTTGATCAACCGGAATATGTTCTAACATACGTTGTTTTTCAATAACCGCAAGCCTGGGCTTTCCTTCCTTGGCGACCAACCATAAGTGAAAAACATAGTTCATGGAAGACAGCGCAATATCCCACTCATTCCTTGTAACGTAAAAAGTGTCAGCGCCGGCGATAAAATGTAGGAAAGCAGCGGTTTAAAATTGCATATTTGCGGCGGTCAAGGATGATCTATGATACACTCTTTCCTGTCTTTGCTTAGGAGGCAGGAAGGGTGGAAAAATGGAAGGAGCCAAATGGATGGAAATTCGAGCTGACCGCCCCAAAGGAATGAGCTTTGCAGAAATCGCCCGCAAATACCACCTTGACCCGAGGACCGCGAAAAAGTATGCCTTGTCGGAAACAAAACCGGTGTACAAGCTATCACGGCCCAAGCCCTCGAAGCTCGACCCGTACAAACAGCAAATAAATGTGTGGCTTGAAGAAGCGCCATACAGCGCGGCGCGGATACTGGAGAAGCTCCAGGAGCAGGGCTTCGGAGGAAAGTACAGCATCGTCAAGGAGTATGTGCGCGACCAAAAGAAAGACCTGGAGGAGAAAGCAACAGTCCGGTTTGAAACGATGCCGGGACTGCAGGGGCAGGTAGACTGGGCCTTTTTCGAAAACCATATTGTTCTGGAAGCTGGCAAGCCTAAAAAGCTGTACTGTTTTTTGATGGTGCTGGGATATTCCCGGAT
>JALHDI010000148.1 GCA_022839045.1 Sporomusaceae bacterium
CGGCGTGCCGGTCAGCTCGACGATCCGTCTGATCAGCGGCCTGACCTTCCGCAGCGCCTTAAACCTTTGTGCTTTGTGACTCTTAAAACTCGAGCTTTCATCGACGACCACCATATCGAACGGCCAACGGCTGCTGAAGTATTTCACCAGCCAGGTCACGTTTTCGCGGTTGATCACCCAAATGTCGGCGTTCGTTTTCAGCGCCGCGATGCGCTGTTTTTCTGTGCCTAGAATCTTGGATAGCTTCAGGTAGGACGTATGGTCCCACTTTTCGATTTCGTCCTGCCAGGTGTACTTTGCCACTCGCAGCGGCGCGATCACCAGGACGCGCTCAACCTCGAAACAGTTGTGCAACAGCTCGGCGACGGCCGTCAGCGTGCTGACCGATTTTCCCAGGCCCATGTCCAGGAATCCGGCCACGGCGGGCTTGTCCACGATCAGCTCGGAAAAATGGTCCTGGTAGACGTGCGGCGTGTACTGCAATGTGCGATCAGCTCCCCGATAAAAAGGTCGACAGCGGGAATCGAATCCAGGACAGCAACCTCGAAACCCAACCTACGGAGCTGCGCGTGGCGCTTTAGTTGTAGCGGCCGGGGTGTTTCACCGGGACGCTTTAGCTCGACGAATATGACCCAGCCATTTAGGAGGACGATGCGATCAGGAACGCCGTCAGTGCCGGGCGACACAAATTTCCAACAGAGGCCGCCCAATTTTTCAACGCAGCGTTTGAGATATTTTTCAATGGCGTTTTCTAGCACGATGTCCCCCCAATTTTTATGTGTTGCCGCTGTTGCCGGTAAACAGCCGCAAACTATATTTAAGCGTATTAGGCGTATATATAGCCCCTTTACCCCTCTAATTTTATTTTTTTATTTTTAGGTAAAATAGTGGCAACACTGGCAACACTAAGACCGTCGGCCCTTGTCTCCCCTGGGCCGCTGGGTGTTGCCGGGGTATTGCCGGTCGTTCCCAAATCGGCAACACCCCGGCAACACCACTTTTTCATTCGACCGGCAACGGCAACAAATTAGCGGCAACACTTATTTTGATTTCAAATAGCATCTTTGGACGCCGTAGGCTTTACCGAACCTCTGCTTTTTCTCATGGGGTGCCCAGCCTGGCATACGGTACATGATGTCCCTAATTTCCCGCGAGCGGGCGTTGTCAAAGGTCTTCGGATCGCCGCCAAAGCACTCGACCCAAATTTCCAGGGCGCAGACCCGGTCCCGCTCGACGGTCCCCTCCGGACCTTCGCCAAAATCACCCAGAAAGTAGGCTCGGCGCTCGCTGAGATCGCGCTCAGCCCAGTCCGTCGGCAGCTTGATCTGAAGAAACTCCTGGACCTGGCCGAACTTCTCGGATTCCTCCATATGTTCTTCCTGCACGGCCGCCGCCACGGTGGCCAAGGTTTCATCCAGATACAGTGTTTCACCGCCGTTGTAAGCGGCCACGGCCTCCGCCCATAGCTGGTCTATTTCTTCATCGGTTAGGTCCCGGAAGATGTTTTTCACCGGCGCCCGGACCCGCGTGGCCACCGGCCAAAACCTCCGATTTCCAGTGACGTCGCGGAGGAAGTCAATCTTGTTCGTGGACCCGAAAATGACACACTGCCTGGGGAAGAACGATATATTGCGGCCGTAGGCGACGCGAAAGTTGTCCACCTGCTTGCTCAGGAAGTGCTTGACCGCCTCGACTTCGGCCTTTCTCATGGCCGATAACTCCCCCATTTCAAGAATCCAGGACCCCTGGAGCTGTTCATAGGCGTCCTTGCCTTGGACTGTCGTGAGCGAATCGGAAAACCATTGCCGGCCGATCCGTTTCAACAGGTAACTTTTCCCCTGCCCCTGCTTGCCGACCAGGACGAGCATGTTGTCAAATTTGCAGCCAGGGCTCATCACTCGGGCGACGGCCGCGACGAGCATCTTCCTGGTGACAGCGCGGGTGTATTCGGTATCAGCGGCCCCCATGTAATCGACGAACAGCATGTCCAGGCGCCGGCGGCCGTCCCAGACCAGGGCGGACAGGTAGTCGCGCACCGGGTGGATCGTGTTATATAGCAGAACCTCCAGGAGAGCGTCGAGGACGATTCCTTTTCCCACGATGCCGTAGATGCGGCTGCAGTAGTTCCGGAGCGCGGCCTCATCGGCGTCCGTCCAGAACCGGCTCTGGCTCGCCGGCCGCCACGGCAGATCGCCGACCACCACGATGCGGTGAGCGAAATCGTCCATAGCGAATTTGCCGGCGAGGTTCGGGTCATGTTTCAAGATCAGCAGAATGTTCTCGGCGACCGGCAAATAGCCGCCCTTGGTGCCGGTCTTTAATTTTTTTAGCCAGCTCATGTCGTCCAGGTCCACCAGCTCGGCGAAGTCGGCCTGGGCGTTTTCCAGCTTCTCCATGCCGATCGTCATCCGGACATTCTCGTCCTCGGCCGCCCACTCGACCATAGCCAGGTAGCTCGGCATCCGGTTAACCGCTGTGCCCGGCTGGGCCTCGATGTCCAGGTCGCCGAATCGGTGCAGCCGGATCAAATCGAAGGCGTTCACCAACTGCCCGCCGATCGGGTCGGTACCGTGGTGGGAATACGCGAAACGGTCTTCATAGAGAACCAAGCCGCCGGCGGAGGACCCTGGAAGGTATGTATACCGTCCTTCCATAGTGCAAGGCTCGTAGACGTCCGCGAGGAACGTGTCCAGGGCCTGCTGGATGGAATAGGTTCGGCAGAAGGCGCCGACAACCCCCGGCTTTTCCAGAGGATCTCCTTGTTTCTCGGCCAGCTTCGCCCGGTTGTTCCGTGTGCGTGACGACTCCGGCCATTGGCTCTGGTCTTGCCAATTTTGATACTTGGCGAGGACCTTGTCCGGATCGAGCCAGGCGCCGTCCTGTAGCTGGAAGTAGAACTCGCCGTCGGCCGATGTAGAAGGCCAGTACATCAGGCGATGGGCCTGATAAGTGGTATCGTCAAAAAAGTCCATGCCGATGCCGTGCGCCAGCATCCGGGAAACCGCCTGGTACTCGTCCGGGTTGACCGGCCGGGTCAGCGGGATCACGAAGCGCAGGCGCGGTTTTTCCGGACGGTGCTTGTGTGTCGAATACACGCAGGCTGCGTAATCGTTATACAGGCAGAACTCTTCCCACAGCTCCGGCGCTGCGAAGTCGGCGTCGAGGGTTACGATCTGGCGCCAGGCGACCGCCCCGGCCGTCCGCCGGCCACCCTTCAAGATGCCGCCAACAAAGGCGCCGACATCCTTCACGTTGTCCTGCTCGGATTTCGGCATGGCATTAAATTCGGCCAGGGTTTCCCTGGTCCGGGTTGTCTGGCTGAGTTTCTCAACCAGGCCAGACCATGGCATTTCTTTGTTTTTCCAATCTTTCTCAAAACGGCTGCGGCCAACCGCTACAGCGAGCTGGCCGTCATGCCTCAAGTTCCGGGCTTTGAGAGCGTCAGGGTTCATGCCACCACCTCATCGGTAATGAATTTCACCGGGATGCCGAGCGACCAGGCGTGCATGATTTCCTCTTGGCAGCCTTTGGAGTTCTCCCAGGCGCCGTGGACCCAAACCTCATCGCAGGTTTCCAAGAGGGACAGGCAGAGCGCCATGCCGTGCTTCGCGTCGTAGGTATTCGGATCAAGGAAGCCAAAGGCGTGCAGCGGCGAGATCGGCAGGACGCCCAGGCCAACATATTGCCGGCAATATCGGGCTGCTTTTTCGACGTTCTCTCGCCAGTTGGCGCCCCGTAGCGGGTGACAGATGTAAACTCGTTTCAAATTAACACCTCCCGAACTAAGCCGCAATGTCGTCAAAGACGACCGGAATCCGCGCCTTCAGCTCGGCCAGCAGCGGGCGCATCAGCTGCCGCATTTGCGGGTGGGCGTCCGGAGCTGTTCGCAGCCGGAGAATATGGCGCCACTCGCGAAGGTTAGCGGTCACGACGATCTCCGTTTTTAGCGAGTTAGGAAGGACCGACCGAGCCGTCTCCGGCGCGGCGCCGCGCTTGATAAGTTCAAAGTAGCAGCCTTGGCTGCAGCCATCGTCTCCTGCCAGATGGCGTACTGCCAGGTTTCTGGGGCAAAGGGCGGAGCCACGAAGGTTATGTGGTTGCCAAATTTTTCGTTAGCATAATTGCAGTAACGAGTCGATTCCTGAGCGAAACTCGCGGGTCGGTGCCGGACCAACTCATGCGACACGCCGCGATCGGTGACAAAGTGTACTGAAAATCCGGCGTGTTCGATCATCGCCTCATGCTCGTGGTCAATCAGCATCTGGACGAACCTGGGCGCGGTGCCGGCGGCGATCCGGTCCTCGCTTTTATAGCAGAGGCGTCCGATCTGTTCAATTTTGCGAAGGATGGCTTCGCCGTTTATCTCGTCGAGGATCTGATGGCTCGGCTCGACAATTTGCATTAAAGCCCCTCCCCGCCTTCCTCTCGGAGCGCGTCCCAGGTTTTAGAGAACTCGCGCTTCGCTTTCAGGGTTTCCTCAGCATTAACGGACTTCGGCTCAATCACAGGTACCGGCCCGAAGCCCATGTGTTTGTAGCGCTGGGCCTCCTCGGCCTTCTTGGCGTCATTGAACGAAGTCAGGTCGCTGAGGTAGCCGGTTATCCGGCGGAGCCGTTTGATTGGGCTTTTTTCTCGGGTGAACACCACCAGCTCGTTGCCATCGACGCTAATATCAATCGAGCTGATCGCCCGCTGCTTGGCCTTCCAGATTTCGACTTCATCGGCGCAGATAGTCTGGAATTCGTCTTCCGTCAGACCC
>JALHDI010000149.1 GCA_022839045.1 Sporomusaceae bacterium
ACTGATGAACCGGCTATATCCGGAAATCGCCGTCGCCCAGCTCTCCAAAGCCGGCGAGGAACTGTGCGGCGACAAAGTGGAGATCGCCCGCACCGAAGCGGCTACCACCGTAGTCATCTCCGACGGGCTGGGCAGTGGCGTCAAGGCCAACATCCTCGCCACCCTCACCACCAAAATAACCTCATCGTTGCTAAAAAGGAATGTCCCCATCACCGAAGTCGTCCCCACCATAACCGAAACGCTGCCGGTGTGCCGGGAAAGGAAAATCGCCTACTCGACCCTCCAGATTATCAAGCTCCTTCCCGACAGCATGGCAACCGTCGTCGAATTCGACAGCCCGGCCACCTTCCTCCTCAGGGGCGGCCAGGTCGTGCCTTTTCCCACCGAAGCAAGGAACATCGGCGGCAAAGCCGTACGTGAAGGCAGGCTTCTTCTCGGCGAAGGCGACATCATCGTCGCCGTGAGCGACGGCGTCATCCATGCCGGCATCGGCGGCCTCCTCAAGCTCGGCTGGGACTGGCCCGGGATCTCCGCCGAACTCGCCGCGCATTGTTCGCCGGCCGACGACGCCGAAAAAATCGCCGACCATATCCTCGGCTGCTGCAACGGCTATTATCTCGGACATCCGGGCGACGACTCCACCGTCGTCGCCATCAAGCTGCGCCGCCCCCGCAATCTCACTCTGTTCACCGGTCCGCCCGCCAACCGGGATATGGACGAGCAGGTCGTGAGACGGCTTATGAGCGGCGAGGGGAAAAAAGTTGTCGCCGGCGGCACCACCGCCAACATCGTCAGCCGCGTCCTCGGACTGCCCGTAACCGTCGACCTCGATTATCAGGACCCGGAGATTCCCCCCATCGCCAACATCGACAACCTCGACCTCGTTACCGAAGGAGTGCTCACCCTGACCGCCGCCATCGGCCGCCTCCGCGACATCCGCAAGCTGCACGCCTCCACCCGCCGCGACGGCGCCACCCTGCTGGCCCGCCTGCTGTACGAGGCCGACCGGATCGACATACTGGCAGGCACCGCCGTCAACCCGGCCCATCAGAACCCCAACTTCCCGGCCCAGATAAACATCAAAGCCCAGGTTCTGGCCAACCTGCGCAACGCTCTCGAAGACCTCGGCAAACGCGTAACGGTGGAATGGGTCTAACAAGGAGGAAATAACGCGTGTCCACGCTGCTCGTAGAAATCTGCCTGGGAACCTCGTGCCATCTCATGGGTTCCCAGGACATCATCGACGCGATCGAGTCCCTGCCGCCCGACAGAAGGGACAAGATCGACCTGCGCGGCGTCACCTGCCTCAAAACCTGCCGCAAAGGCCCCAACGCCAGAATCAACGGGGTAATCATGTCCGAAATGACTCCCGAACGTATCCTGGTCGTAATCGAAGACAACCTGTCATAGAAATTGGAGGAAGAAATGCAAGTCAGTGAAGTAACGAAAATCCGCCGGAAAGTGCTGGCCGAAGTAAGCCGCCTGGCGCTGGAAGGTTCCCTGGAGGATAATATCGCCGGTATCCTGAGCACCGTAGTCTCCGAGGACGGGCCCCGCTACCGCTGCTGCGTACACAAAGAACGGGCCGTGCTCAAAGACCGCATCAACATGGCCCTCAGCCAACCCATCGGCACCCCACTGACCGAGGCCGCCCGGCGGGCGCTGGCCGGCGAGCGGTCCGACCTGCCGGCGGTCAACCTGCTGCCCGAAGCGTGCGACCGCTGCCCCATCGATAAATTCCTCGTCACCGACGCCTGCCGCAACTGCCTGGCCCATAACTGCATCGCCAGCTGCCCAAAAAAAGCCATCATGGTTGTTCAGAACCGCGCCTATATCGACAAAACCATCTGCATCGAATGCGGCATGTGCAAACGCTCCTGCGCCTACGGCGCCATCATCGAAATCAGCCGGCCCTGCGAGAGGGCCTGCGACCTCAAAGCCATCGTCGCCGGCAGCGACCGGCGGGCAGTCATCGACTACGACAAATGCGTGCAGTGCGGGGCCTGCAAAGTCGCCTGCCCCTTCGGCGCCATCAGCGAGCGGTCGGAGATCGTCCAGCTCATCCAGCGGCTCAAAGCCGGGCAGCGCGTATACGCCCTCCTCGCCCCGGCTTTCATCGGCCAGTTCGGCCCGAAGGTCAAGCCCGGACAGATCATCGGCGCCATTGGCCGGCTAGGTTTCCACGGTGTGCGTGAAGTGGCCCTCGACGCCGACGCGGTGGCCCTCGCCGAAGCGGGCGGGTTCACCAGCACCGTCCCTGCCGAGCAGCCCTTCATGACCACCTCCTGCTGCCCGGCCTTCGTCGCCATGGTCGAAAAACACTTCCCGGACGCCGGCGAGTATGTTTCCACCACCGTCTCGCCCATGATCGCGGCGGCCAAAGCGGTAAAGGAAGAAGACCCGTCGGCGGCGGTAGTATTCATCGGCCCGTGCGTCGCCAAGAAAGCCGAGGCCAGGTGCTATCCCGACCTTGTCGACTTCGTCCTCACCTTCGAAGAACTGGCGGCTGTGTTCGTCGGCGCCGGCATCAACTTAGCCGAAACCGAGGCCGGGGCACACAGCACCGCCGCCTCGCGCGACGGTATCGGCTTCGCCCGGGCCGGCGGCGTCACCCAGGCCGTGCGCGATACCGTCGCGCAGCTCACGCCCGGTGCCACGCTCAAGCCTCAGCGGGCCGAAGGTTTGGCCGACTGTCTGGCCGTTCTCGCGAAAATGCAGCAAGGCTCTCTCGACGCCAACTTCCTCGAAGGCATGGCCTGCCCGGGCGGCTGTGTCGGCGGGCCGGGCACCATGGCCGACCAGCGCATTACCGCCAAGCTCGTCGAGCTCTACGCCGGCGCGGCTCCGGTCGCCACCGCCCCCGACAACCCCGCCGCCCGGGCGGAAAAGGACCTCCACCGCCGCAAAAATAATCGCGGCTGAAACAAGAATACCCTGCCGCTCTTCTCAAAACGGTCCGCTTATGCTACAATATAGCCTGACTTATACTACGCGAGAGGGGAACGGTATGTCAGGACACTCCAAATGGGCTAATATAAAGCACCGCAAAGGCAAAATGGACGCCATCCGCGGCAAGATAACCACCAAGATCAGCCGCGAAATCACCGTCGCCGCCCGGGCGGGAGGCGCCGACCCGGCCGGCAACATGCGGCTCAAGCTCGCCTTGCAGAAGGCCAAGGAAAACAACGTACCCAAGGACAACATCCAGCGGGCCATCCAGAAAGGCATCGGCTCCCTGGACGGCGGCAACTACGAAGAAATCGTCTACGAGGGCTACGGTCCCGGCGGCGTCGCCGTCCTGCTGGAAATCATGACCGACAACCGCAACCGCACCGCCGCCGATATCCGTCACCTATTCGCTAAACACGGCGGCAACCTCGGCGAAGCGGGCTGCGTATCCTGGATGTTCGACAAGAAGGGCCTCTTCCTTGTCGATAAAGACGGCGTGAACGAGGAAGACCTCATGCTCATCGCCCTCGAGGCCGGCGCCGAAGATATCAAAAGCGAGGACGACCAGTACGAAGTAACCACTGCTCCGGACGACTGGGAACAGGTCCGCGCCGCGTTAGAGGCCGCCAAAGTACAAACCGCCTCCGCCCAGATCACCATGGTCCCCCAGACCACCGTCGAACTGGCCGGCGACGACGCCGTCAAAATGCTCAAACTCATGGACGCCCTCGAAGACCACGACGACGTCCAGGAAGTCTACGCCAACTTCGACATCCCCGAAGACATGATGGACGATTAAAGCAGGCTGTCGGCCTGCTTTTCCTTTTCACCGACTACTGTGTCAAACCATGTATAATTTTTTCCTCTTCTGGCAATAATGTAGGCATCACAAACCAGGGAGGGTTTTTTATGTTGCCCTTTCCCCCAAAAGTCCTGCGGCGCATCCTGCTGGTAACGGGGTTGCTCGCCTTAGGGGCGGCGTTTGCGGCGGTCTACAGCAGCGGCCTTCTGCTTTGGCCGGGAAAAGAAAGCCCGGCGCGGGATACCGAGGTTGCCAAGCAGGATACGAAAATCAAAGTTACCCCCAATACCGATTTCACTCAAAAAATCACCTATCTCAAATGCGGCGACGAGGAAACATTCCACTCCAAGCCGGCCGACAACCTCGTCGGTCTCACTGCCGCCCAGGTTCAGAAAGTATATTCGGGCTGGACCATGGACAAGTTCGACACCCAGGAAGTCGTGATATCGCTCAAGGTCGACAGCTATTGCCGCGAGCACGCCAACAACATGTTCATCGGCGTCAAGGACGGTTATGTGGCCGTCTATTACGGCCGGCCGGGACCGCGGGCCATCGTCAGAGAAGTCACCCAAATCCCCGTCCAGCAACTGAGCGCCGAAGACATCGAGGAACTGAAGCGCGGTTTGATCGTCAAATCACGGGAAGAGCTGCTGCGTACCCTCGAAGGGATGCAGGCTCAGTAACGCCACGACCCGGAGCGCAAGCCAAGAGCTTGCGCTCTTTTTTCCTGTCATCCCGGCCTTGCCCTCCGGTTGCCGCCGCGATTGTATTCAAAATACATCACGACAATAGCAGGAAAAACGACAAATATTATAGAATTTGTAATACGTTCTGCGAACAAGAACGCTGTTCGGCAGGCGGAAACCAATAACCGAGGAGTGTTTGCTATGCCGGGAAAGCCTGTCCCTGTGGGGATCTCGGCCCGGCACGTCCATGTGTGCCAAGAA
>JALHDI010000150.1 GCA_022839045.1 Sporomusaceae bacterium
GAAGGAGATCCAGGACAAGCTCAACGCGACCGGCGTGGCCGTCATCCCCGTGCCCGCCAGCCTCCAGAAGGACATCGGCTCGCTGGCCAAGAAGGCCTGTCAGCAGTACGCCCTGAAGGAGTTCGCCGAGAATATCATCCTCCTCGACACCGGCCATGCCAAGCTGATGACCTCTTACTACCCTCTCGAAATCCTCCGCCAGGTGCCTGGCTTCGAGAACGCCCGTTTCGAGGACCCCTACGCGGGCGGCATCGGCAACTCGATGCGCTATCTGGGGATGCTGCCGCGCGACAACGCCCTCAAGGTCGAGGGACTGAAGAACGTTTTCTGCGGCGGCGAGAAAGCCGGCCTGCTCGTCGGCCACACCGAGGCGATCATCACCGGCACGCTGGCCGGGCACAACGCCGCCAGGGCCGCCTGCGGCCTGGCGCCGATCGAGATTCCCGCCAGCCTGGCCTGCGGCGACGCCATCGCCTTCGTCCGCCAGCAGATGCAGACTAAAGTCGGGCTGACCAAGAAATATACCTTCTCAGGGTCGGTCTACTTCGAGCATATGCAGCAGCAGAATCTCTACACGACCGACATCGCCGCCATCCGGGCGAGAGTGGAGAAAGCCGGCATGACCGGCATTTTCGACCGGCCGGTGTGCTGACCGGCGGCAGGAAAAGGCGTTCCGGCGACGAATAAGGCATAGGGCCCCATGGCAGTACGAGAGGTGGGCAGATAATGCTAAGTAAACGGGAAAAGCTGGAACGCGACCTGCTGACGATCATCCGCGACAGCACCCAGCCGGTTGGCTGCGGCCATATCAGCCAGGTTCTTCAGAATATGGGACACAGCATCAGCGAGGCGACCGTCGGCCGGCTGCTGCGCGATCTGGACAACCATGGTTACACCGACAAGGCCGGCTTCCAGGGACGTTCGCTGTCGGTGCGGGGTACGGCGCGGCTGGACGAGCTGAGGAACCGGCAGAAGAGTATCGAATGGGGGATCGAGTTCGCCAGTTCGCTGCGCAGCCACACCAAGAGCCAACTGCTGGAGGTGCTGGTAGCCAGGCGGGCCATCGAAAGCGAGCTCGCTTACCTGGCGGCCGTCAACCGCACCGAAACGGCGGTCGCCCAGCTCCGCGAAATCCTGGAGAGGCAGCGGCAGGCGCTTGATGCCGGCGGCGGCGCGGCCCAGGAGGACGTCGATTTCCACGCCCTGATCGCCCGCATGGCCGGCAACCGCGTCCTGGGCGCGGCCATCGCCCTCATCCGCCAGGATACCCAGCTTTCGCCCGTGCTCGAGTACATCCGCCGCCGGGTCAAGAGCCCCGTCTACATCGACCACAAGCGGCTCGCCGAGGCGGTCGCCGACGGCCGGGCCGACAACGCCCGCGAGATCATGGCCGAGCATATCAACAATTTGATGAAGGACGTCGAGAAGTATTGGAAACTGGCCGGCGTCCAGGATAAGGAATAAGGGGCGTGCGGCTTTTTGCCGCACGCTCCAGTCCGTTGATAAGCGAAACTTGGCTCGGGCGATTGGCCCGAGCCTTAGTTGAGCTATCCGCGCCCGGAGGCGCGGGAAAGCCCCATCTGCGGCGTTGCTCCTCAGAGCGCTTGCTAGCGTACGCAACCAAGTACGCGTCGCGGCGCGCTCTTCCGGTGCGCCTTGCATCTGGGGCTTTCTGAACGGTCTGGGTTCTATCGTGAAATGCTTTGTTTGGAGTATTATATAAATAGCACAAAATACCACAGGAGGATAGCCATGAATCTGGACCAATTCCCCCGCCGGAGCTACACCGCGGGGCGGACGCCGATCGAATACCTGCCCAATTTCTCGCGGGCCGTCGGCGGCCCGGAGATCTTCGTCAAGCGCGACGACCTGCTGGGCCTGACCGGCGGCGGCAACAAGACGCGCAAGTTGGAGTTTTTGGTCGGCGACGCGCTGGCGCGGGGCGCCGATACGCTCATCACCTGCGGGGCGGTGCAGTCGAACCACTGCCGGCTTACGCTGGCGGCGGCGGTCAAGGAGGGCCTGAAATGCCGGTTGATACTGGCGGAGGCGACCCCGGGGGCGTACCGGCCCGACGCCGGCGGGAATGTCTTCCTCTACCACCTGCTGGGGGTGGAGAGCATCAAGGTCGTGCCCTGGGGGACCGACCTGCTCGCCGCGCTGGCCGCCGCCGAAGCCGAAGCCGCGGCCGAGGGGCGCCGGCCCTACATCATCCCGCTGGGCGGCTCCAATCCCATCGGCGCGCTCGGTTATGTCGCCTGCGGGCAGGAGATCGCCGCCCAGATCGTGGCGACCGGATCGGTATTCGACAATATCGTGGTGGCGGGCGGCAGCGCCGGGACCCAGGGCGGGCTGCTGCTCGGACTGAGGGGCGAGGGCTGCGGCGTCCCGGTGACCGGGATCAGCGTCCTTAACCCGCGGGAGGCCCAGGAGAAGATGGTGTACGAGATGGTGGGGAAAACGGCCGGCTATCTCGGCGCGGCCGTGCCGGTAAAGCGCGAGGAGATCGTTGTCCGCGACGAATACCTCGGTCCGGGGTACACGCTGCCGACCGCGGCGATGGTGGAGGCGGTCAAGCTGCTCGCCAGGACGGAGGGCATCCTCCTCGACCCGTCGTACACCGGCAAGGCGATGGCCGGACTCATAGACCTGGCCCGCAAGGGCGTGTTCCCGGCGGGAAGCAAAGTGCTGTTCGTGCATACGGGCGGGTGGCCGGCGCTGTTCGCTAGCCAGGAATTGTTTGTTTAGTGTCGGCCGTTCAAAGAAGAAACGGCCGGGGGGAATTAAGGTTTGTAGCGTGTGGTTAGCCCAATGCCGGTAGCGGCCGCAGCTCTGGCACATAGCCTGCGTCTCCGCATAGGTGGCCCGGATTCTTTAAAAAGTTATTCCTCCGGGCGTTACTTTTACGAATTGGCAGCGTTTAACACAATGAAAGGCTTGGATGAATACATATTCGAGGAGGATTCCGATGTTGAAACGCAGCCTGGTTATCCTGACCGTACTGTCCCTGCTGGCCGCCTGCCTGGCCGGCCCGGTTCTCGCCGCCCCCGCCGACGGGGCCCGCACCATCACCGTCACCGGCCACGCCGAAGCGGTGGTGGCGCCCGACATCGCATTCGTCACCGCCGGCATCGTCACCACCGGCGCGAGCGCCGAGGCGGCCCGCGCGGACAACGACCGGACGATGCGGCGGATTATCGACGCCCTCGACGCGCTGGGCATCGACAAGCGCAATATCGCCACGTCCCAGTTTTCCCTGCAGCCCATCTACCGCAACGACGGCAAGGACGGCTCGCCCGGGGCGATCAGCGGCTACCGCCTGCAGAACAGCGTGACCGTGAAGGTGGAGGACCTCGGCAAAATCGGCCCCGTTATCGACGCCGCCTTCGCGGCCGGCGCCAACCAGTTCCAGGGCCTGCGCTTCGCCGTCAGGGACGACGGCCGGCTCTACGACGAGCTGCTCCGCAAGGCCGTGCTGGACGGCCGCCACAAGGCCGAGGTTATGGCCGACGCCCTCGGCGTGGCCCTCGGCCAGCCGCTGTCGGTGGCGGAGGCGGGCCGCTACATGCCGGTGCAGAACGACGCGGTAAGGTCGTACAAGGCCGTCGCGGGCGGGTCGCCGATCGAGGCGGGGACGATGACGGTGAGCGTCGACGTTAATCTGGTATTCGGCATGTAGGCAAGGCCGTTGATAAGCCCCCATCTGCCGTGTTGTTCCTCAGAGCGCTTGCCAGCGTACGCAAACAAGTACGCTGGCAAGCGCTCGCACCCCTTCGGGTATAAGCGATCACATCAACGCTAAAGCGTTGTATGTCTGCTTATCCGGTACGCCCCGCACACTGATCGTACCGACGCCAGTTAGCAAAATGCGCTGACAAGGCCGGCGTAATCAGGACGTGCATCTGGGGGCTTCTGGCCGGGGATTTTTTTCTTTTGAGGATAAATTATCCTTTTTCCGGCAGGAATAAAAGGGAAAAAGCCGAATAATAATCAAATGAATGGGATAGTTTCTCTATAGCGGGACATATAATGTACCAGCGGGACCAAAACAGTCCCGAAGGAGAGCGCCAGTGGAGAAAGCCGTCGCCTTGCAGCGCAAGATCGCCCCCGAGTTGATCGGCGTGATCGAAGACAGGTTCAATATTCTCCGCCAGATCCAGTTCGCCCAGCCGGTCGGACGGAGGGCCCTCGCCGTCGCCCTGGGCATGGGCGAGCGGGTGGTGCGGGCCCAGGTGGATTTTCTGAAGGCCGCCGGCCTGATTGACTTCACGCCCCTGGGGATGTCGGTCACCGACGAGGGGCAGGCGGTCCTCGATGAACTGGCCGGGTACGTGCGGATCCTCCACGGGTTTTCCGCCCTGGAGGAGGAGCTGGCCGAGCGCCTGGGCGTGCGGCGGGTGGTGATCACCCGCGGCGACGTCGACACCGACACCGCCTCGCTCCGCGAGCTGGGGCGGGCCGCCGCCGGAGTACTCGGCGGGTATCTGGGAGATAATATGACCGTCGCCGTGAGCGGCGGGTCGACGATGGCCTGGGTGGCCGAGGCCGCGTCCGCCGAGGCGCGGGACGTAACGATCGTGCCGGCCCGCGGCGGCCTGGGCGAAAAGGTGGAGTACCAGGCCAACACGATCGCCGCCGTCATGGCCGGCAAGCTGGGCGGCCGCTACCGGGACGTGCTGCTCGCCCACGACGCCAATCTGCGGGCCGTCGACGAGCTTATCCGCCGGGCGGACGTCGTCCTCCACGGCATCGGGCTGGCCGAGGCCATGGCAGCGCGGCGCGTCATCGCCCCGGCGCTGATCAGCGAGCTGAGGGCGCGGGGGGCGGCCGGCGAAGCCCTCGGCCAGTACGCCACGATCGGCGGCGAAATAGTTTATACCACCGACAGCATCGGTTTACGCCTGGATGATCTCGGCGGCGTGGGACGGGTTATAGCCGTGGCCGGCGGCCGCAAGAAGGCGGCCGCCATCGTGGCGGTGACCGCCGCCGGCAGCCGTGACGTTCTCGTCACCGACGAAGCGGCGGCCCGGGCCATCCAGGAAATTATAAAGCGCTAACAAACTAAGGAGGAATATATCATGGCAATTAAAGTAGGGATCAACGGTTTTGGCCGCATCGGCCGCAACGTGTTCCGGGCGGCGCTTGGCAATCCGGCGCTGGACATCGTGGCCGTCAACGATTTGACCGACGCCGAGACGCTGGCGCATCTCCTCAAGTATGACTCGGTCCACGGCACGCTGGGCGTCGAGGTCGAAGCCAAGGCCAAAGAAGCGGCGGTGGCCCGTTTGCGCCAGTCGCGACCCCGCAAGCGCGTTCCCCTGGCCGCCCGCGGTTTGAACTTCCCTCACGGCATGCAATCCGTATACTTACACCCCGACCTCGAAAAGGCTTAGCCTGCCGTGCGGCACAGCCGCGAAAAAATGAGGGAATAGACACACAAGTGAATAGGTAAGAAGGGAAGACCATGTCGACGCTGAACATCAAACCGTCCGGGAATTGCCGATATGACGAGGTTTCGCTCGGGGAAGTCATGCTGCGCCTCGATCCCGGGGACTTTCGCATCAAGAACACGCGCGCGTTCACAGTGTGGGAAGGCGGAGGAGAATACAATGTCGCCCGCGGCCTGCGGAAATGTTTCGGCCTGCGAACCGGCGTGGTCACGGCCTTCCCCGAAAACGATGTCGGGAGGCTCGTCGAGGATTTCATCCTGCAGGGCGGCGTGGACACGTCGCTGATCCGCTGGGTGCCGTTTGACGGCACGGGCACGGCGACGCGCGTGGGGCTGAATTTCACGGAGCGCGGGTTCGGCGTGCGCGGCGCGTTGGGCGTGAGCGACCGCGGCCATTCGGCAGCGTCCCAGATGAAGTCCG
>JALHDI010000339.1:0-777 GCA_022839045.1 Sporomusaceae bacterium
TCTCCCCTGGAAGCTCTCCAGAGTGATGCGTCCAAGCTCCGAGTCCTGCCCGGGGGCTATGGCCACACGGATGTCCACGTCTTCCACCGTCAGAGGCGCGCCGCCGAGCAGGCGTTGGGCAACGCCATTGTCGGCCGTGTACACCGCTTTACCATCCTCGATGGCGAGATCTACTACAACGATAAAATGAAGCCCCCGCGACACATCGGCGATCCGCTTGCGGCGGAGCGCACGCCGTTAGGCCAGATAACGAGCGTCTCAGAGCAGCTCGATGACGATGATGAGACCGGGATCGATGTCACCGCTGCCGTTCTGTACGCCTCGAGCCTGCTCGTGTTCCCTGAGCGTGAGACTCGTCCAGGAGCCACTTGGGACGGGAGTCACGACGCCTTCGATCCGTACGGAGACTACGTTCCCGTGACGGCGGAGAACCGGTTCGCGGACATGCTCGAACTCGGCGAACTGGCCGCCGCCGCCCACAGCCGGGTAGGCGAACAGCTCGCCGACAGCGGCGTCCAGGTCGTCGTCACCGTCGGCGAACAGGCCCGCCACATCGCCGCCGCCGCCCTCGAAGGCGGCGTCAAGGTCGCCGTCGCCTGCGCCGGCCACGACGAAGCCGCCGAAGCCCTCCGCAAACTCCTCCGCCCGGGGGATACAGTTCTAATTAAAGGCTCGCGTGGGATGAAAATGGAAAAAATGCTCTTAGTATTCAAATAAACAGAGGGTGCTGTCTATTAAGTCCATCTGCGGCGTTGCTCCTCGGCTGCCATCCTCAGC
>JALHDI010000339.1:817-1199 GCA_022839045.1 Sporomusaceae bacterium
AATCTCATCATGCCGGCCGCGACCGCCTTCCTCATTGCCCTCGCCCTCGGTCCGCTCCTCATCCCCGTCCTGCGCCGCCTCAAATTCGGCCAGAGCATCCGCGAAGAAGGCCCCCAGCGCCACCTCGCCAAAGCCGGCACCCCCACCATGGGCGGCGTCCTCATCCTCGTCGCCCTCACCGTCCCCGCCCTCATCTTCGCCGGCAAAAGCGCCGAAGTGTGGCTGGCCCTCTTCGTCACCCTCGGCCACGGCCTCATCGGCTTTTTGGACGACTACATCAAAGTCGTCCTCAAACGCAACCTCGGCCTCAAAGCCCGCGAGAAAATCCTCGGCCAGATCATCATGGCCGTCGCCCTCGCCTACATCGCCACCACCTACTTCG
>JALHDI010000340.1 GCA_022839045.1 Sporomusaceae bacterium
CATCCTCGGCGAAGACATGGCCGTCATGGGCAGCGTCTTCGGCCTCACCAAAGGCTTCCTCGAAGAATTCGGCGAAAACCGCGTCATCGACACCCCCATCTCCGAAGCCGGCTTCACCGCCATGGCCGTCGGCGCCGCCCTGCGCGGCCTCAGGCCGGTCGTCGAAATAATGTACGTCGACTTCACCCCCGTCTGCTTCGACGCCATCGCCAACCAGGCCGCCAAAATGCGCTACATGACCGGCGGCCAGACCAGCGTCCCCCTCGTCCTCCGCTGCCCCGGCGGCGCCGGGCGGCGCAACGCCGGCCAGCACTCCCAGAGCCTCGAAGCCCTCTTCACCCACATCCCCGGCCTCAAAGTCATCGCCCCCAGCACCCCGGCCGACATGAAAGGCCTCCTCAAAACCGCCATCCGCGACGACGACCCCGTCGTCTGCATCGAACACAAACTCCTCTACGCCACCAAAGGCGAAGTCGAGGGCGGCGACCACCTCATCCCTCTCGGCTCCGCCGACGTCAAAAGACCCGGCCGCGACGTCACCATCGTCGCCTGGTCCCGCCAGGTCCACTCCGCCCTCCACGCCGCCCAAACCCTCGCCGGCGAAGGCATCGACGCCGAAGTCCTCGACCTCAGGAGCCTCGTGCCCCTCGACTGGGAAACCCTCGCCGCCTCAGTACGCAAAACCCACCGCGCCGTCATCGTCCACGAAGCCGTCAAACGCGGCGGCTACGGCGCCGAACTCGCCGCCCAGATCGGCGAAGACCTCTTCGACAGCCGTAGCCGGCCTCAACGTCGTCCCGCCCTTCAGCCCGGCCCTCGAAGACTTCATCTACCCCAACCCCGGAGACATCGCCGCCGCCGTCAGAGAAACCCTCGGCCGGTAACCGGCGTAAAATACTAACCATATCCGAGGAGGAAGAAAATATGGCGACAAACTTCACAATGCCGCAACTCGGCCTCACCATGACCGAAGGCACCGTCAGCAAATGGTTCAAACAAGTGGGGGAGAAGGTGGCCGCCGGCGAAGTCCTGGCCGAAATCTCCACCGACAAAATCACCAACCAGATCGAAGCCCCCGTTGACGGCGTCCTGCTGACCGTCCTCGTCCCCGAAGGCGGCGTAGCCCCCGTCCAGGCAGTCCT
>JALHDI010000341.1:0-425 GCA_022839045.1 Sporomusaceae bacterium
CGGCCTCACCGCCCTCGTCATCCTCGTCAGACGGCGCCGTCGAGTCATAGATGACCCGGACCCAGGGCCAGACGGCAATCCTGACGATGATGTTGCCGTACCAGAGGATCAGGTGCCGGAACGCAGTTCTCGACCAGCGCACTGGCAGCAAGAGGCAGACAGCGGCAGGGAGCGCGCAGACCAGCAGGTAGGCGAAGGTCCAGAACGTCATGGACATGTAGAGATAAAGCGACAGCATCAGGAGTTTTTCTGGGCCGAGGGTTATTTCTTCTGCAACTTGGCGGCCAGGTCGGGATTTTCCTCAACCAGCTTGAGGAAGAAGGCATGGAGGTCGCCGAGAGTGACGATCTGGCGCAATTCCTCGTTCTGGCGCAGGGAGATGCCAAAGGTGCGCTGCAAACCGACCATCATGTCGACGATGTCCA
>JALHDI010000341.1:465-1239 GCA_022839045.1 Sporomusaceae bacterium
TCCAGGCTGTCCAGCCCAAGATCGCGGAAAATCTCCTTCTCCGGCAATAAGTCGGCCGGATCAATTTCAAATTGTTCGACAAAGACCGCGTTGACCGCGGCGATGATGTCTTCAGACAGCATGATTTTTTCCTTAGTTACCGAGCAATAGGGGAAGAAAATCGAGGGAAGGGCAGTCAGGCGAAGGCTTTCCCGACTAGAACGGCGCTGACGCCGCCAAAGGCAAAGCTGTTCTTGACAAAGGTGCCGATGCTGGCGGGTCGGTTGGCCTGGACATGGTCGAGCCCAGCGCAGTCCGGCCCTGCCGCAGTCAGATTCTTCGTCCCGACGATGATGTTTTGGGCGAGCATTTCGAGGACGGCCACTAATTCAATGGCGCCAGAGGCTGCGAGGGTATGGCCGAGATGGCCCTTCAGGCTGGACACGGGCGTGTTGGCGCCGAACAAGTCTCGCAACGCCGCTGCTTCTTCGGCGTCGCCTTGGCGGGTGCCCGTCGCATGGGCGCTGACCAGGTCGACGTCTTCCGGCCGCAGGTCAGCGTCGGCCAAGGCGGCGGTCATGCAGCGGCCAATGGCGCGTTGGTCAGACTGGCTGATGTGTTCGCCGCTGCTCATGGTGGCGTAGCCAGTCACTTCGGCGAGGATGCGGGCGCCGCGGCTGACGGCGTGTTCCAGCGACTCCAGCACGACGATGCCGGCGCCTTCGCCGCAGACCAGCCCAGTGCGGGCGACGTCAAACGGCCGCGAAATCTGGTCAGGCGGTCGGTTTTCCTTGT
>JALHDI010000030.1 GCA_022839045.1 Sporomusaceae bacterium
CACCGGCGAGATAATGACCATGCCCGGCCTGCCGAAGAAGCCGGCCGCCGAGGCGATGGATATCGACAACAGCGGCAGGATCGTCGGCCTGTTCTAAAACGCATGGTTATGCAGAAACCCCGCCTCCTGGCGGGGTTTATCTTATATCCCTATAAGTTTGTGAAAAAAATACCGCAAAATGAGCCGGCAGGGGGACGGGCAGCAGGGAGTGGGCGGCCGGCAGGCGAATTCCAGATGTTATAACCGGAAACGAGGTGGAGTATGCAGACATTCGACGTATTAGTCATCGGCAGCGGCGGCGCCGGGATGCGGGCGGCGCTGGAGGCCGGCGCCCGCGGCGGCCTGTCGGTGGGCCTGATGACCAAGATGTTCCCGACCCGCTCGGCTACCGGCATGGCCCAGGGGGGAATAAACGGCGTCCTCGGTAACGCCGACCCGACCGATACGGTGGCCAAGCATATTTTCGACACGGTGAAGGGCAGCGATTACCTCGGCGACCAGGACGCCATCGCGTTTTTCTGCGAGCAGGCGGCGGCCGCGATCAGGGAAATCGATTATTACGGGGTGCCTTTCTCCCGCGACGCCAAGGGGCAGATCGCCCAGCGCAATTTCGGCGGCCAGTCGGCGCCGCGGACCTGTTTTTCGGCCGATAAGACGGGCCACGTCATCCTCCATACGATGTATGAGCAGTGTCTGAAGCACGGGGTGAAGATGCTGACCGACCGGCAACTGCTTGATCTGGCGGCGGACGCCGACGGGCTATGCGGCGTGGTGGCGCTCGATATCAGGACCGGCCGGGTGGTGCCGGTGAAGGCCAAGGCGGTGGTGATCGCCACCGGCGGGGCGGGGCGGATGTACTGGTCGCGGACGACCAACCCGTTTACGTCGACGGCTGACGGCATGGCGGCCTGTTTCCGGGCGGGCATCCCGCTCAAGGACCCGGAGATGGTGCAGTTCCATCCCACCGGCCTGGCCGGGACGGGGATTTTGATGTCGGAGGCTTCCCGCGCCGAAGGGGGTTACCTTTACAACAACGCGGGCGAGCGGTTCATGGCCCGCTACGCGCCGGAGAAGATGGAGCTGGCGACCCGCGACCTGGTTTCCCAGGCGATCGAGACGGAGATCAGGGAGGGCCGCGGCTTCGGGGCGGGGCTAACCGCCTATGTGCTGCTCGATCTTAGGCATCTGGGGCGGGAGAAGATCCTCGAGCGCCTGCCAGGCATCCGCGATCTGGCGATTACTTTCGAGCAAGTCGACCCGATCGAGGCGCCGATCCCCATCCGGCCGAGCTGCCATTATACGATGGGCGGCGTGGACGTGACCGATTTCCGCACCGGGGGCACGGCTATCGCGGGGGTGTTCGCCGCCGGCGAGGCGGCCTGCGTTTCCATCCACGGCGCCAACCGGCTGGGCGGGAATTCGCTGGCCGATATCATGGTGTTCGGCAAGTACGCGGGGGTCGGGGCGGCCGACTATGCGCAGGGGCAAGACCGGGAAGCCGGAGACGGCGCGCTCGCGGCCAAGGCGGCCGAGTGGGAGGCGCGGCTGGCGGCGGCGATGGCCCGCAGCGGGGGGCCGGCGGTGGCGTCGATCCGCGACCGGCTGGCAGAGGCGATGTGGAACAAGGTCGGCATCTTCCGCCGCGGCGTCGAGATGGCAGAGGCGGCGGCGGTTATCGACGGGCTGACGGAAGAGTACGCGATGTGCGTCGTCGGCGACGACAGCCGGGTGTTCAACACAGCGCTGGTGAATTACGTGGAGCTGGGCAACCTGCTGGCGATGGCCAAGGCGTCGGTGCTGGGGGCGCTGAACCGCACCGAGAGCCGGGGCTGCCACCTGCGCGAGGATTTCCGGGTCCGCGACGACGCCAATTTCCTCAAACACACCCTCGTCACCCTGGCGGGGTCCCAATACGAGCTGTCTTACCGGCCGGTGGTCGTGACCGAGCACCAGCCGGCGGAACGGAGGTACTGATGGAACAGGTTGTGTACCGGATACGCCGCTTCGACGGCCGGAAGGAGTTCTGGCAGGAATACAGCTTCGCGCACGAGCCGAACAAGACGGTGTTGTGGGGGCTGCTGAAGATCAAGGAGACGATCGATCCGTCGCTGACGTTCGTGGCCGCTTGCCGTTCGGCGGTATGCGGGGCGTGCGCGGTGCGGGTGAACGGCGAGACGGTGCTGGCGTGCGAAACGCCGCTCGACGTGCTGCTGGGGCGCTTCGGCGCGACGCTGGTCCTCGAGCCGCTCGGCAATTTCCCGGTGATCCGCGACCTGGCGGTGGACTGGGAGCCCAAGGCGGCCAGGCTGGCGGAGGCCAAGCCGTGGCTGATGCCGCGGGAGGAGTTTTCGGCGGAAGCGGGCTGCCGCCAGACGCAGGCCGAGTTCAGAAAGATCAACGCCCAGACCAACTGCATCCTCTGCGGAGCGTGCGCGTCGGAGTGCAACAAGCTGACGATGGGAGACGACGACTTTTATGAGCCGTTCGTGTATACCAAGGCCGGCAAATTCGTCGCCGATTCGCGCGACGGGGCGGCCGCCGAGCACCTGCGCCCGGTGCTGGCGCACGGCCTGTGGAAGTGCGTGCACTGCCAGGAGTGCGTGACGAAGTGCCCCAAACGGGTGGCGCCGGCGGAGGATATCGCCGCGCTGCGCCGCGAGTCGATCAGGCTGGGGATGACCGATAATCAGGGAGCGCGCCATGCGCTGGCGTTCGCGGATGATATAACGAATACCGGCCGGCTTAACGAGACGACGATGGCTGTCAAGACCGACGGGCTGCTGAAGTCGGCCACCCGTTTGCCGTTCGCCCTGCGGCTCTTAAGGCGCGGCAAACTGAATCCGTTCCACTTCCCGGCCCCGGTCGAGGGCATCGACGGTGTCCGCGCGATCGTGAAGGCCGCTAAGGAGGTGAAAGAATGATGCGCTACGCGTTTTTCCCCGGCTGCGTGCTGGACGGGGCGGCGGCCGAGGCCCGTGAGGCGACGGTGAAGGTCGCGCGCGCCCTGGATATCGAGCTTGTCGAACTGCCCGGCTGGACGTGCTGCGGAGCCTCCCACGCCCAGGACGTGGACGAGTTGGCGGCGCTGGCGGTCAACGCCCGCAACCTGGCGCTGGCCGAAAAGCTCGGCCTGCCGCTGTTGACGGCCTGCAGCACTTGCACGCTGATGCTGCGCAAAGCGAAGGCCGCCCTCGACGGCGGGTCGAGGGACAAAGTCAACGGGCTGCTGGTGGCGGCCGGGATGGCCTACGCGGGGACGACCGACGTCACCCATCTGCTGTGGGCGCTGGTCCGCGATTACGGCCTCGACCGGCTGCGGGCCAAGGTGACGTGGCCGCTCGGCGGACTGAAGGTAGCCGGCTACTACGGCTGCCATATTCTCAGGCCGCCGCAGATGATGGATTTTGAGGATCACGCCCGGCCGCGGTCGCTGGCGGCGCTGATCGCCGCTCTGGGCGCCGAGCCGGTGGAGCTTGTCTCCGCCCGGCGGTGCTGCGGTTTCCACGCCGTTTTCCCCGCCGAGCGCGACGTTTTCAAGATGACGGGGACGATCAACGCCGATGCGCTCGCCGCCGGGGCCGACTGCATCGTGACGCCCTGCCCGCTGTGCCAGATGCAGCTCGATATGCGCCAGCAGGAGGGGAAGGAGGCGACCGGGACGGTAGGGGATATGCCTGTCCTGCACCTCGCCCAGCTCGTCGGCCTGGCTCTGGGGATGACGGCGGGAGAACTGGGGTTGGGGCGGCATGTGACCGCCGCTGCCCATCTGGCCGCCAAGGCCGGCGGCCGGTAGAGAAACGAGTATTTCACGGGGCGCAGCCCGGCAGAACAGCCGGGGCTGCGCTCTTTTTTTGTGCCTTGTATTTATTTTTGACACTTATGTTCGCGGGAAGTGGATAAAAACATACACATTCTCATGACGATGGAACAAAAAGAAAAATATGAGCTAACATTTACAAATAGTGCTTGCATTTCGGCCTGTGACCAATTATAATCAAAAATCATACACAGTATTGATGTATACATGTATTTTAAAAAACATAAGTTTTACGAGGAAGGCGGTCGGTGAAGATGTCCGGTCTGGCGGATGTTATCGCGTGTGATTCAACCATCTGCTCCATCGAGGATGGGGTGTTGAGATACCGGGGTTACGCCATCGAGGAGCTGGCCGAACACGCGTCGTTCGAGGAAGTGATCTATCTGCTGTGGTACGGGCGGCTGCCCAACTGCTACGAGCTCAAGGCGCTCAAGCAGGATCTGGCCGAGAACGCGGCGCTGCCGCCGAAGATTTACGACCTGCTGCGCATGTACGCGCCGTGGGGTAACGCGATGGCCAAGCTGCGGACCTGCCTGTCGTTCCTGACCCACTTCGACGATGAGGTTATGGACCATTCCTTCGCCGCCGACCACCGCAAGGCCGTGCGCATCATGGCGAGGATGGCGGCCATCGTGGCCGCCATCGAGCGCATCCGCAGCGGCAAGGAGCCGGTCGATCCCGCGACGATCCGCCCCCACAGCCTGGCGGAGTTGTTCCTGTGGCTGCTGGCGGGCGAGAAGCCGGAGCCGATCGCCGTCAGGGCGATGGATAAGTGCCTCGTTCTTCACGCCGAGCACGAGCTTAACGCGTCCACCTTCGCCGCCCGCGTGACGGTATCGACCATGTCGGATACCTATTCGGGGATGGTGTCGGCCATCGGCACGCTCAAGGGGGCTCTCCACGGCAACGCCAACGAGCAGGTGGCGCATATGCTGGAGGAGATCGGCGATATCAGCCGGGTGGAGGCCTATATTGCCGGGAAGATAGCCGACGGCGGACTTATCATGGGCTTCGGCCACCGGGTCTACAAGAACGGCGACCCGCGGGCGAGGGTGCTGAAGGAGCTGGCCCGGGAACTGGGCGAGTGGCGGCAGGACACCAGTTGGTACGACATGTCGGTGAAGGTGGCCGAGTTGGTGCGGGAGAAGAAGGGGCTGCTGCCCAACGTGGATTTTTATTCGGCGTCGGTTTACACTTATCTCGGCATCCCCCGCGATCTGTTCACCCTCGTGTTCGCCATCAGCCGCACGAGCGGCTGGCTGGCCCATATCATGGAGCAGCACGAGAACAACCGCCTCATAAGGCCCCGGGCCAATTACACCGGCAAGGGCGCCGGCAAGTGGCTGCCGCTGGCGGAACGCTAGAAAGTCTTGGCGAGCGGAGGATTCTGCGGCTCTGACGGAGAAAAAGTAGCAACACGGACAGATTCTCTGAGAGGAGCCAGATGATGATGAAGACAATCGTAGCGACTGACCAGGCGCCACAAGCGATCGGACCGTATTCCCAGGCGGTGAAGGCCAACGGTTTCCTGTTCTTATCCGGACAGGTGCCCCTCGACCCGGTTACGGGACAACTGGTCTACGGCGGGGTGGCCATGCAGACTCGCCAATCGCTCGCCAACCTCAAGGCAGTATTGGCCAAGGAAGGGCTTGCACTGGCCAATGTCGTGAAAACGACCGTATTTCTGCACGATATGAACGACTTCGCCGAGATGAACAAGGTTTATGCCGAGTTCTTCCCGGCCGCGCCGCCGGCCCGCTCGGCCGTCCAGGTGGCCCGCCTGCCCAAGGAAGCGTCGGTGGAGATCGAGGCCGTGGCGGTATATTAGGGCAAATAGAAAACCGTCATCCCATTCGGGATGACGGTTTTTGTTTTTGCTTTACTGCTCGTTCACGGGGTTGGTCGACAAATGGCGCCTTATATTCATGTAGGCCTGGCGGACGTGGTCGGTAAGCGCCTTTTCCGCGCCGGCCGCGTCCTTGGCCTCGAAGGCTTCGAGGATGGCGTGGTGCTCGGCGAGGGTGTGGGGCAGGCGGTTCTCCATACCGAGGGATTTGAGGCGGGCCATCTGGACGTACTGGTGCAGGTTGTGCAGGGTGAGGTAGAGGATCTTGCTGCCGGCCGCTTCGTAGATCATCTGATGGAATTTGTTGTCCAATTCGGCGATTTCTTCGACATCGTTCTTCTGGGCGTAGAATTCCATCAGTTCGTAGGTTTTCTGGAGCTCCTTGAGTTCGGCGGAGGTAAGGCGCTCGGCCGCCCAGCGGGCCGCGAGCCCTTCGACGAGCTGGCGGATGGCGTAGATGTCCTCGACGTCCTGGTGGGATATGCCGAGGACGATGGCTCCCTTTTTCGTGGTGGTTTCTACAAGGCCTTCCATCTCCAGCAGGCGGATGGCTTCGCGAATCGGGGTGCGGCTCACGCCGAGTTCTTCGGCCAGCTTGGATTCAAGCAGGATTTCGCCTGCGCCGTAGGAGCCGTTGATTATTTGCGACTTGATGTATTTAAATACTTTGTTGCGCAAAGACGCATCACTGGCGGGGGAAAATTCCGTTTCCCGTGACAATTGCGCTCCCTCCTCGCGTCTATTGAACCATGTATATTTTATTATACCATTTTCCCGCGCACAAGCCCAGGAAGCAGCAATTTTTTCAACGCCTGGCGACCCTTGGCGGGGGCTTGGGGGTGTAATATACGAAAAGACAAATGTATTTATTGAGTGCACGAGAGTAACAATATGCTTGATGAAAATATTTTTTTGAAATACCTCTAGCATTTCTTTACAAAGGATGTTATAATGTACCCAAAAATCAATGTATTAATGGGAGATGGGATACATGTATACACAAAAAGGCAGCCGTGTCGATCTGGAACTGTTGCTTGAGGAACTGAAGCACGTCGAGCCTGAGCAGACCGTTTTCGCCGAGCACTAAGCGGCAAGGCAATACCGGCGAAGCCGGCCCGGAGTCAGGGGCCTGATGTGGATCGCCCCGGCTTGAGCCGCTGTGCCCTGGTTTTCCATTCCCGTACAATACAATTGCTGTTTCAAGCTGCGACAGAGTTGTCGCGGACGCTGTCCCGCCTGTCGTCCGCCTTGAAAGAGCAGTTGTTCTTTTTTTATCCCGCGGCCGGGCCGCGCATATTGGGCAACGGAGGAAACGCGATGGGGAAAACGCTTACAGCCAAGATTCTCGCCGCTCACCTGGTGAGCGGCTCGCTCGTTCCGGGAACGGAGATCGGCATCAGCATCGATCAGACCTTGACCCAGGATTCCACCGGCACGATGGCCTATCTCCAGTTCGAGGCCATGGACGTGCCGCGGGTCAAGACCAAGCTGTCGGTGGCGTACGCGGACCACAACACGCTGCAGTGCGGGTTCGAAAACGCCGACGACCACCGCTACATCGAGACGGTGGCCGCCAAGCACGGGGTGGTCTTTTCCAAGCCGGGCAACGGCATCTGCCATCAGGTGCACCTGGAGAGGTTCGGCCGGCCCGGCTGGACGCTGCTGGGCTCTGATAGTCATACGCCCACCGGGGGAGGCCTGGGGATGCTGGCGATCGGCGCAGGCGGCCTCGACGTGGCCGTGGCTATGGCGGGCGGCGCGTATTATCTGACAATGCCCAAGGTCTGCCGGGTGGAGCTTGGCGGCAAGCTGCCGCCGTGGGTGGCGGCCAAGGACGTTATCCTTGAGCTGCTCCGCCGCCTGACGGTAAAAGGCGGGGTGGGGCGGATTTTCGAGTACGGCGGGCCGGGTGCAGCCACGCTGAGCGTGCCCGAGCGGGCGACGATCACCAATATGGGCGCCGAGCTGGGGGCGACGACGTCGATTTTTCCCAGCGATGAGGCGACTAAGGCCTTCCTGACCGCTCAGCGGCGGGGCTGCGAATGGGTGCCGCTGGCCGCCGACCCGGACGCGGTCTACGACGAGACGGTGACTATCGACCTAAGCAGCCTGGAGCCGCTGGTGGCCGCGCCCCACAGCCCGGACAGGGTGGCGCCGGTGAGCGAGGCGGCGGGGACGAGGCTCGATCAGGTGGCGATCGGCAGCTGCACGAATTCGTCGTTCAGCGACCTTTACAAGGTGGCGAAGATCCTCGAGGGCAAGCGGGTCGATCACGGCGTGTCGCTGGTGATCGCTCCCGGCTCGCGGCAGGTGCTGGGCATGCTGGCCGACTGCGGCGCCCTTGGCGTCCTCATCCGCGCCGGCGCCCGTATCCTCGAATGCGCCTGCGGGCCGTGCATCGGCATGGGCCAGGCGCCCCGCTCGGGCGGGGTGTCGCTTAGGACCTTCAACCGCAATTTCCCAGGCCGCAGCGGCACGCCCGACGCCGGCGTTTACCTGGCCAGCCCCGAGGTGGCGGCGGCGAGCGCCCTGACCGGGATGATAACCGATCCCCGCCATTGCGGCGCGCCGCCCGCGGTTGTCGGCGACGACGCCGCCGGCCGCAACGCCAGCGACAACCTGTTCGTGTTTCCGCCGGCTAACAGCGACGACCTTACGGTGGTGCGGGGGCCGAACATCAAGCCTTTCCCCCGGGCGACCAAGCCGCCCGCGGAACTTGCGGCGACCGTCGTTCTCAAGGCGGGCGACAACGTGACGACCGACGACATCATGCCGTCCCACGCGGGCCTGCTGCCGTATCGCTCGAATATCCCCCACCTGGCCGACTTCTGCTTCAGCGGGCTGGATGCGGCTTTCCCGGCCCGGGCGAAAGCGGCGGGCGGCGGGATTATCGTTGCCGGGTCCAACTACGGGCAGGGCTCGAGCCGCGAGCACGCCGCCCTCGTGCCGTTGTACCTCGGCATCAAGGCGGTGATCGCCAAGTCGTTCGCCCGCATCCATCGCGCCAACCTGATCAATTTCGGCATCCTGCCCCTGCTGTTCGCCGATCCGGCGGATTACGAGGCGCTTGCCGAGGGCGAGACGCTGACGTTCACCGGGTTGACGGAGCAGATAGCGGCCGGGGCGGCTTTGGCCGCGCGGACCGCCGCCGGCCGGACGGTGAGCCTGCGGCTGGAGGTGACGCCGCGGGAGCGGGAGGTCATCCTCGCCGGCGGCCTGCTCAACCTGGCCGGGAAAGGAGGCGGCGCCGATGCATAAGGTGACGCTCATCCCTGGCGACGGCATCGGGCCGGAGATCAGCGCGGCGGTCCAGGAGATTTTCGCCGCCGCGGCCGCGCCGGTGCTGTGGGAGGTCCACCACGCCGGCCAGGGCGGCATCGACCGCCACGGCGACCCGCTGCCGGCGGCGACGCTGGCCGGCATCAGGGCCAACAAGGTGGCGCTGAAGGGGCCGCTGACCACCCAGGTGGGGGAAGGGTACCGCAGCATCAACGTGACGCTTAGGCAGACGCTCGACCTGTACTGCAACCTGCGGCCGGTGAAGTCGCTGCCCGGAGTGAGGAGCCGCTACGATGGCATCGACCTGGTGATCTTCCGCGAGAACACCGAGGATCTTTACGCCGGCGTCGAGCACCGTGTCGGCCGCTACGCGGCCGAGTCGGTCAAGATAATCACCAAGGAGGCGTCGGTCCGCATCGCCCAGGCCGCTTTCGCGTACGCGGCCAGGCACGGGCGGAAACGGGTGACCGCCGTCCACAAGGCCAATATCATGAAGCTATCCGACGGGCTTTTCCTGGCGAGCGCCCGCGAGGTGGCGAAGCTCAACCCGGATATCCGCTACGACGAGGTGATCGTCGACAATCTCTGCATGCAACTGGTGATGCGGCCGGAGGAGTACGATATCCTCCTCGCCCCCAACCTGTACGGGGATATCATCTCCGACCTGTGCGCCGGCCTGGTGGGCGGCCTGGGGGTGGTGCCGGGGGCGAACATCGGCGAGGGCGGGGCGATTTTCGAGGCGGTGCACGGCACGGCGCCGGACATCGCCGGCAGGAACGCGGCCAATCCGGCGGCGCTGCTGCTGTCGGCGGCGATGATGCTGGACTACCTAGGCGAGGGAAAGACCGCCGCGCGCATCCGCGCCGCCCTGGAGGCGGTGCTGGCCGAGGGGCGGGCGGTGACGCCCGATCTGGGCGGTAGCGCGACCACGACGGAGATGACGGCTGCGATAATAAGGAAGCTATGAGAAAACGCCCTGCCGGTACCGGCAGGGCGTTTTCAGCTTTTGCTCAAACAGGAAACTATGCGATCTTTTTCTGGAATTTCTTGATCGCGATCGCCAATACCACCATTATAAACACTGTCAGGGCGAGGATCTGGGTCCAGAGGACGCTGAGGCCGATGCCTTTGAGGATGATGCCGCGCAGGATCTGGAGGTAGAAGGTGAGCGGCAGGAGGTTGCCCAGCCAGTTGAAGAACAGGGGCATGGATTCGCGCGGGAACATGAAGCCGGAGAGGAGGACGCTAGGCAAGAAGATGAAGAAGGACATCTGCATGGCCTGCATCTGGGTTTTGGCGAGGGTGGAGATGAGCACGCCGAGGGCCAGCGAGGCGACGATGAACCACGAGGTGAGCAGGTAGAGGAGGCCGAGGCTGCCGCGCACGGGCAGGTCGAAGACGACGATGCCGACGAGGAGGGCGACGGTGGCCTGGACGTAGCCGACGACGATGTAGGGGATGATTTTGCCGAGCATGAGTTCCCAGGTTTTCATCGGCGTGACGATGAGCTGTTCGAGGGTGCCGCGCTCGCGTTCGCGGACAATGGCCATCGAGGTTATCATGACCATCGTCATGGTAAGGACGATGCCGAGGATGCCGGGGACCATGTAGAAGGCGGTGACGAAATCGGGGTTGTACCAGGGGCGGATGCGGACGTCGAAGGGCGGATCGACTTTTTTGCCGGTGACGCCCTGCAATCTTTTTATCATGATTTCCTGCGACTTGATCTGGCCGACGAGCTGGGCGGCGCTGATAGCCGACGAGGCGGCCATGGAGTCGGAGGCGTCGACGATGACCTGCACGGCGGCGCTGCGGCCGTGCTTGAGGTTTTCGGCGAAGTCGGGGGGGATTACCACGCCGACTTTGGTTTTGCCCGATTCAACGGCGGCGGCGACCTCTTCGTGGCTTTTGGCGATCTCGGTGATGTCGAAGTATTCGCTGGCGGTCAGGGCGGACAGGAAGTCGCGGCTGTCCTGCTGGAGCGACTGGTCGTAGACGGCGGTGGGCAGGTGCTTGACGTCGGTGTTGATGGCGAAGCCGAAGACGAGCAACTGGACGATGGGCAGGCCGATCATCATGGCGAAGGTCAGCCGGTCGCGGCGCATCTGGATGAATTCTTTTATCAGCAGGGCTCTGAGGCGTCTCATGCTACCGCCTCCTTGCGGTGGGATTTGACGAGGTAGACGAAGACGTCTTCTAGCGACGGGTCGATGACGGCCGGGCCATAAGCGGCCAGCCGGCCCTCCTGGCCGGGGGCGGCGAGGACGTGGAGGCTGGCGCCGAAGGGGTAGACATCGAGGAAGGGGTCGTCGCCGCCTTCGAGCTCGGCGAGCAGGGCCATCGGCTCGGAGGCGGGGATGGCGAGCAACGTGCCGGGAAGGCTTTTCTTGAGGTTGGTGGGGGTGTCGCTGGTGAGGAGGGCGCCTTCGAAGATAAAGCCGATTTCGTCGCAGTGCTCGGCTTCGTCCATGAAGTGGGTGGTGACCATGACGGTGGTGCCCTGGCGGGACAGGTCGTAAATGATGTCCCAGAAGAGGCGGCGGGATTTGGGGTCGACGCCGCCGGTGGGTTCGTCGAGGAAGAGGATGGGCGGGTTGTGGAGGATGGAGCAGCCGAGGGCCAGTCGTTGCTTCCAGCCGCCAGAGAGGTTGACGACGAGCTCGTGCCGGCGCTTCTCCAGGCCGGCGAGGGCGAGCATGGCGGCGATCCGCTCCTCCTCGACGGCCGGCGGCAAGCTGTACATGCCGGCGTAGAAGGCGAGGTTCTCGCCTACGGTCATGTCGTCGTAGAGGCTGAACTTTTGGGACATGTAGCCGATTTTATGCTTGATGGCCTCGCTGTCGGCGGCGATGTCGAGGCCGAGGACGCGGCCGCCGCCGGCCGAGGGGGCGAGGAGGCCGCAGAGCATGCGGATGGTGGTCGATTTGCCGGAGCCGTTGGGGCCGAGGAAGCCGTAGATGCTGCCCTGGCGGATATTCAGGGTGACGTTGTCGACGGCGGTGAAGGTGCCGAAGCGGCGGGTGAGGCCGCTAAGTTCGACGGCGTACATGTCAGGCCACCTCGCTTGCGAGGGCGACGAAGACGTCCTCGAGGGTGGGGGGTATCTCGGCCAGGGACAGGACGGGGACGCCGGCGACTCCTAGGGCGGCGCGGACTTCGGCAGCGGCGGCTTCGGCGTCGGCGGCGACGAGGTGGTACTTGTCGCCGAAGGGGTTGATGTCGAGCAGCCGGCTGCCGGCCAGCAGCCGCTTGACGTTTTTGCCGGGGGTGGCGAGCTCCAGCACCTTGTGGGGGTAGGCCTGCCTGAGGCCGCGGGGCGAGTCGCAGGCTACGATGCGGCCGTTGTGCATGAAGGCGACGCGGGTGCAGAGCTCGGCTTCGTCCATATAGGGGGTGGAGACGAAGACGGTGGTGCCTTCCTTGTTGAGCTTGTAGAGCATCCGCCAGAATTCGCGGCGCGAGACGGGGTCGACGCCGGTGGTCGGCTCGTCGAGGACGTAGAGAAGCGGCTGGTGCATGAGGCCGGCGGCGAGGGCCAGCTTCTGTTTCATGCCGCCCGAGAGGTTGTCGGCCAGGCGGTCCTTGAAGGGCAGGAGGTTGGTGAAGGCCAGGATGGCGGTGGCCCGGGCCTCGATTTCGGCGAAGTCCTGGCCGTAGAGGGAGCCGAGGACACGGATGTTTTCCATGACGGTGAGATCGCCGTAAAGGCTGAACTTCTGCGGGACATAGCCGAGTTTGTCTTTGACAGACTCGGGGTTGGCGGCGTCCATGACGCGGAGGCTGCCGGACGTGGGGGCGAGGATGCCGGTGATCATGCGGATGACGGTCGTTTTGCCGGCGCCGTCCGGGCCGACGAGGCCGAAGATTTCGCCGGCGGCGACGTTCAGGGAGACGCCGGCGACCGCGACGGTCGCGCCATAGCTTTTGGCGATGTTTTCGAGGGTGATCATTTTATGACCACATCCGCGGGCATGCCGGGTTTGAGGATGCCCTCGGCGTTGTCGATTTTGACCTTGACGGCGAAGACGAGGTTGGCCCGCTCGCGCTGGGTGATGCTCTGGCGGGGGGTGAATTCGGCGTTCTGGCTGATTTCCTTGATGGTGCCGGGGAAGGTGCGGCCAGGGAAGGAATCTACCTTGACGGACACGGCCTGGCCGATCTTTATGAGGCCGAGTTGGGTGGACGCGATGTAAACTTTCACCCAGCAGTCGTTCATGTCGCCGATGGTGGCGAGGGCCGAGCCGGGGTTGATGTATTCGCCGTTCTCGAAGTTTTTGGTGAGCACGACGCCGCTTATCGGGCTGGTTATGACGGTGTCGGCGAGCAGGGCGCGGCTGGCGTCGACGATGGCCTGCGACCTTTTGACTTCGAGACGCTGGGCTTCGATGGTGTCGGGGCGGTTGCCTTCTTCGACGAGGCTCCGGCGGGAGCGGGTGGCGACGAGGGAGCTTTGGGCGACGTCGTAGCTGGACTGGGCGGTGTCGAGCTGCTGGGTGGAGATGGCGCCGCTCTTGTGGAGCGCGCGGTAGCGCTCGAGGTCGGTTTTGGCCTTGTCGTAGACCGCCTGGGCGGAAGCCAGGTTGGCGGCCGCCTCGCTGCGTTCCTGGCTGCGGGCGCCTTTTTCGAGGTCGTCGAGCTGCACCTTGGCCTTGACGAGGGCCGATTCGTCGCGGAGGAGCTGGGCTTCGAGATCGGGGCGGGCGATGCGGGCAACCACCTGGCCGGCCTGGACGATGTCGCCGGCCTCGATCTTGAGCTCGCCGAGGTAGCCGTTGACCTTGGGCATGACGTCGGCGCGGGTCACTTCGATGGTGCCGGTGGCGGTGATGCCGTCCTCGCGCGCCATATAGAGTTTGTAGCCTGCAAGGGCGGCGAGGGTGAGGAAGATGACCGCCCCGACGATGATTAGCCGCTTATTCATGGTCTTTCCTCCTGATGCCGTTAAGATAGATGGCGAACGCCTGGTCGGTATATTCCTTTTCGGTCGACTCCGATAACGGGACCATTTCTCGGGCGATCGTCCGGCCAATGAACAGGAAGTTCATGATGCCGGCGAGCGCCGGGACTGCCATGTCGATGTTGAGGTCGGCCCGGAATTCGCCGGCGGCGACGCCGTCCGCCAGCGCCTGGCGGATAAAACGGAAAACCTGGGAAATATACTTCTTGATGACGTGGAAACAGACGGTCGGATTGGTCATCTCGCTGGTCATGATGCGGATGAAGTAGGGACGCTGGTGATGGATGCCGATGATGTTTTCAGCATAGAAGCGCAGCCGGGCCTCCCCCGACGCGGCGGCCAGCGGCGGCAGCCTTTCGAGCAGAAGGGCGATGGGGGCGAATTGTTCCTCCAATACTGCCTGGTACAGCCCTTCCTTGCCGCCGAAATGGTAGGAAACGGCGGCGACGTTGGCGCCGGCCGCATGGGCCAATTCGCGGACCGACACGGCGGCGTAGCCTTTTTTCGCGAATAGCGAGGTCGCGGTTTCAATCAGGTTGAGGCGAGTGTCCCTTTCCAATTAATCACCCCATTAAACAAACGATTGTTTTAAACATTTGCTTAAAAAATAGCACAGAACTGCCTTGTCTGTCAATATATTTCTGCTAGAATGTGGAAAGATATTCTCGCGGCGGGAGGGCCTGCCCCGGCGGCGAGCGCACGGCAGGAGCGCGGGCGGGTGGCGCAGAAATATGGAATCATGGAGGGATCATAGCATGTGTCTGATCGCGTTCGCGTACCGGGTTCATCCCCGTTATAGCCTCGTTGTCGCCGCCAACCGGGACGAGTTTTACCGCCGGCCCACCGCTCCGGCCGCCTTCTGGCCCGAGTGCCCCGGCATGCTGGCCGGGCGGGACGTGGCTGGGCGTGACCCGCGACGGGCGGTTCGCCGCTTTGACCAATTACCGCGATCCGGCCGCCAACCGGCCCGACGCCCGCACGCGCGGCGAGCTGGTGCGCGATTACCTCTGCGGGAGCCTTGAGCCTCGCGAGTATCTGGAGCGGGCGCGGGCGGCCGGCGGGGATTACAACGGGTTCAATCTTTTGGCGGGGGACATCGGCGGGTTGTGGTACTATTCCAACCGCACGGATGTCGTCGCTGAGGTGGCGCCCGGCGTCCACGGCCTTAGCAATCATCTGCTGGACACGCCTTGGCCGAAGGTGGCGAGAGCGAAGGCGGGACTGGCCGCTTGCCTGGCCGACGCGGGCGAGGCGCTTGCGGACGGGCTGTTTGCCCTGCTGGCCGACGACGCGCCGGCGCCGGACGCGGCGCTGCCGGACACGGGGGTGGGGCTGGCGTGGGGACGGACGCTGTCGCCGATATTCATCGCCGGCGCCGATTACGGCACCCGCTCGTCGACGGTGGTGCTGCTGGGCGATGGCGGGACGCGGTTCGTCGAGCGGAGCTGGCCGGAGGGGGCGGAGCGGGTGTATGAGCTGTAAACCGCAGCCTTGGGGCTGCGGTTTTTTCGCAGAGCGGGGGAATTGTTTTGCGGTGGCGGCACAAGCTAAAACGGAATGGCGAGCAACGGCTTGGCGCGAGGGAGGACGCGATGCTGCAGGAACGCTGGGCCGCGCTGGCGGCGAGAATCGGCGGCTTCGGCGACGGGGCCAGGGAAGTCTATGAGGCGGTGGCCGGCGCGTACGGGAGCGGGGGGCGGTTTTATCACGGGCTCGACCATCTGCGGCGCTGCCTGGCCGAGCTGGACGCGGTCGCCGGCCTGGCGGCCGACCCAGATGCGCTGGAGTATGCCCTGTGGCTGCACGACCTGGTGTGCGAGCCCGGCAGCACCGCCAACGAGACGGTCAGCGCCGCCGCCGGGCATTATTTCGCCGGGCGGCTAGGCGCGCCGCCGGCCTTCGCCGCCCGCACCGCGGCTCTCATCCTCGCGACCCGCCACGACCGGCCGCCGGCCGACGCCGACACCGCCCTGCTGCTCGATATCGACCTGGCGGTGTTGGGCGACCCGTGGCCGGCGTTCGCCGCCTACGAGGCGGGCGTAAGGTGCGAGTACGCTTACGTGGCGGCCCCGTTCTACGCCTGCAGGCGGCGCGCGTTCCTCCGTTCGCTGCTGGCCAGGGGGAGCATTTTCCACAGCGCTTTCTTCCGGGAGCGCTGCGAGGGGCCGGCCAGGCGCAACCTCGAACGCCTGCTGGCCGCGCTGTGACAAGGGCGTGAAGGATCAGCAGGAGCGCCGGATAGGGGTGACGAAATAATCCGGTAAGATATATTTCCAGGAGGCGAATACGATGGGTTTTAAGTTGAAGGATAATATAACCTGGGTGGGCAAGATCGACTGGGAGCTCCGCCGCTTCCACGGCGAGGAATACCATACCGAGCGGGGCTCGAGCTACAACGCTTATCTGGTCAGGGACGAGAAGACGGTGCTGATCGACACCGTCTGGGCGCCGTTCGCCAAGGAGTTCGTCGCCAGTCTCAAGAACGAGATCGATCTGAAACAAATCGATTATATCGTCGCCTGCCACGGCGAGGTCGACCACAGCGGCGCCTTGCCGGAGCTGATGCGGGAGATCCCCGGCACCCCCATCTACTGCACGGCCAACGCGGTCAAGTCGATCAAGGGGCAGTACCACCAGGACTGGGATTTCCGGACGGTGAAGACAGGTGACAGGCTCAGCCTGGGCGCGAAGGAGCTGGTGTTCATCGAGGCGCCGATGCTGCACTGGCCGGACAGCATGTTTTGCTACCTTACGGGCGACGCGGTGCTGTTCAGCAACGACGCATTCGGTCAGCACTATGCGTCGGAAAAGATGTTCAACGACCTTGTCGACCAGAGCGAGCTTTATCAGGAGGCGCTGAAGTATTACGCCAATATCCTTACGCCGTTCAGCAGGCTGGTGGATAAGAAAATCAAGGAGGTTGTCGGCCTCGGCCTGCCGGTGGCGATGATCGCTCCCAGCCACGGCATCATCTGGCGGGACAACCCCCTGCAGATCGTGGAGACGTACGCCGAATGGGCGGCCGACTACCAGGAGAACCAGGTGACGGTCCTTTACGACACGATGTGGAACGGCACCCGCCGCATGGCCGAGGCGATCGCCCAGGGCATCCGCGAGGCCGATCCGGCGGTGACGGTGAAGCTTTTCAATTCCGCGCGGTCGGATAAGACGGGCATCATCGGCGAGGTCTTCAAGTCCAAGGCGATCGTCGTCGGCTCGCCGACGGTCAACAAAGGGGTGCTGTCGTCGGTCGCCGGCATTATGGAGGAGATCAGGGGCCTGGGGTTCAAGAACAAGAGGGCGGCGGCGTTCGGCGCCTACGGCTGGAGCGGCGAGGCGATCAAGCTCATCGGCGAGGAGCTCCAGAAGGGCGGCTTCACTCTTATGGGTGACGGTCTGCGCGAGTTGTGGTATCCGGGCGACGAGGCGCTCGCCAACTGCGTGCGGTTCGGCCGCGACCTGGCAGGCAAACTGTAGCGCCGAAGCCTGCCGCGGCCTGAGTTTGCCGGTGTTCGGGCGGCGGAAAATTTCCGCTTGCACTTTCGGGGGATTGTGTTAAAATCATAGCGTATGTTTCATGGGTATCTGACGAGGAACCCGACTTTAGCCGGGCACATGGGCGGGAGTCCGGGTTCTTCAGTCTGCGGAAATCGAGGGTTTCCGCTAGGACCAGAAAGGCGGGGTGATTGACATGCAATCCTATTTCAAGCTCACCCGCGCGGCGACCGAGTCGCTGGCGGAAAAGTACGGCACACCGCTGTTGGTCCTGTCGCTTGACCAGGTGAAGGCCAACTACCGGTTTCTTACCGAGCACCTGCCCGGTGTGAAGGTCCACTACGCGGTAAAGGCCAATCCCGATAGGCGCCTGGTGACGACGCTGGCGGACGAGGGCTCGTGTTTCGATGTCGCTTCCGACGGCGAGATGCTCGAACTGGCGGCGATGGGCGTGGCTCCCGACCGCATCATATACGCCAACCCGATCAAGACGGCCAGCGGCCTGGCGGTTGCCCGCCGCACCGGCGTGAACAGGTTTACCTTCGATAGCGAGAACGAGATCGGCCGCATCGCCCGGGCCATCCCCGGCGGCACGGTGCTGCTGAGGATCCGGGTGGACAACCCGCAGGCGCTGGTCGATCTCAACAAGAAGTTCGGCGCCCCGCCCGAGGACGCCCTGCGGCTCCTCAGGCTGGCCCGCGAGCAGGGACTGGACGTCGCCGGGCTGTGCTTCCACGTAGGCAGCCAGTCGACGAGCGCCAAGGCGTATACCGACGCCATCAAGGTGTGCCGGCGGCTGGCCGACGCCGCGGCGGCCGACGGTTTCAAGCTGCGCTTCCTCGATATCGGCGGCGGGTTCCCCATCCCTACTCCGCAGGAGAATGTGGACGTGGCGGCGATGCTGGCCGAGATCCGGGCGGCGCTGGCCGCCTTCCCGGATACCGAGATATGGAGCGAACCCGGCCGTTTTATCTGCGGTACGGCCGTCAATCTCGTCACCCGGGTGATCGGCGTCCAGACCCGCAACAGCCAGCAGTGGTATTTCCTCGACGAGGGGCTGTACGGGACCTTTTCGGGGGTTATTTTCGACCACTGGGATTTCGCCCTGGAGACTTTCCGCGCGGGCAAACAGATTGCCGCCACCTTCGCCGGTCCGAGCTGCGACTCGTTCGACGTGATGTTCCGCGACAAGCCGACGGTGCCGCTGGCGGTGGACGATCTTATCCTGGTGCCGAACTGCGGCGCGTACACTTCGGCGTCGGCGACGACGTTCAACGGCTTCGCCAAGGCCAACATCCTCGTGTGGGAGGACGTTCGGGCCGAACTGGCCGTGACGGTGTAGTTTTTCAGAATAAAAAAGGTTGGGCTGGTGCCCAACCTTTTTGTATTGCGCCATTGCATTATTCGCCGAGCAGGAGGCGGAAGCGCAAGCTGCCGATGAGCCCGGTGCGGCGGTGGTAGTCGCGGTATTCTGGGAAGGTGGCGAGCAGCAGCTTCTCTTCGCGTTTGAGCCTGAGGACGAGGACGGCGATGTGGGCTGCGGAGACGGCGAGCATCGGCAGGGAGGGGAACATCATCATGTTGGCGGCCGCCCAGACGATGTAGCACACGTACAGCGGGTGGCGGGAGTATTTATAGATGCCGTGGGCGACGACGCCGTGGGCTTCGGGGAGGACGGTCAGGCAGTCCCTGAGGCAGAGCAGCGCCCAGAGGATGAAGGGGTAGGGCAGGAGGGCGACGATGCCGCCCGCCTGCCGGAGGGAGGGGGCAAGGGGGAAATCGGGTACGGGATAGGTTATGGCGACGGCGCTGCCGACGAACCCGAGCGAGCCGACGACGCCGAGCAGGAAGCTGACTGGCGAGGTGTCGATGTTTTGGGGCTGGTTGAAGCTGCTTTTGACGAGGAAGTAGATGTCGAGCACAGAGACGATGACGGCTACGCCGCCCCACAGCAGGTGGTAGCCGGAGGAGGGGAAGGTAACCAGCCGCGCGATGACCAGTAGGAGGCAGAAGACGGTTATGGCGGCGTTGGCGATATAGCGGATATGGTTGGCGGGCATGGCGGCCGCTCCCTTCCTTATTACGATTACTACGGATTTTCGCGGTCCGGCGGCGGCGTTCCTTGAGACCGCGGCATCAATTCGTCGGGACCGCCGTCCTAAAAACATGGTGCGAAGTACTGCCGGACTTATTTTGGTGCTGTCACGCAGTTGTCATAAATTACCCTTATTCTGAAACCAGAACCAAGAAAGGGGAAATGTGACAATGAAGAAACTGACAGCGATGGTTATCATGGTATCGATCCTTGTTTTTTGCAGCGGTTACGCATTCGCCTGGTCTCCACAGCTCCAGGGCAAGCCGGACGATTTCCGGCCCGGGCACAGCCGGGGAGTCTTCGTCTGGCACGACGGCGACGGCCTCCACCTGCGCACCACCACCCGCGGCCAGGGCCATGTTTTCAGCGGTGTTATCCGCACCGACGGCCGTTTCTACGCCGTCCGCGACGCAGGCGAGGAGGGGAACGATTTTCACCGCCTGAGCCATGACCGCGACACGATTACTTTCCGTTACAATACGAAGGGGGGCGTGGACGGTCTGGATTTCCGGGTAAAGGAGGGCGACCGCCTGACCCTGGACCTGTTCATGGACGGCCACCGGATCCACACGCGGGAGATTTATGTGGGTCACAGGGGTTGGCATCCCCGTAATAGCGAGTTTGCCTTGCGGCGGTAAAATTTTCCTCGGCCGAAAGGAGTCGGGCGGGCGGGGCAGAATATATCGGTAGCATTTGAAGGGCGGGGGGGCAGCCCGCCGCAAGGAGGCGAGGATGCCGGTGAGGAAGCACGGCATGGCCGGCAAGGCGGGTCTGCCGCCGGAGTCTCTGGTCCATATCGGCCGCGATTACGGAGGGACCGCGAAGGTTAGGGTGCTCGACTACGACGCCGCCGGCGCCCAGGAGCGGGCCGCGGACGATATCGCGGGGCTGGCGGCGCTCCGGGCGTCGAATGCGGTGACGTGGATAAGCGTGGACGGGCTCCACAACGTCGGCCTGATCGAGAAGATCGGCGCGGCGTTCGCCATCCACCCGCTGGTGCTGGAGGATATCCTTAACACCCACCAGCGGCCCAAGCAGGAGGATTACGGCGATTATCTCTATATCGTGCTACAGGCGTTCGTCCTTGAGCAGGACGGGACGATGGCCGGCGAGCAGGTGAGCCTGATCGTCGGCGACGGCTATGTGCTCTCGTTCCAGGAGAGCAACCGGGAGCTTTTCAAGGCGGTCCGCGAGCGGATCAACAGCGGCAAGGGCCGCATCCGGCGCGAGGGGGCCGATTATCTGGCTTATTCGCTGCTCGACACGATGGTCGATAATTATTTCGTGATCCTCGAGGACCTAGGGGAGAGGCTGGAGGATCTGGAGGATACTCTGGTCACCCGGCCGGGGCAGGGGACGTTGCAGGACATCCATTTTCTCAAGCGGGAGATGCTCTTTTTCCGCAAGGCGGTTTGGCCGCTGCGGGAGGTTATCGGCGCGCTGAGCCGCGGCGAGTCGCCGCTGATCAGGCAGGCGACCCTGCCGTATTTCCGCGACGCCCACGATCATACCATCCAGGTGATCGACACGATCGAGACTGACCGCGATATCCTGTCCGGGATGCTGGATATCTACCTGTCGAGCGTCAGCAACAGGCTGAACGAGATCATGAAGGTGCTGACGATCATCTCGACCATCTTTATCCCGCTAACGTTCCTCGCCGGGGTTTACGGGATGAATTTCCGGCACATGCCGGAGCTGGAATGGGAGTACGGCTATCCGGCGGTGTGGGCGGTGATGGTCCTGGCGGGGCTGGTGATGGTGCGCTTTTTCCGCAAGCGCAGGTGGCTATAAATAAGGAAAAGATACGGGACGGTCCTAAAGGGGCCGTCTTTCTTTATTGAGGCGCCCACCGCTACGGAGCTTTATCGGCAGCCCGGGGAGACGATGGGCCCGTGGTCCCATAAAAACGAGACTGTCACCGCCGCCGGTTTAAGGCCCTGGTCGGATGAGGCGACGGAGGGTTTGCGCTACAATTAAAGCATGACAGCAGTGGAACCATTGGGGGGAAAGACGTGGCGAAATTATCGACCAAAGGGCTGATCGCCATCGCCCTGGTTTTCAGTTTGTTGGCGGCCGTGCTCGTTTACAGCTTTTTGAAGGGCCTGGCCGACCAGACCGCCAAGCAAGGGCTGCCGGTGGTGGTGGCCAAGGCCGACGTGCCGCCGAAGACGCGGCTGACGGCCGAGATGCTGCAGGTGGTGAATGTGCCGGCCGAGTACATCCAGCCGGGGGCGGTGCAGGAGCTTAACAAGGCGGTGGGGATCGTGGCCCGCGAGCAGATCGTCGCCGGCGAGCAGGTGACCCAGCGCCGGCTGCTCCTCGAGGGCAAGTCGGCCGGTTTCTCCGGTATCATCCCGCCGGACAAGCGGGCGGTGTCGGTGGCGGTGACGGAGGTGACCGGCGTGGCCGGCCTCGTCAAGCCCGGCGATTACGTGGATGTCATCGTGACGTTCGACACCAACATCCTCGGCGAGCATCTCAGCCAGATCTTCCTCCAGAACGTCAGGGTGCTGGCGACCAACCGCGAGACCGAGACGGCCGCCGTCGAAACGGCGAAGAAGGAAGCGAACACTAAGATGACGGTGACGTTGGCGGTGTCGCCCGACGAGGCCACCAGGCTGGCGGTGGCCGATGAGAAGGGCAAGATCCGCCTGGCGCTCAGGCCCTATCTGCCCGGCAACGCGATAATCGTCGCCAACGCGCTGAAGCCGCGCGATATCGTGAACGCTTCCATTCCCCAGGCGGCCCCTGCGGCCGCGGCGGACAGACCCATTCCGGCGCCGGTTGTCAGGGGGATTCAGGTTATCCGCGGCACAAAAACGGAAATGATCCCGATCAATTAGGGCCGGCGGAGGTTTTGCGATGAAGAAGGGCACTTTGAGGATAATCGCGCTGCTGCTGCTCTGCTGCGCGTTGCAGATTGCGCCGGCGGCAGCGGCCAACGAGAAGATCGCGGTGGCGGTCAGCCAGTCCCGCATCGTTAATATCAGCGGGGTGGAGCGGGTGGCGGTGGCCAACCCGGAGGTGGCCGACGTCCTGGTCGTGTCCGGGTCGGAGCTGCTGGTCGTCGGCAAGCAGCCGGGGGTGACGACGCTCCATATCTGGGCGTCGTCCGGACAGGGCAGCTATGATGTCGAGGTCGGCACCAACGACACGCAGATCGCCAACGATATAAAGACCATCCTGGGCTACGCCGACATCCGCGTGAGCAAGGTCGGCAAGAACGTCATCCTCGAGGGCGGCGTCAACGACCAGTACCAGAAGATGCGGGCCGAGAAGGTGGCCGGCGCTTACGGCGAAAAGGTGGTAAACCTGCTGGAGATCGTCCGGCCGGTGCAGGTGAAAATCGAAGCGCGGGTGATCGAGATCAACCGCTCGAAGACCGACAATCTGGGGATCAAGTGGGGCAACGACCCCACCAACCCCGGGACCTTCCGGGCCGGGCAGACGCCTCAGAAGGACTGGAAAGTCACTTATGGCGACGGTTCCTCGGGCTACGCGTACAATAACGCCCTTATCGACTCCAAACCCTATGGGAAAACCTGGGGAGGGCACGGCGGCTACTGGGACGTCAACGCCCAGCTAGATGCCCTCGTCAAACAGGGGTTGGCCAAGATACTGTCCCAGCCGAACGTGATCACGCTGAGCGGCGAAAAGGCCAACATCCTTGTCGGCGGTGAGATCCCCATTCCCATAGCGATGATGAATGGCGCGATATCGGTGGAGTGGAAGCAGTTCGGGATCAAACTCGAGATTTCGCCCGAGGTCAACAGCGAGGGCCTGATCAACAGCAAGATCAAGGCGGAGGTCAGCACGGTCGACTGGAGCAGCGACCATAAGATCGGTCTCAGCCAGAACTTCCAGATCCCGCCGATCAACACCCGTAGGGCCGAAGCCAGTATCGCCCTTTCCTCCGGCCAGACGATGGCTCTTGGCGGCCTGATTGCCAGCGAGACCTTGAAGGATGTGACGAAGGTTCCGGGGCTGGCCGATATACCCATCCTCGGCAAGCTGTTCACCAGCAAATCGTTCAGCCGCCATGAAACCGAACTTGTCATCCTCATTACGCCGACAATAGTCGATCCCCGGGAGTACGTGCCCGGCATGACCAACGAGATGAAGGACATGGTGGAAGAGGATCCGTATGCCGACGGACAAAAGGAAAAAGCACCGGGAGGTAAGCAGAATGGCGGCAAGAATTAAGGTTCTCATCGTCGACGATGTCGAGGCCACCAGAGAAAATATAAGGAAACTTCTGGCCTTCGATCCGGATACCGCCGCCGTCGACCAGGCCGGGACAGCCGAGGAGGCCATTGCCAAGGCCAGGGCGCTCCAGCCGGACGTCATCCTTATGGATATCAACATGCCCGGCATGGACGGGCTGTCAGCCACCGCGTTGCTCGGCAACGAGGTGCCCAACACCTGCGTCATCATCATGAGCGTGCAGGGCGAACAGGAGTATCTGCGCCGGGCGATGTTGGCCGGGGCCAAGGATTATCTCATCAAGCCATTCAGCGGCGACGAACTGCGGCAGGCGATCAAGCAGGTGTACGCCAATGAGCAAAACCGGCGCAAGGTTATCCCGCTCGAGACGAGACAGCCCGAGGCCGGCAAGATCATAACCGTTTTCAGCACCAAGGGCGGGGTGGGCAAGACGACCATCGCCACCAATCTGGCGGTGGCGCTTGGGACCCGGTCCCGGCAAAAGGTCTGCATTGTCGACGCCGACCTGACCTTCGGCGACGTCAGCCTGTTTCTCAATGTCCTGCCCAAGGCGACGGCGGCCGATCTGGCGGCTGACGGCGAGGCTCTGGAGGCCGGCCAGTTGTCCGGGTATCTAACCCGCTACAACGATTATGTGGACGTGCTGGCGGCGCCGCTCCGGCCCGAGCAGGCGGAGCTCGTCACCGTCGCTCACCTGGGCGCGATGCTTAAAGCGCTGCGCAGCGCTTACCGGTACGTCATTGTCGATACCGCCCCGTCTTTCGGCGAGGCGATGCTTACGACCCTCGACGAGGCCGACCAGATACTGGTGATTTCCTCCCTCGACCTGCCGACGATCAAAAACGTCAAGCTGTGCCTGGAGATAATGGATTCGCTGGCCTACAGCGGCGACAAGGTCAGGCTGGTGCTGAACCGGGCCAACGGCGAGGGCGGCATGGATGTGCGGGAAGTGGAGGAGAGCCTGCGGCGCCCCTTTGCCGCCGTCCTGCCCAGCGACGGCAAGGTAGTGGTGCCGTCGGTCAACCGCGGCATTCCTTTTGTTGTCACCAACCCCGAGGCGGGGGTTTCCCAGGGGATTTTCAACCTCGCGAAAAGCGTTGCCGGCGAGACCGCCGGTCACGAGGAGCCCCGCGGGGTGGTCCACCGGCTGAAACGGCTGCTGGGCTGACGGGGGATGTGAGCGACAATGGCGTTTGTGATTGCGGCGGTTACTTTTATGGCGGTGCTGACCGCGCTGGCCGCCCTTGTTTATTTCGTGTCTTCGTCCCGCCGAGAGCTCGCCGGGCGGCTGAGCCGTTACGTCGAGCTTCCGGAGGCGGGGAGCGTTCCGCTCCAGGTGCCGCTCGGCGGCGCGGGCTTGTCCGGCTGGCGGGCTTTCGTGCGGCGGCTGAGCAGGTACTTCGAGTCGCCCCACCGCTCCCGCCAGGTCGAACGGAAACTGGTTCAGGCGGGCTTGCCGCTCCGCGCTTCCGAGTTCATGGTAATATGCGCCGGGCTGGCCGGGCTGGGCGCTTTCCTGATGCTGGCCCTTTCCGGCGGCAAACTGGCAGCCGCCATCCTCGGCGGCTGCGGCGGCTTCATTGCGCCGCATCTCGTCGTACGGCTTAAAGCGGCAAGGCGGCTGCGGCAGTTCAACGATCAGCTGGGCGACGCCCTCGTGCTGACGGCCAATTCGCTGCGTACCGGCTACAGCTTCCTGCAGGCCATCGAGATGGTGGCCAGGGAAATGCCGGAGCCGATCGCGGGCGAGTTCGCCCGCACGCTCAAGGAGATGGCCCTCGGGGTGACCACTGAACAGGCGATGAATAGTCTCGCCCGTCGGATGGACAGCGACGATCTCGATCTTGTCGTCACCGCGGTGCTCATTCAGCGGCAGGTGGGCGGCAATCTGGCCGAGGTGCTGGACAACATCGCCGGCACCATCCGGGCGCGCGTCAAGCTCAAGGGCGAGATCCGCACGCTGACCGCCCAGGGCCGTGCCTCCGGGGTCCTGCTGGCCGCCTTGCCGATCTGTGTCGGCCTGGCTGTATTCGTTATCAATCCCGGCTACATCAGCCTGCTCTTTTCCCATCCCGTCGGCCAGGCTATGATGGGCGGCGCGATTGTCGGCCAGCTTTTCGGGGCCGTGGTTATTCGCCAGATCATCAACATCAAGCTGTAGCGATAAATGCCGTACGTACGGACCGGCTGGCTCTGACAACAATTTTGGGGCAGACTTGGCTTTCGCCAAGTCTTTCTTATGGGCACCCGGCAGGTATATATGCCGCCTGACGCGAATTGACCTGAAAAGACTGTCGGAAGGGTGGCCTTATGCAGAAGCTCGACGCCAAACTACTCGATAAGATCGTCAAGCAGACGATTGCGGCGGTGGAGAAGGGAAAGTCGCAGATTTTCGAGATTTACGAGGCGGCCCGCGCCGAGATGGAGAACGTCAAAAAGGACCTGGAGAGGATCAAGCAGGAGACGAACGAGATTATCGTCCGCGTCGACGAACTGGAGAAGAAGGAGCGGCGGACCCGCCTGCGCCTGGCCGAGGTTCACCGCAATTTCAAGGTTTTCAGCGAGGAGGACATGAAGCAGGCGTACCAGGACGCCGAGAACGTGCGCGTCGACCTGGAGGTGGCCCGCGAGCAGGAGCGGAACCTTCGCCGCCAGCGGGACGATATGGAGCTGCGCCTGCGCAACCTCAAGGAGACGCTGCAGCGGGCCGAGGGCCTG
>JALHDI010000342.1 GCA_022839045.1 Sporomusaceae bacterium
TGCAGCGTGAAGACCACAATAAACATCGCCGCCCCGGCCAGATCCGTCTGGATCCCCGGCTTGATCAGCAGCAGGGCTGTAACCAGCAGCAGCAGCGCTTCGTACCAGGTGGTTTTCACGAGCAAACATCTCTGGACGGCCGCCGCGAGGCAATACACCCCGAAGGTCGCCGTGAAGAGCGCCGGAAGGATCTTCCAGAAGCTGCCGACGAAGAGCAGTTCGGGCGCATAGACGAACATGAACGGGATGATGAAACCGGCGATGCCGAGCTGGAAGGCCGCCAGTCCCGTTTTCCATGGATCGGATCGCGCGATGCCGGCCCCGGCATAAGCGGCCAGCGCCACCGGGGGCGTGATGTCGGCCCGTGTTCCGAAATAGAGGATGAACAGGTGGGCTGGGCCGTCGTGGGCACGCCCATTCCGAGGAACAGGCAGGCGATCATCGTAAACGGCAGAGCCAGGTAGAGCTTTCCCAGCGAGGCGTCGACGATCATCGAGGAGAATTTGATCCCCAGGCCGGTCATCGTGATGGAGCCGATGATGATCCCGGCCGCGGCGCAGGCGGCGGCCACCTCGACGGCGCCGACCGCTCCCTCCTCCAATCCCTCCAGGATCATCTTTCCGTAGGTCTTCATCGATTCCCTGCGGATGAGGCACATCAGAAACGAGGTGACGATCGTGGCGACGATCGCCCAGAACACGGCCCGCTCCGGAGAGAAGTCCTGTGTCAGGAAGGCGATCAGCAGAAAGATGGAGAAAAGGTGATGCCAGCCGGCGGCAAAGGCGGCGCCGATCTTCGGCAGTTCGTTCCGCGGCAGGCCGACAAGCCCCATCGACACGGCCCGGAAGTGAACCTGCATGAACGTGGAGAAGAATGCGAGTGTCGCCGGGATGGCGGCGGCAATGCAGACCTTGTAGTACGGGACGGAGAGGAACTCCGCCATGATGAAGGCGGCGGCCCCCATGATCGGCGGCATGATCTGGCCCATCGTCGAGGACGACGCCTCAACGCCGCCCGCGAAATAAGCCGGGTATCCGGTCCGCTTCATCAGCGGGATGGTAAAGGTTCCCGTGGTCACCGTATTGGCGACGGAACTG
>JALHDI010000031.1 GCA_022839045.1 Sporomusaceae bacterium
GCGCTCGTCGAGGGGCAGGAATTGCAGATACTTGAACATCGCCTTGGAAAGCTGCGGCGCGGTCACCAGCGAAACGCTGCGGGTCATGCGGGAGATGATCTTGGCCGTCTCCTGGAAGACCTCCTCGATGCTGCGGACCCGCGATTCGTACCAGTTGGTGATCAGACCGACATCATGCTCCGATATCTTCGGCGGCGCCAGCAGGCAGTCCACGTAGAAGCGGTAGCCGCGCGGCGACGGGATGCGGCCGGCCGAGGTATGGGGCTGCTCCAGGAAACCCAGCACCTCGAGATCGGACATCTCGTTGCGGATCGTTGCCGGGCTGAGGCCGAGCGAGTACTTGCGGGCAAGCGTCCGCGACCCGACCGGTTCGGCGGTGCTGACATAATCGTCCACGATTGTCTGGAGAATCTTGCGTTTGCGTTCGTCGAGCATCGGCCATCCCTCCCTTGTGCCATGCAGAAGACCCATCTTTTCGTCTTTGTTAGCACTCTTCTCAATAGAGTGCTAACACCTACTAAAAAAATACCATTTCCCGCCCGTCAATGTCAAGATTATTAGCGCTGTTTCCCGCCCCGCCGGGCAACTTTTCACAGCCTACTCGGGGAGGAAAGCGGCAAACACGATATTGCCGTATTTTTGCCCCTTTGCGGTGAGGCGGAGGCTGTCCGCCCCGGCCGCCACCAGCCCCTGCCGCGCCAGCTTCTCCGCGGCCTCGCCGTAGAGCCGCGGAAACTCGCGGCCGAAACGGGCCGCGAAGTCCGCGTAGGAAACGCCCGCCGCCGTACGCAGAGCCAGGAAGGCGTATTCGGCCATCGCCACCGCCTCCCCGGGCCGCTCGCGACTGGCCAACGGCGTCTCGCCTGCGGCCGTCCGGGCGATATAATCCCTCACATCGGCGGTGTTGGCCAGCCGCTCCCCCTGACAGAAGGAATGGGCGGCCGCCCCCACGCCGATATACGGCTCATAGCGCCAGTACTTGAGGTTGTGGCGGCACTCGGCCCCCGGCCGGGCGTAGTTCGATATCTCGTAGCGGGCGAAACCCCGCGCCGGCAGAAAACTGGCCGCCAGGTCGTACATCGCCTCTTCCTCCGCCTCGTCCGGCAATGCCAGGCGGCCTTCCGCCGCCAGGCGGGCGAACGGCGTGCCATCCTCGACCTTCAGGCCGTAAACCGAGATATGCTCCACAGGCATAGCCGCCGCCCGCTCCAGCCCGGTGCGGAACCCGGCCGTCGCCTGCCCCGGCAGGCCGTACATCAGATCGACGCTTACCCGCCCGAAGCCGGCGGCGCTGACCGCCGCCACCGCCTCCGCCGCCTGCCCGGCGGTATGGATGCGGCCCGCCGCCGCCAGCACAGCATCGTCGAACGCCTGCACGCCGAGGCTGACGCGGTTGGCCCCGATCACCCTCAGCGCGGCCAGTTTTTCGCCGTCCAGCGTGCCGGGGTTGGCCTCGACGGTGAACTCGGCATCCGCCGCCACCGCGGCGTTCGCCCGCAGGCAGCGGCCGATCTCCTCCAGGCACCCGGCCGGCAGCACCGTCGGCGTGCCGCCGCCGATATACACCGTGTCGACCGCCGCGGACGACAAAAGGCCGCCCTTGCCGGCGATCTCCCGGCACAAGGCGGCTGTATAAGCTGCGTAAAGCTCCTCGCCCCCGGCGACGGAGGGGAAGTCGCAATAAAGGCATTTCTGTTGGCAAAACGGGATGTGGATATAGAGACCGATAGTCATACAGTCGTCTCCCCGAGGCTTTAATCCATCTTTAAAACGGCCATGAACGCCTCCTGCGGCAGCTCCACGCTGCCCACCTGCTTCATGCGCTTCTTGCCTTCCTTCTGCTTCTCCAGCAGCTTGCGCTTGCGGGTGATGTCGCCGCCGTAGCACTTGGCCAGCACGTCCTTGCGCATCGCCCGCACCGTTTCCCGGGCAATAACCTTGGTGCCGATGGCGGCCTGGATGGGGATCTCGAACATCTGGCGGGGGATGATGCCCCGCAGCTTCTCCACCAGTTGTCGGCCGCGCTGGACGGATCGGTCGCGGTGGACGATGGCGCTCAGCGCGTCGACGACCTCGCCGTTGAGCATGATATCAAGCTTGACGAGGTTGGATTCCTTATAGCCGACCAGTTCGTAGTCCAGCGACGCGTAGCCGCGCGTCGACGACTTCAGGCGGTCGAAATAATCGTAGATGATCTCGCTGAGCGGCAGCTCGTAGGTGATCATGACCCTCGTGGGGTCGAGATACTTCATATCCTTGTAATCGCCTCGCTTCTCCTGGGAAAGCTCCATCACGCTGCCGACGAAATCGTTGGGCACGATGATCGTCGCCTTCACGTACGGCTCCTCGATATGGTCGATCTCCTGCGGCACCGGCATCTTCGAGGGGTTCTCGATCTCGAACACCTCGCCGTCCGTCTTGAAAACCTTATAGATGACGTTGGGCGCGGTCGTTATCAGCGCCAGGTTGTATTCCCGCTCCAGCCGCTCCTTGACGATGTCCATATGGAGCAGCCCCAGAAAACCGCAACGGAAGCCGAAGCCCAGCGCCACCGACGTCTCCGGCTCGAAAACGAGGGAAGCGTCGTTGAGCTGCAGCTTCTCCAGCGCGTCGCGCAGATTGTCGTAGTCCGACGTCTCCACCGGGTACAGGCCGCAGTACACCATCGGCGTCACCTTGCGGTAGCCGGGCAGCGGCGCGCTCGCGGGCCGGGCGGCGTCGGTCACGGTATCGCCCACCCGCGTGTCCTTGACATTCTTGATGCTGGCGGCCAGGAAGCCGACGTGCCCCGGTTCGAGCGCGTCCACCTTGGCCGGGTACGGGCGGAAGATGCCCACCTCGTCGACCTCGAACGTCTTGTCGGTGGCCATCATCTTTATCTTCATGCCGGGGGCGATGCGCCCCTCCATCACCCTGACGTAAACGATGACTCCCTTGTACGAGTCGAAGCGGGAATCGAAAATCAGCGCCTTGAGCGTCGCGTCCGCGTCGCCGGCGGGCGGCGGCACCTTATTGACGATCGCCTCCAGGACATCCTCGATGCCGGTGCCCGTCTTGGCGCTGACCAGCACGGCTTCCGACGCGTCGAGGCCGATGACCTCCTCGATCTCGTGCTTCACCTTGTCGGGGTCGGCGCTCGGCAGGTCGATCTTGTTGATGACCGGGATTATCTCCAGATCATGCTCAAGGGCCAGGTAAACGTTGGCGAGCGTCTGCGCCTCGATCCCCTGGGCGGCGTCGACCACCAGCAGCGCCCCTTCGCAGGCCGCGAGGCTGCGGGACACCTCGTAAGTGAAGTCTACGTGGCCGGGGGTGTCGATAAGATTCAGCATATACTTCCCGCCGTCGCGGGCGGTGTACTCCAGCCTTACCGCCTGGGCCTTGATGGTGATGCCGCGCTCGCGCTCCAGTTCCATCTGGTCCAGCACCTGATCCGACATCTCGCGGGCGGACAGCGTGCCCGTATATTCCAGCAGACGATCGGCGAGAGTCGACTTGCCATGGTCGATATGGGCGATGATGCAGAAGTTGCGGATGTTGGCCGTGGCCATAGTCGTCGTTCCTCTCCTGAAAAAACCCGGCCGTTGATAAAGCCCCATCTGCTGCGTTGGTCCTGCGGGCGCTTGCTAACGTACGTTCCGGGTACGCGTCGCAGCGCGTCCTCGGTCCGCCTTGCATCTGGGACCTTCTGAACGGCCTCGGGCTATTCTAATATTATTCCGATAAATAATTATAGCATCTGGCCATTCCGCCCGCAAGCGTCACCGCTTGACGGCGTCAATCAGCTCGCGGACGAGCGGCCGCAACTCGTCCCAGTAGCCGGCCAACTCCCGCTTCGTCCTGACGGCGGCGGCCACGAACTGCCTGCGCCACACCTCCAGCCAGTATGCGGCCCGGTCGAGCTCCATCCGGACGACGGTCGGCACCGTCAGCCTCCGTCCGCCCACCTCCAGGGTGAAAGCGTCGCCGCCGCTCTTTATCGTCCCCACCGGATATACCGCCCTAATCCCCCAGCTCTGCCCGAAAACGTACGCCCGGTAATAGCCGGACGCTTCCCGGCGGACATTCAGCGCCTGGCCGAATTCATGCCGCTCCGTCAGACGGTTGAGCTGGTTGTCCACCGCGACCACGCCGACGACGATGGCCAAGACGAGGATTGTTATGCCGCGGCTTATCACGCGCGCATCGGTCGCCGGCAACCCGAGAAGCATACGGACACCTCCTGCCGATATTATCCAGCAACTGCTTCTCTTTTATACTTTGGGCCGTTGATAAGCCCCCATCTGCGGCGTTAGGTCTGCGGGAGCTTGCTTGCGTACGTCCCGAGTACGCGGCGCGGCGCTTCCTCGACCTGCCTTGCATCTGGGGGCTTCTGAACGGCCCGTGTAAATACATATCAACAACCTGTTACGACTCCGACAGGATCTCCGCCACCACATCCCCCACCAGCTCGATGCTGCGGATCGCCTCCTCCTTGCTGCTCTCCTGGCTGCCCACCTCAACGAGCAGCGCCCGCGGGTGGAGGTGCTGGTTGTAGCGCCACTCCACCAGTTGGATGCCGCGGGACAGGCCGGGAAAATGCTGGTTAAGCCTGGCGTCGAGTAATTTGGCGAACGCATGGTTCTGCTGCCAGTGCGGCTGCTCCAGGTCCTGCTGGCCCATGCCCACCACAAACGCTATGCGGGCCATCGCCACGCCGTTGACGATCACCGTGACATTATCCCGCTTGTCGGCGTCGCGGTGGATGTCGAACACCATCTGGATGGACGGATTGTCGGCCAGCATCTTTTTGGCGGTATTCTCCGACGGGCCGTAAGCCTTCATAAAACTCGGGAAATCGTGGATGTTCCTGCTATGTACAGTCGCGACGCCGTGCCGCTCCAGCCGCTTCGACAAAGCCTCGCCGACCTCGACTATCTCGCCCCGCTGCCCGCCCGGCTTGTGGGATGCCCCGGAAGACGGGATGAACGACTCGGCCGTATGGGTGTGGTAGATGCCCACCAGCGGTTTGCCGGCCGGGGTGACGCCCTTGAACTCGAACCGGGGGAAATTGGGCAGGGAAATCGCGCTCACCGCCGGCGCGCCGGGCTTGAAAAGACCCATGAAAGGAATCTCGGCCCTAAGCAGCGAGCGCATATCCTTAATATCGACCCCGGTGGCGAACAGGATCGCCGCGCGGACAAGCGAATGCACGGTAACCACCGGCTTCACCTTCACCGGCGATGTGTCCTCGCCCGCGCCAAAGCCGGGGATGCCAGACGACAGAATATCCCGCCACGGCACGGGAAAGGCGGGCGGCTGCCCCTCCTGCCGGGAATCGCCGTTCAGCAGCGCCGCCTGCGCGAACACGATGCAATATACTCCCGAAAACACGGCGACGATTACCACCACCGCCGTCGCAGTCAGCCACAACCTCTTCTTTTCGCGTTGTTTGCGTTCCCGTCTTGTTACCATTGCCGCCTCCTGCATGTACATCCCCGTTTGGTTTACATACCATGTATATGCTTGGGTTGGGCGGCATTATGCATAAGAAGCCGGCCTAAAAGTCCATCTGCGGCGTTGCTCCTCGGGCGACCGCTCGGCGTACGCAACCAAGTACGCCTGCGCTAGTCGCCCTCCGGGGCCCTTGCATCTGGAGCTTTTATGCCGGCTTCCGGCAGTCCATATTGTTATGCGGCTAGTGCAGATACATATGGATATTCTCGTAATCGATGTTCGGGTGCATCGCCTGGTTGATGCCGCCGGCGACAACGTCGGCGATATCCTCGATTAAGCGGTCCACCTCCTTCGGCGTCACCATCAGATCGCCGAGGGTCTCCGGCAGCACCTGGCGGACGATCATATGGCGGTCCTGGTCGCTCAGGTCCTCCATGCTCTTGAAGTAGCGCGCGAACGCGGCATGCTCCTGCAGCGTGTTGATGGTATCCATCGCGATCGTCGAAGCGTGGACGACGGTCGGCACGCCGACGGCGATGACCGGCACGCCCAGCGACTGCTTGTTGAGGCCGAACCGTTTGTTGCCGACGCCCGACCCCGGGCTTATGCCCGTATCGGCCAGTTGCACGGTCGTGATGACCCGGTGGCTGGACGCGGCGGCCAGCGCGTCGATGGCGATGACCAGGTCGGGCTTGATCTTGCCCACGATCCCCTGGACGATCTCCGCCGTCTCCATCCCCGTGATCCCCAGCACGCCGGGCGCGATCGCGCACACCGAACGCACGCCGCCCTTCAGTTCCGGCGACAGCATCCCTTGGAGATGGCGGGTCACGACGATTTTGTCCACCGCCCGCGGCCCCAAAGCGTCCGGGGTGATATTCCAGTTCCCCAGCCCCACCACCAGGATGACGGCCTTCGACGGCAGATTCGTCAGGCTGACCAGCTCCTCGGCTAGAAACTTCATCACCTTCTCCTGCAGGGGGGTATTCTTGTCCCTCAGCCCGCGGGCCTCGATGGTCACGTAGCGGCCCTGCAGCTTGCCCATCATCCGTTCGGCCTCCGGGGTGGAAATATTCACCCTCGTTATCAGGATCTCTTCGTCCTCGGCGGTCTCCACCATCACTCCCGGGATATCCTCCCGCGTCCTGCGGGTCAGCGCCTCCCGCGCCTCCAGCGCCAGGTCGGTACGCGGGGTGCCGTACTCGTTCATGGCCGTCACTCCTGTCCGTAGCATAATTTCTCGTCGATAGCCGAAACTATCTTAACCGGGTTCTTTAGCCTATATTCGGTTGTTTATTAAGTCGCCGCACGCCGCTTTCAGACCGTCATAATCCCTGGCAGTTTACTTGTGGAAAGAGTTGCTTGCTTTTTGACACTTACCATGCTAAAATGATTTGGGTAAAGAGGTCAAAGGAGGTGAACCACTTGCCGAACATCAAATCTTCGGAACGCAGCGTTAAAACCGACGCTTCCCGGCGCGCCCAAAACTTCGCCGTAAAATCCTCGGTGAAGACCGCCACCCGCAAAGTGGCCGACACGGTCACGGCCGGAAAAGCCGACGACGCCAAAGCCCTCCTGACCAAAGCTAGCAGCGTGATTGACAAAGCGGCCGCCAAAGGCGTTATTCATAAAAATGCCGCCGCGCGGAAAAAATCCCGTCTGGCGAAGAAAGTCAACGCCATCGAAAGCAAGTAAAACGCCGAAACGCCTGTCCGTAAAGCGGACAGGCGTTTTTTGTTTCCAAGCCGTTGATAAAGCACCATCTGCGTTGCATCCGCAAGGGGCAGACCACGCCCTAACACCCGCACCAACCGCAGAAAACCGCCTGTCCTCCAATGACAGGCGGTTTAAACCTTTACTTAGCACACATCTCGATTATTATCCGCTCCAGCACATACTTGTCCGCCCGGCCGTTCTTCAGGTCCCGGTCGGCCTCGGCCAATGCCACCAGCGTCCGCCGCAGCGCCGCCGCCGTGAACCCCCGCCCCTGGCGCAGCAGCTTCTCGCCCACGAACGGCGGCACCCCGAGCTCCTCCGCCACCTCGCGGCTGCCCGCCCCGCCGTCGGCCAGTTCCTTGGCCCGCCACAGCATCCGCACCTGCCGGGTCAGCAACGCCAGCAGCCGCAGCGCGTTCTCCCCCGCCGCCAGTTGCTCGCCCAGCAGCTTGAGCGCCTTGCCGGCCTGCTTCTGGCTCGCGGCGTCGATCATCGCGAACACCGACACCTCCGGCACCGCCGACATCGCAGCCTGCACATCCTTGCGGGTTATCGTCTGGCCGCGCGCGTACAGGGCGATCTTGTCCAGCTCGTTGTCGAGCAGCCCCAGGGAAAGCTGCGACATCATACTGAACGCGGCCAGCAGTTCCTCCGCCGCGTCGGGGGCCAGCCTGCGGCCCAGCTCGGCCAGCTTGGCCGTCAGCCACGGCCTGATATCCTTCGCCTTCAGCGGGCTGACGTCCACCGCCGCCCCGCAACGCTCCACGCACTTATAAAGCTTGCGCCGCTTGTCGGCCGAATCGTTCGTCGCGAAAATGACATGGCTGTAGTCGGGCATCGCCGCCAGCAGCTTCAGCAGACGCTCGTCGCCACCCCCCTCCCCCTCCTCGCCCTTGCCGGCGCGGAACAGGTTGGTGCCGCGGACCACGATCACATTCTTGCCGCCCATGAAGGGCACCGTCTCAATGAGATTGGCCAACTCGGCCATGGACGGGTCGCGGTCCAGCACCGCCAGGCCCATGTCGCGCTCTTCCGGCGGCAGCAGCGCCTCCACCACCGCCTTCTCCAGGCGGCGGGCCAGGTAGGTCTCCTCGCCGTGGATGAGATACACCGGCCGCACCCGGCCCTTTTTTATTTCTGCCATCGCTTCGTTATAATCCATTCCGCACCCGCCTCGCTAGAACTAGCATTAGTATTTCGGCGGCCCGGCGTCGATACCCTTCATTTGCCGACGCAAAAGGCGGCCGGGCCGAAAGCCCGCCGCCTTGTTGTTTTCAGACCCCGCCGGTTACTCGCCGGTCATCAGCATCCTCACCTGAACGAATAGGTACTCGCCCCAGGACTCGGGGATGGGCTGCTGCCAATCGGTACGGTTCTCCTCCTTATCTTCGAGTTTTTCGAGGCGCAGCCAGACCTCGGCGTACACCTTGCCGCTGTAAGGATCGCGGAAAAACCTGGCGTCGGCGGTATCGACCGACGCCGTCATCCTGATATTGTTGCCGATAACCTTGTAGCGATCGCGCACCGAGCGCTCCACCATCTTTTCCCGGTACGCGTCCTCGTACAGCTTGATCCGCTTGTAGATGTCGTCATTCACCGTCTTGGGCACGATGGCTTCCCAGGGGAGGAGGAGCCTCGCCGAGCTCCGGGATGCGGTCATCCTTGGTCATTGCCACGGCGCCGACAATCTTATAGCTGGCCTTGTCCAGGCGAAAATATTTGTGCACCAGCGAATAGTGGAGATTATCCCAGTCCGGGCTGTAATTGCCCATCGCCTTGACTTTCCTGATCATCTCCGCCCGGCCTTCCCCGCTGTAGACGTTCTTCGTCCAGACATCGTAGTACAGGCTGTTTCCCCGCGGGTCGATGTAGTATTGCAGGCTGTCGGTATCCATGTAAACGCGGTGCTGGCTGATGAACCCCACCACCTGATACTCCGCCGCCGCCGGGGAGGCCCGGCAAGCAGCGGCGGCGCAGACGGCGGCCGCAGACGCCAGCCTCGTCATCGCGCTCTTCATGATCTCTGCCCCGGTCGCCGCTCACTCGCTGACAATGCTGACCGCCTCGGGATGCTCCTTGATCGTCCACAACGCCAGCTTGATCGCCTTCTCGATCAGCGTCCCCGGTGGCGGCGTCTCCTCGCGGAGCGGCAGCCCCTTGAACTCGACCGCCTCGATGGTCTTGCCCCGGTCGTCGCAATGGATCAGCCGCAGGAGGGAAAACTTGCCGGTGTCCAGATTGAACCTGATATGAGTAAGCGTCGCGCTGAAGTTGAAAAATTTCTCGCCTCTGCCCTGCTTGGCCTGCGTCTCGATCATCTTCGCCTTGCCGTCCTGCTTGTAGGCGCTCTTCACCCAGAATTCGACCCGATACTTGTCGGCGTCCCGGTTGTGGACGAGCATGAGCGTGCTCAGATCGATATAAGTATCGTACTCGGGGTACGAGGCGACGAACATGTATCTCTTCGGGTCCTCGGACGGACGCTTGGGGGCCTGGGCCGTCGACTTCCGCGGCTGGCCGTCGCCCGGCGGGTTCAGCACCAGCGGCCCGCCGCTCGGCGTGATCAGTTCGTCGATAACTTTCGCCCGCACGGCGAAATTCAGGTTTTGTCCCGTATCAACCCCGGTCACGGAAATACCGACAACCTCGCCGCGCTCGTTGACAACCGGCCCGCCGCTCGAGCCGCCGGAGATCGGCGCCGTCATTTGAAAAACCTCGCCGAATTGCGAAAGCTTCCGGAACGCGGAGACGATGCCGTCCGACACCGTAAAACTCAGCCCATTCGGGTTGCCGAACACATAAACCCGCTGTCCCTTTACCACCCCCTCCCGGCTGATCCGCAAAAAGGGCACCGGCTCGGTCACGTTGCCGACCGTCGCCCTGACGAGATCGGCCTCGGGATGGATGGCGGTAATCTTCGTCACCGGATACTTTTTGCCGTTCGGCGAGATCGCCACCGCCGAGAAAGCGTCTTTCAGAACATGGCGGTTGGTCAGGAACTCGCCCTCCGGGCTCACGAAAAAACCGCTGCCTAGACCGTACTGGTCCCCGTCCCGGTCGAACATGACGATGAACAGGACAGCGGGCTCCACGTCCCTGACGAGTCGGGCGAGGTCGGCCTCGGCCGCCGCCGGCGTCGTACTCGCCATCAGCAGGCTGGCCGCCAGCAGGAAGGTCAAAATTATTTTCTTCCCCGTTGTCGCCGAACCCATCGCCTCACCCCCTACAAAAAGCAATCGACATATATTCTCATAATTTGCCGTTTTATGGCAAAATCCTCTATTGCCGTCCGCCCCTGAACGTCTCCACCGTCAGCGCCTCGCCGTCACTGCGGAAAACCACCGCGCCGTCGCGATCGGTGCGGTAAACCCGCACTCCCCGCGCCGCCAGGCGCTCCAGCGCCTCGGGGTGGGGATGGCCGAAGCGGTTGGCCCGGCCGGCGGAGATAACGGCGTAATCGGGCCGGAAGGCTGCCAGCAGCTCCGGTGTCGTCGCCGTCTTCGACCCGTGGTGGCTGACCTTCAGCACGCCGCCGCCACCTGGTACGCGGCCGGCCAGCATCCGTTCCTCCCGGCCGCCCAAATCGCCGGTGACGAGGAAGCGGTGCCGGCCGTACTCCACCAGCACCACAGTCGACTCCTCGCCCCGCCCGGCCCGGCCCTCGCCCGGCGCCTGAACGACGTGGAAAGCGACGCCGTCGAGGAGGATGCTCTGCCCGGCGTAGGCCGGCACCACCCCCCGGCCGCCGGCGGCCCGCAGCATCGCCTGCAGCGGCGCCGCCGGCTCGCCCTGCGGCAGCAGCACGGTGCGCGCCGGCACGGCGGCGAGGACGGCGGCCGCGCCGCCGGCATGGTCCTGATGGCCGTGGGTCAGCACGAGGTAATCGAGCGCCGTCACGCCGTAGTGGCGCAGATACGGCGCAACCACCCGCTCGCCCACGTCGAAACCGCTGAATTCCCGGCCGCCGCCGGCGTCCACCAGCACCGCGCGGCGATGGGGCGTCACGATCAGCGTGGCGTCGCCCTGGCCGACGTCGATGAAATGGACGGCCACCGGCTGCGGATAATGCGCGTAGCCGAAATACGCCGCGACGAGGACGGCGAGCACGGCGGCGCTGCGCCGCGGCCAGCGCCGGAAAACGGCTGCCGGCCCCGGCAGGCGCGGCAGCAGAGCGTATGCCCACGCCAGAACGAAATAATAAGCCACCCCCGCCGCCAGCCCCATCGCCGGGAAATGGAGAGTCGCCCCCGGCACCGCCGCCAGCCAGGCCGCCAGCTTGACCGCCACGCCGACGAACTGGGCGCAGAACACCAACAGCAGCTTGCCGAGCAGCGACAAAAGGGGCGCCGCCAGTACGGCCAGCAAACCGGCGACGACCACCGCCTCGATGACCGGCAGGATGACGAGATTGGCGACGAACGAGGCGGGCGGAAGGCTGCTGAAATACCACAGCAGAAACGGCAGCACGCCCAGCTGGGCGGCGGCCGTCGCCGCCAGCGGCCCGGCCAGCCACGGCGGCAGGAAAGCCAGGGCGGCCGCGGTCGGCGGATACAAAAGCACCAGCCCCAGGGTCGCGCCGAAAGACAACTGAAAACTGATATCGAACAGCAGGGCCGGCTGCCAGGCCAGCATGCCGAGGGCGGCCAGCGCCAGCGCCTGCAGGGTGTCCCTGTCCCGTCCCAGCACCACCGCCGCCAGCGCCGCCAGTCCCATGACCGCCGACCGCACCACCGGCGGCGTCAGCCCGGCCAGCAGCGCATAAACGGCCACCGCCGCCGCCACGAGGCCGGCGGTCTTCGCCCGCCGCAGCCCGAGCCGCGCCCCCAGCCACAGCACGGCGCCCGCCACCAGCGCGATATGCGCGCCGGAAACAGACAGAATATGCACCAGGCCGGTCGCGGCGAAGTCCCGCACCACCTCGCGTTTGATACCGGCGTAGCCGCCGAACAGCACGCCGGTTATCACCGCCGCGTCGTCCGCGGCGACCGTCGCGCGGATAAAGTCCGTCATCCGCTGCCGCCAGGCGGCGACGGCGGCCATCGGGGAATTGTCCCCGCCCGGCGCGGCGCGGAAATCCTCCGCCCGGGCCGCCAGGCGGGCGCTCACGCCGCCCAGCCGGTAAGCAGCCGCCATATCCGCCTGCCCGGGGTTGTTATAGCCGTGCAGAGCCTCCACCCGGCCGCGGACGGTCACCCTGTCGCCGTAAGCGGCCACGGCCGCCTGGCGCGGCTGGCGGAGATTCAGGACAACCCCGCCCGCGGCCGGCTCCAGGCTGGGCTGCCCGGCGTCCACCGCCGCGGCGGCCACGATATACCTCACCCTAACCGTATCGTGGTCCACGTCCGCCCACCGGGGCGGCTCGGCCACCGTCCCGTGCAGCGTCACCGCCCGTCCGGCGAAGCGGCTCACGTCATACGGCGACACGACCTCCGCCCCGCCGTAGCGGATCATGCCGGCAACGAAAAACAGCGCCGCGGCGGTGACCGCTACGGCCCCCGCACCCCGCCGCACCTGAACCAGGCCGACAAGCAGCAGTCCGGCCGCCAGCGCGCCCAGCACCCCGGCCGCGATGCCCACCGCGGCCGCCAACCACACGCTGCCGGCGAAAGCCGCCGCCAGCCAAGGGAGAATAGCAGGCATAAACCATCAGCCACCCGACATTCGATCCTCGAGCTCTTCCTTCCCCATCCCCCTTAAATAGGCAAATTCCTCCAAAATGGCAAAAGAGCCGAAAATCGGCTCTTCACCTTCATCATAACGCGATAACGCGCACAGCTTTTCTGCCTACAGGCTGATCTTGTCCTTGATCTGGTTGAACTTGCTCTCGCCGATCCCGTTCACCTTCTTGAGCTCGGTTACATCCCGGAAAGGTCCGTGGGCCTTGCGGTACGCCACGATGCGCTCGGCCAGGACGGCGCCGATACCCGGCAGCTTCTCCAGCGCGGCCTTGTCGGCGGCGTTGATGCTCACCCGGCCGGCATTGGCGGCCGCCGTCCCGGACGAAACCGGCACGCCGCTGATCGGCACATGGATCTGCATGCCGTCCTTGACCGCCTGCGCCAGGTTCACCTTGTTGGCGTCCGCGCCGTGCGCCAGGCCGCCGGCGGCGTTGATCACGTCGATCACCCGGCTCTCCTGCCCCACCTTATAAACGCCCGGCTTGCTCACCGCGCCGGTCACGTACACCACCGGCCGGTTGTCGCGGGCCGCGGGGGACTGGCTAACCGGCACCACGCTCGCCGTCTTCTCCGGCACGACGAACTTTCGCCACTGGTCATAGAAACTGCCGGCCACGATGACCGCCGCCAGAGCCAGGATAATCAGCCAGTGCCGTCTCAGAGCGCCCAAATCCGTCCCTCCCCCGTTTTTCTCGCTATATAATTCGCCACGCTCTCCCATCTTCCTACAAGCGCTGCCAAAAAAACAGAGCCGGCCCCTGGGGCCGGCTCCTTTTCTAATCCTTCACAACAATATTAACCAGCTTCTGCGGCACGCAGATTACCTTCACCACCTGCTTGCCGGCGGTCAGCGCCTTGACCCGCTCCTGCTCGAAAGCCTTGGCCTCCAGTTCCTTGGCGTTAAGCCCCACCGGCACCACGATCTTATCGCGGACCTTGCCGTTGATCTGCAGGACGACCTCGCACTCCTCGACCTGGATCGCCTCGGCGTCGAACGTCGGCCAGACCTGCTGGTGGACGCTGCCGTCGGCGATCGTCTCGCTCCACAGCTCCTCGGTGATATGGGGCGCGAACGGGGCCAGCAGCTTCAAGAGCTCCGACACCGTCTCGCGGATCAGGCCGGGGTTGGGCTGGGCGACCTGCTCGCGGAACAGATACATCGCGTTGACGAGCTCCATGATCGCGCTGATGGCGGTATTGAAGTTGAACCGGCCGCCCACGTCGTCGGTTACCTTCTTGATCGTCGCGTGCAGCGCCCGCCGCAGCTCGCGCTCCGGCTTGGCGAGGGTGCCGGGGTCGTAGCCCCGCTCGGCCGCCTTGACCGTCGGCGCGTAATGGCCGACGATCCGCCACAGCCTGGCGAGGAAGCGGGACGCCCCCTCCACCCCCTGGTCGCTCCACTCCAGGTCCCGCTCGGGCGGGGCGGCGAAGAGGATGAACAGGCGGGCGGTATCGGCGCCGTACTTGGCGATGATCTCCTCGGGCGAAACCACGTTGCCCTTGGACTTCGACATCTTGGCGCCGTCCTTGATGACCATGCCCTGGGTCACCAGATTCTTGAACGGCTCGTTCACATTAAGCAGCCCGGCATCCTTCAGCACCTTGGTGAAAAACCGCGAGTACAGAAGGTGCAGGATGGCGTGCTCGATGCCGCCGATGTAATGGTCGACCGGTGCCCAGTAGTTCGCCTTGGCCGTGTCGAACGGCTCGTTGGCATTCTTGGCGTCGGTGTAACGATAATAGTACCACGACGAACAAATGAACGTATCCATCGTGTCCGTCTCCCGCCGGGCCTTGCCGCCGCACTTCGGGCAAGTACAGTTGACAAACTCCGCCACCTCAGCCAGCGGCGAAACCGCGCCGCCGTCGAAGCGCACGTTCTCGGGCAGCAGCACCGGCAGCTCCTTCTTCGGCACCGGCACCGTGCCGCACTTGTCGCAATATATTATCGGGATAGGCGCGCCCCAGTACCGCTGGCGGGAAATCAGCCAGTCGCGCAGGCGATACGTCACGCGGCGCTTGCCGACCTTATGCTTCTCCAGCCAGTCGGCCACCTTCTCCTTGCCGGCCTGGTCGTCGAGGCCGTCGAATTCCCCCGAATTGACCATCACCCCGGGGCCGTCGTAAGCGGCCGTCCACTTCGCGAAATCGGTCTCGTGGCCCCCCTGCGGCGCGATGACCTGGCGGATGGGCAGATTATACTTCTTGGCGAACTCCCAGTCGCGCTGATCGTGGGCCGGAACGCCCATGACCGCGCCCGTGCCGTACTCCAGCAACACATAATTGGCCACCCAGATCGGCACCTTCTCGCCGGTGATGGGATGGACGGCGTACGAGCCGGTGAAAATACCCTCTTTCTCTGTATCCGTCGACGTGCGGTTGATCTCGCTGAGATTGCGCACCCGCTCGACGAATGCGCTCACCGCCGCCTCCTCCGGTTTGCCGGCCGTCAGCTTGGCCACGAAGGGGTGCTCGGGAGCCAGCACCACATAAGTCACCCCGAAAATCGTATCGTGGCGGGTCGTATAAACGGCGATCTTCTCGCCGATATCCGGCGCGTCGAAGGTGAACTCGGCGCCCACGCTGCGGCCGATCCAGTTCTCCTGCATCACCTTCACGCGTTCCGGCCAGCCCTTCAGCTCGCCCAGGTCGGCCAGCAGCCTGTCCGCGTACTGGGTGATCTTCAGGAACCACTGCTCGAGCTCCTTCTTCACCACCGGCGAATCGCACCGCCAACAGCGCCCGTCCTCCACCTGCTCGTTGGCGAGCACCGTATTGCACTCGGTACACCAGTTAACGGCCGCCTTTTTCTTGTAAGCCAGCCCCATATCGTAGAACAGCAGGAACAGCCACTCGGTCCACTTATAATAATCGGGATTGCAGGTCGTGACCTCGCGCTCCCAGTCGTAGGAAAGGCCCATCTCCTGCTGCTGGCGCCGCATGTTGGCGATATTGTCCGCCGTCCACTTCGCCGGGTGGATGCCGTTCTTGATCGCCGCGTTCTCGGCCGGCATGCCGAAAGCGTCCCAGCCCATCGGATGGAGGACGTTGTAGCCTTGCATCTTCTTGAACCTGGCGAACACATCGCCGATGGAATAATTGCGGACATGGCCCATATGGAGTTTGCCGGACGGGTAGGGGAACATCTCCAACACATAATATTCCGGCTTCTGGCGGTTGATCTCCGTGCCGAACGCGTTCTGCTCGGCCCAGACCTTCTGCCATTTGGCTTCGATTTCGCTTGCGATGTACCTTTCGTTCAATGCCAGTCCTCCCATATCGCCTAGTAACCAAAAAACCCCCGGCCAACAGCCAGGGACGAGCAACACCCGCGGTACCACCCTGATTGACGGCCGGACGCCGTCCTCTCGCGCCCCGTTAACGCCGGTCCGGCGTCGGCTGCTAATCGGGTTCACAGCCGCTCCTCGGCAGCGAGTTCGGCCTGCCGGGATTGGCTCGCATCATCCGCCAACTTTCTGAAGCCGCGGCTACGGCGTACTGGTCTGCTTCGCAGGATTTACAAATATCATTATATAGTACCCCCGCGCCAAAAGTCAACTTGGCTTCGCCCGCCATCCGGCCGCCGCCTTCGGCGGCGAGGCTGTTCTATTTCCCGCCGCCGCGACATAAGATTGCCTGTAAGGAGGTGCAGCGATGTATAAACTTATCATCGGCAACGTCAGAGTCACTGTCGAAGACGACGCCCTCGACCGGCTGGAGGCCGCCACTCTGGCCCGCGAGGCCGTAGCCGCCGCCGCCCGGCGCGGCAAACTCGTCAGCCACATCGAAATCGGCGCCGGCGACGAGGGGCCCCGGGTTGAAGTCACCGAGAGGGCGGTATCCGCCACCGTCCGCAAAACAGTAAAGCAGAGCATGCTGGACGGCGTGTGCGCCGCCGCCCGGGAAAAGCTCTTCCCCACCCACACCTACGCCGCCAAGGAAACCTGGGTCGACGCCGACACCGGCCAGGAATGGTACGGCGAAGCCGTCGACGAAGCCCGTGAGGAAATCATGGCCAAACTGGAAGAATGGGCCAAAACGATGTGAAGAAGAGGGATACCGGTCACGGTATCCCTCTTAATTTGCCGGCAAAACCTTCAGTTGCGGCGTACCCGCGACATCGGCATTTAATACGTCGGATTGACGTCAAAATTGATATGTTTTATTTCGGTAAACTCCAGGAGACCCTCAATCCCCCGGGTTCTGCCGATTCCGCTCGCCTTGCAGCCGCCGAATTCGGTCTGATTGTAAAGTTTGAAATAAGTATTTACCCAAACAGTACCTGCCTTGACTTCTTTCGCCACCCGGATCGCCCTGTTTACATCCTTGGTCCATACAGCCGCCGCCAGGCCGAATCTGGTTCCATTGGCAATTTCCACCGCTTCCGCTTCTGTGCGGAATTTCTGCACCACCAAGACAGGCCCGAAAATCTCTTCCTGCACGAGGCGCGAGTTGTTATCCAGCTCCGTAAATATCGTGGGGGCAACGAAAAACCCTTCATCATACCCTTCGCCGGTCAGGCGATAACCGCCGGTAACCACTTTCCCCTCTTTCTTTCCCGTCTCGATGTACCCCATCACCAAATCGAGCTGGCTTTTCGAAACCAACGGCCCCAAATTGCAGCTCTCGTCCAGGCCGTTGCCGATTTTCAATTTTTCCGTCGCCGCCTTCATCCTGCCGACGACTTCGTCAAATATACTGTCCTCGACAACCAGCCGCGTGCCGGCCATGCATACCTGGCCGCTGGTGAGAAACGCCGCTTTCATCGCCGCGGGAATAGCCTTGTCCAAGTCGGCATCGGCAAACAATACATTAGGGGACTTGCCGCCAAGCTCCAATACAACCTTTTTGACGCTCCGCGCCGCCAATTCCGCTATTCTTTGACCGGTTCCGCTGTCGCCCGTAAAACTTATCATATTCACCTTTTCGCTTTGGGCGACAACTTCCCCGATCAATTGTCCCGGCCCGGTAACCACATTCACTATTCCCTTGGGGATTGCGGCAATTTCCGCCAGAGCCCCTATCACCTCCATCGAAATGGCGGCGGTAATGCTCGCAGGCTTTACAACCACCGCGTTGCCGGCGGCTAAAGCGGGAACCATCTCACGAAGCATCAGCTGCACCGGCCAGTTCCACGGCGTTATGATGCCGACGACGCCGACCGGCTCTCTGGCGATGACGGAAAAAGCATTTTCCGCCGGTTCGACGAACCGGCCAAACACATTCCTCGCCAAGCCGGCGGTATACTGCAGTATATCGACGCAGCTGTCCAGTTCGCCTCGGGCCTCATTGATCGTTTTGCCGTTGTTCATCGTATACAAGCGGGCCAACGCTTCTTTACGTTCGGCAAGCACCCCGGCGAACGCCAACAGCGCTTTGGCACGCCGCCCCGAGTTCTTGCGCCAGTCGCTGCTGGCAAAAGCCTGATTAGCCGCGGCAATGGCATTTTGCATATCTTCCTCGTTCGACTGCTGTACATGGGCGACTATCTGCTGATTAGCCGGGTTGATTACGGCAAACGTTTTTCCCGTGCCGGACTGGACCCATTCGCCGTTAACAAAATTCAGGTAGGTTTTGGGTGTTGTCATCAATCTTACCTCCTTGCTCCTCATCAGAAATTTACGCAAAATTAAAACAACCTTGCTTAATATCCAGTATATATGTATACTTTATATTAATAAAACGAATATTCATAATACTAATTATGAAATAAATTCATGAACGGGGAATGAACATGTCGCTGTTCAAATACCGGGTATTTCTTACCGTCGTTGAATTGAAAAGCCTCACCAAGGCAGCGGAAACCCTCAACATAACCCAATCGGGAATTAGCCATTCGCTTGCCAGTCTGGAGTCCGAATTCGGCTTTTCCCTTCTTAAGAGGGACCGGTCGGGCATTCACCTGACAAGTAACGGCGAACGCATATTGGAATCCGTCCGGGAAATTCTGCAAGGCAACGAAAGGCTCCGCCAAGAGGTGGCCGCCATAAACGGATTCGAAACAGGCACGGTGAACATCGGGACTTTCACCAGCATATCTACCCAATGGCTACCGGGAATCATAAAGCATTTCCAGTCCAAGCATCCCGCCATCGGCATCAGACTCTGCGAAGGTATTTACGATGACATCGCCCGCTGGCTTGCCGACGGCACCATCGACTTCGGCTTTATGTCCCTGCTGACGGCCAAAGCCTTTGACTTCATCCCTCTGAAAAAGGACCGCATACTTTGTGTTTTGCCCGACGAGCACCCGTTGGGCGGGAAATCCGTCATTTCTTTCGATCAGATAAAAGACGAGGCGTTTATAATCCCCAAGTGGGGCAACGCCGACGATTTAAGACGGATATTATACGAAAACATTGCCACCCCGAAAATCAAATACGAAACGGCGGAAGGTCCCGCCATAATAGCAATGGTGCAGACCGGACTGGGTATAAGCATCCTGCCGGAGATGGTTCTATTGCGCAACCCGCAGAACGTCAGAGTCATTAAACTGGAAAAATCGTACCATCGTACAATCGGCATCGCCGCGCGGTCGCTGAAAAACATCTCTCCCGCCGCAGGCCATTTCATCGCTTGCGCAAAAACGTGGCTGGACAACCAGGGCCTGCTGGATTTTTAACGCCCCCGCCCGGCAAGAAGGAGACGCTAGCGCGTCTCCTTCCCCTTCCCCGCCCGGCCGTCCCGGACCAGATTCACGAACGCCTCGGCCACCGCCGGGTCGAACTGCCCGCCCTTCCCGGCCTCGATCACCGTCAGCGCGTCCGCCACATCCCGCCGCCCGTGCGCCGACCGTCCCGACGTCATCGCGTCAAAGGCGTCGGCCACCGCCAGGATTCTCGCCCCGAACGGTATCTCCCCGCCCCGCAGGCCGACCGGATAGCCGCCGCCGTCGTACCGCTCGTGGTGGTGGCGAACGATACAAGCCTCTTCCCGGAAGATGTCGAAGCTGGCGAGAATATCGGCCCCCACCGTTGCGTGGGCCTGAACCGCCCGGCGCTCTTCCGGCGTCAGCGGACCGTCCTTGTTGAGCACTTCCGCCGGGATGACGATTTTGCCGATATCATGCAGCAGGGCGGCCCTGGTAATCGTCTCCACCATCCGCGCGGGCAGCCCCAGCGCGGATGCCAGATCCTGGGCCAGGTTGCTCACCGCGTCCGAATGGCCGTTGTTGTAAGGATCTTTCATCTCGAACATATTCACGAGAATCTTGAGCATCCTGACATACTGTCCCTCCCGCGCGCCCGCCCGCCGCACGCAGTCGGTGATCTCGTACAGCAGCTCGGCCGTATGGCGGCCGGGTCCGCAGTCCGTCAGCGGGATAAGGCGCCGCTCCACCACCCGCGCCACCCCGCCCTGTACGGCATACTCCTCCACCATCACCGCCTCCTCCGCGGGGTGGCGCGCCTTTCCGGCCGCCAGTCCGGCGAGTTCGAGCAGTTCGTCGCTGCCGTACAGTTCCTCGGCTACGCCCCCCCGGGCGATGACCAACGCGCACGGCATTCCCCGGACGGCTTGGCGGAACAACTCCAGGCGGTGAGTCGCGGCCGCCAGCCTTTGCTGCAAATAAACGATGCCCGCGGCGATGGCGACAAAGGCTATCAGATGGGCGGCATACCCGGCCGGGCCGTATTCTTCCCACCGCACTAGCGCGACGAACAAATCATTCACCCACACGGCGAACAACATGATGACGCCGATAGCCAAAGGCTTCTTCCAGGTGCAGTTGTTCATGGCCACATCCCCTTATACCGTACTCGCTTTATATTTTATGTTTACTAGACGCCACTGGTGCGTGGCCTTCTGCATCTCGCTATTGACAACAGACAGCCGCTGCCCTAGACTAGAAAAGAACAGTACGCAAGCACACTAACGGGGTGAAACTATGCTCGATATTTTCGACAGCACGTGCGTCCTTCTGGCCAAGGCCGAGCAGAAGCACTACCTGTTCACCAAGAAGCTTCTCAACGAAAACAGCCTCGGCATAACTCCCGGCCAGATGATGCTCCTCTATACGCTTTTCAAGGGCGACGGCATCGCCATCACCGAACTCGGCAAGAAGATCTTCCTCGACAACTCCACCCTCACCGGCCTCATCGACCGCCTCGAAAAGCTCGAACTCGTCTACCGCGCCGCCACGCCGGAAGACCGCCGCTGCTACTGCATCTTCCTCACCGACAAGGCCCGCGCCCTCGAGGCGGAAATCGGCAAAACCATGTCCCATGTCGAAGAAACGATGACCGGCGGCTGCAGCCCCGAGGAAATCGCCGCCTTCCGTAAAGTACTCGAGCGCATCTTCGCCGCCCTGTAATCTGTCCTTTAAACCCCCCGGAAATAATCCCGGGGGTTTTTTGTTCTTCAGCCAAAGCTTTTGCCTTAGGCGGGGAACGCAGGCGTCCCCCCAGCAGAATAAACACAAAAACCTGCTAAGAAAGGTCAAGCGCTTTCTTAGCAGGTTTTTGAGCCAAAACTTGCCTTTTGTCGCAGTTTTGTCATAATAATGCAGTACTATGAAGACAAATACATAAAGGGAGTGGTTTTCCATGAAGAAGCAGCTTGCTATCGTGGCCGTGGCCGTGGCCGCGACCTTCCTCCCCCTCTCCGCCTACGCCGCCCCCCCCCACCACGCCCCGCCCCGCCACAGCCAGGCGTGGAAAGACGACCACAACCGCAAGTGGAAAGAACACGAGAAGGAATGGCGGGAATACGACCGCCAGTGGAAGGCGCACCGCCACGATCGGCGTTGGCGCGAGGCGAAGGCCCGCGAATGGCACGAGTGGTACCAGTGGCGCCGCGACAATGACAGCGAGTTCCACTTCCGCATCGGGACGGACGATTTCGTGCTGGATATCGACAGGGATTAGCGCAAGGGGGAGCAGAAACCTGCTAAGAAAAGTCAACGCTTTCTTAGCAGGTTTCTGATGTCACAATCCAAAAGAGACCTCGCCGGACAAATTACTCCCTCATTGTAAAAGAATAAGCGCAAATGTGTAACGCCCTTCGGCGTTTACATTTACGCTTTTGATAGTACCAAACAGACCACCGGGAGCATATCCCGGGAGTCTTCCATAGCCTGTGATATCCTTACCGCAGGATGTTGCCGGCGATGACCATCCGCTGCGCCTGGTTGGTGCCCTCGTAGATCTGCGTGATCTTGGCGTCGCGCATCATCCGTTCCACCGGGTACTCGCGGCTGAAGCCGTAGCCGCCGAACACCTGCACCGCGTCCGTCGTCACCGCCATCGCCGTATCCGAAGCGAACATCTTCGCCATCGCCGCCTCCTTGGCGTACGGCATATTGTTCGACCGCTTGAACGCCGCCTGGTAGGTCAGCAGCCGCGCCGCCTCGATCTTGGTCGCCATATCGGCCAGCATGAAGTTGACCGCCTGGAAGGTCGAAATCGGCTTACCGAACTGCACGCGCTGCTTCGAGTACTTGATCGCCTCGTCCAGCGCCCCCTGGGCGATGCCGGTCGCCTGTGCGGCCACGCCGATGCGGCCGCTGTCGAGAGCGCCCATGGCGATCTTGAAGCCGTCGCCCTCCTTGCCCAGCAGGTTGGCGGCCGGTACGCGGCAGTTCTCGAAGATCAGCTCGCGCTGCACCGACGAGCGGATGCCCATCTTGACCTCCTTCTTGCCGAAGGTGAAGCCCGGGGTGCCCTTTTCGACGATGAAGCAGCTCATCCCCTTGGGCCCGAGCGCCTTGTCGGTCGCGGCGAAGAACAGGTAGATCTCGGCCTCGCCGCCGTTGGTGTTGAATACCTTGGTGCCGTTGAGGATGTAGCTGTCGCCGTCCTTGACCGCCGTGCTCGAGCCGTTGGCCGCGTCGGTGCCGGCGTTGGGCTCGGTCAGGCCGAACGCCCCCAGCTTCTTGCCCTCGGCCAGCGGGCGCAGGAATTTCTGCTTCTGTTCCTCGGTGCCGTAAAGCAGGATCGGCCCGGAGCACAGCGACACGTGGACCGACATGCCGATGCCGGTCGAAGCGCACACCCGCGCAATCTCCTCGACGGCGATGGCGTAGCTCACATAGTCGCTGCCGGCGCCGCCGTACTCCTCGGGATACGGCAGGCCGAGCAGGCCGAGCTCGCCCATCTGATCGAAAATGTCCCGCGGGAAAAGCTCCTTCTCGTCGCGTTCGGCCGCCGTCGGCGCCACCGATTTGGCCGCGAACTCGCGCACCATCTTACGGATGTCTTCTTGTTCCGGGGTTAGGATAAAGTTCATCGAATTTGTCCTCCCGTGTATTTGTTTTTTTATAATCGCCGACCCGGTTTATTTCTTCGCCGGGGCGGGGTCGGCCAGCTCTGCGGTGATGCCGGCGATGCGCCTGGCTTCCTTGGCGAACTTCTCCCACGGCTCCAGGGCGCGGACCACCATGCGGGCCCCGTCGGGCGAGCCGCCGCCGTGCATGCAGCCCGGGATGCCGCCGCCCACCGTCAGCCACTCCACCAGCCTCGCGGCCCTGGCCCGCGTCTCGCCGTCCGCGCCGGCCGCCAGCGCCTTCAATATCTCGGCGCCGTAAACGGGCGATTGGCAGTCCTGATAAGACGGGAAACAGCCGGTCTCGGCTATGCCGCCGCTGATGTCCTGGCAGATGACCTTCGTCTCGTACGGCAGCTTGGCGACCTGGGTCTTGTTGACATGGGCCAGCAGCATATCGGGTATCCACAGCCCCGAGGCGTGGCCCTTGCCGGCCAGCATCGCCCCCAGGCCCACCGAATAAGTTATCTCATTATTGATCGCCATCTGGTTGAGCTTATCCTGGAAGGCCTTCTGCGACAGCCCGTTCGCCCGGGCCATGTTGATCGCCGCCCCGCACATGATGTCGCCCTGGCCGGCCACGCAGGCGCCGATGGCCGCGCGGTAGACGGCGGTGAAATAGCCGATCGCCTTGCCGGTGTACTTGAACTCCCCGCACAGGAACACGCGGTCGTTGGGTACGAAAACGTCGTCAAAGAACAGGAACGCCTGGGTTATATTACCCGCTTTCGGCGCGTCCCAGCCCTCCTCCTCGTCGCGGGCGTCGCTCGGCCGGCGGGTCTCGACGATCGTCAGCCCCGCCACGTCGCGGGGCACCGCCACCGCCAGGCAGAAATCCTTGTCAGCCTCGCCGTAGCCGCCGCCGGCCATGGCCACGATCTCGTGGCAGGCCGCCACGCCGCAGATCTGGGCCTTGTAGCCGCGGATGACGATGCCGTCGGCGCGGATCTCCTTGACATGGAGGTTGGAATCCTTGTTGGGCTGCTCGGACGGCTTGAGGGCCCGGTTGCCCTTGGCGTCGGTGATCGCGCCCGCCAGCGCCAGGCCGTTGTCCTCGACATACTGGAAATAATTCTTGATCCGCTCGTGGTAGTTGGTCCCGAACTCCTTATCCATCTCGTAGCTGACGGCCCACAGCACGTTGATCGCCGTCCAGCCGGCGCAGGTCGCCCCCTGGCAGGTACCCGTCCGCTGGTACTGGGCCCGCTTCATCTTCGCATTGCCCAGCACCGCTTCCACGCTATTCATCAGCGTATTCCAGCGGTGGGCGGTCTCCCCGGTCAGGGCCGACTTGGTTGTGAAGACGGGGGCTCTCTCCGGATCGAACGCCGCGTCGTACGAATCCGCCACCGACTGGACGTGCAGCCGGGTGGCGGGATGGGTCGTCACGTCCGCGATCAGTTCCCCCCACTTATACATATTGGGGCGCATCTTCTTCAGGGACTCCCGATACTGCTCGCCGTTCATCAAGGCCATATCCTTCACTCTCCCTAATAATAATTCTTCCGGCGCCGTTCCGCCGGTTGCCGCCTGTCAGCCGCCGTTCCGGGTCGCGATACCCGGTTAGGGTCCATGGCCGCGTCACGGCATGTTCGCTCATCCAGGAGCTTCGGGTTGGGTGAAATATGGGGTTGAAATCCTCGGGGCGAGAACGTCGCGTTCCGGGACCGCTCCGGCGCGATCCGGCCGGAACAGGCCCTGGCGTAATTCCCGGCACCGCTTGCCGTGCTTACGCCACGCAACCTAGCGTCACCAAGCTTATCGCAAACTAAAAACCCTTGCCCTTCGCCTCCTTCGCACGCCCGGCGGACGCAAAATTAAGAATAATACGACAAATATGTCGCTATCCCCCCCGGGGTGGCGACAGGTCCGCGTGATCTACGGACCCGCCGCCGGGGTTGTTGGGCAAGGACCTATCTATCCGCTTTCAGCTTGGCGATGAGCGCCGGGATGACCTCGTACAGGTCGCCGACGATGCCGTAATGCGCCACCTTGAAGATCGGCGCGTCCGGATCCTTGTTGATCGCCACGATCATATCCGAAGTCTGCATCCCGGCCAGGTGCTGGATGGCCCCCGAGATGCCGCAGGCGAAATAAATCTTCGGGCCGACCGTCTTGCCCGTCTGCCCCACCTGGTGGGGGTACGGCTTCCAGCCCGCGTCTACGGCCGCGCGCGAAGCGCCCACCGTGCCGCCGAGCGCGTCGGCCAGGTCCTGGATGAGCTTGAACCCTTCCGGGTTGCCCAGGCCGCGGCCGCCGGACACGATGATCTCGGCATCCTCCAAGTTGCAGCTCGTCGTGCACACCTGGATGACGTCCTCCAGCTTCGTGCGCACGTCCGCCGCCGCCAGCGCGACGCTCTCGCGCACCAGCGCGCCGCTCCTGCCGTAGTCGGGCTGCGGCTTCTTGAACACCTTCGGCCTCACCGTGCCCATCTGCGGCCGGCGGTCGGGGCAGAAAATCGTCGCCATGATGTTGCCGCCGAAGGCCGGACGCGTCCAGGCCACCAACCTCGTCTCCGGGTCGATGCTCAGGCCGGTGCAGTCGGCCGTAAGGCCGGTCTTCACCCTCGCCGCCACGCGCGGCCCCAGGTCGCGGCCGTCGTTGGTCGCCCCCAGCAGGATGACCGACGGGCGGTACTTCCCGATCAGCGCGGTAAACGCCGCCGCATAGCCGTCGGTGCTGTAATCCTTCAAAAGCGCGTGCTCCACCAGATACACCTTGTCGGCGCCGCTGGCGAAAACCTCCTTGGCCAGGTCGGCCACGCCGTCGCCGATCACCACCCCGGCCAGCTCCTCGCCCAGCTCGTCGGCCAGCTTGCGGCCCTCGCCCACCAGCTCCAGCGACACGTTGCGGATCTGGCCGCCGCGCTGCTCGATGAACACCCACACGCCGCTCGCGGCGCTGTCGGCCTCCTTCTTGGCCCCGCCCGCCGGGGCGTCCGATACTATCGCCCCCACGGGGCAGCTCTCCACGCACGCCCCGCACGAAGTGCAGGCGTCGGTAATCCTCGCCTTGCCGTTCTCCAGCACGATCGCCCCGAAGGGGCAGGTACTTACGCACGCGCCGCAGCCGACGCATTCTTCAGTCTTGACCATAATCGCCATTTGTCCCGCTCCTCCCCTAAACGATCTTCAGTTCCCGCAGTTTTTCCACCAGGGCGGCGGCCGCCTCGCGCGGTTCGCCTTCGATGATCTCCCCGTGCACCTGGCGCTGGGG
>JALHDI010000343.1:0-768 GCA_022839045.1 Sporomusaceae bacterium
GGAGTGGACCTACGCGGCGGTCACGGCGTTCGCCGGCGACTCGCCCGCCTTCGAAGCCACCGCCGCCCGGCTGATGCAGAACCAGGCCGACATCGGCAACGCCATCCAGCCGTTCTACGGTGACGCCGCCGCGGCCGGTCTCACGAAGCTGCTCAAGGAGCACATCAACGGCGCGGTGGAGGTCGTCAAGTTCGCCAAGGCCGGTGATCAGCCCGCGCTCGACAAGGCGATCGCCGCCGCCTACGCCAACGCCCAGGAGATCGCCGACTTCCTCGCGGGCGCCAACAGCCACTGGCCGCAGGCGTACGTGCGCGAGATGCTCAAGGGGCACATCGACACGACCCTCGTCTACGCCACCGCGCTCCTCCAGGGCCGCTTCGTGCGTGGGAGGATTGTCCAAACGCCCTCTGTTGTACGGACCCTTCCAGTGATAGAGCAGCCCCGACGAGATCTCGTGCCGTCGCATCAGCTGCGCCGCCGTGCTGACCCCGCTCAGGTACTCTTCAATCTAAGGGGGTGCAGTCCATTGTCTCTCTCACCCTCAGCCTTATGAAGCTGACTCAACTCGGAGCATGATTGCCCAAAAACACTCTTTGTCCTATTCCTCCTGCCCTTCTTTCCGGAAGAAGAAGTATTCATGGCGGTCTTCGGGGTCGTCGAGATCGCGCCCCGAGGATAGCATCGTGAGGCCGGCCGTCTTCAGCCGTTCGGCAAACTCCCCTTCTTTAAAGGACGTCATGTAGATGACATTTTTCGCGTAATCGTTCT
>JALHDI010000343.1:822-1285 GCA_022839045.1 Sporomusaceae bacterium
TGGATCAGGCCGAAGGCGCCGGGTCTCATCAGCTTTTCCATGGTCTCGAGGACACGAAGGGTATACCCCCTGGAGGGGAAGTGCTGAAAGACGGCCGCGGAGAAGACAAAATCGAAGGACGCGGGGCCGAGTCGCTCGAGGGCCGTCCCGGGCCGGTCGACGGGGAAACACAGTGTCGTGAAGTTTTCACAGCCGAGGAGCCGAAGCTGCCTTTCGCACTGGGCCACCGTCGCCTCGGACACATCGACGCCGACAGTACGGCCGAAGACGCCGCAGAGGGCCCTCAAATTCGCGCCGCCTCCGCAGCCCCAGTCCAGTGCGGTTCTGTCAACGAGATGGTCGGTGTAGCCGGCGGGGGCATGCTCATTGAGGAAGCGAAGCACGAGGTCACGGTGGAAATCCCCGTAAGCGAGCCAGCGCTCCCGGGCCCACCGGGCCGAGCCGAGCCAATGAGACTGGTCCT
>JALHDI010000151.1:0-5412 GCA_022839045.1 Sporomusaceae bacterium
TATTCATAATTTACAGCCTCCTAATTCTGCAACCAACCAATCCAGAGCACCCGGCACTGTTTTCCAAGCCTCATTCGCATCAGCCGAATATATTATAGCCTCTTCCTCACTTCCAAATGAATACATATCAGGAAGATACCAGGGGATATGCTTTTTCCCCAATAAATATTGGGGCACATAGGGGTTTGATTCAAATGCCTGTTTCAGATATCCCGCAGACTTGATTCCACCTGACTTTATAAAATATAAAAGTGCCTGGCTATAAAGCATGAAGCAAGTTGACTCATTATACTCCGAAAGGAGCTTCTCGGCCTCCTCATTCATTCCTTCAGTCAAAAGGCAGTTGATCAAGGTGTAGCGGATCCCCTGATTATCATTGGGATTTAATTTGATCATCTCCTGATAGTTATCAATAGCTTCCTGCCGTCTTCCTTTACTCCAAAGGCATCCTGAAAAACCAGCCAATGCTCTCATATAAGGCCGGGTTTCAAAAATTCCCCAAAAATAACCCGTATTCTCTTTGAAAAATGAATCACCGAGAGCTATACGACCGACATTTACACCTTGCTCGTATAATTCCAGCCGCTCCTCTAATGATTCACTTTCTCCAGCCAATAAATTATAAGCGTCAGCACAGTAAGGCGATATGTTCAATGCTTTCCTTGCCAAGGCAAGACGTTTTTGTCTATTTGGTTCATCCAATGCATCATAGATTATACCTTGCGCTTGATTGAGTTTTGTCTGTGAAAACCTTGGATAGACGCTAGCTGCTTTTTTCTTTTTTTGACTTTGCCTTTCCCGGCTAATCAGAATCAAACCGGTACTCCCAGTATCATTTTTACTAAAGTGACGTATAAAATCAGCGTATGGAGGGACAATTTTAGGATGTGACTTTGACGGTAAATTTGCTTTCCATTTGTCGAAATTATTATTCCTGAAAAATGAATTGATAAGATAGTCATATACTTTAACACGTAATTTGTTCATACCCTCCAGACTATGGTCTGCTGTCCTGCCCATATGAAAACAAAGATTATCTTCAATATCTCTTATAACCCTAATACCTGAGGCAAAACCACTGGGAGGATTCAGCGGATTAATGCCAAGGCTTCTTAATCCCGAAAAGAGCTCCTCCGTGCTGATCGTTTGAGGAATAAAAATGTTGTCTGGCATTCCATAGATAAATTTTTCCTCCTCCGCATCTTCACTCCAGGCATAGTATAAAAAGTCAGCAAGAGGAATAAGTCTTTTTGTGGAAGCAATCCGGAAAGTAAATGTTCCGCTGAAATGATCTCTTATAATATAATAAACAAGATGATCTTTATTTGATCTATGATAGTTCGTTATATTCACATCCATTGGTTTATCCTGATATCTGGCATAACCATCACTGCCAAAGTACAGATGCTTTGATACTGAAACCAGCAATTGATGCAACTCATTGGAATATTCGGTAACAGTCTTAAACTGCATAATCAACACTTCCTTTACAATATTGAGCGAATCATTGATTTAAAGAACAAACAAGTACTGTCAGCTATTATAAACCAACTGCCCTCTTGGGTATTCTATATAACCTAATATTAACCTTTTACTGAATATTCAGCAACATATAATTTTGTAAGGGATTTCAATCCACGCCCCTACGCGAGGGGCGACCAATTGCCGGAGCCGTATATTTGGGAGGGTTTATGATTTCAATCCACACTCCCCAGCGGGGAGCGACTTCCGTCCTCGTCTACTGCAAACCAGTACCATGCATTTCAATCCAAACTCCCCCGCGGGGAGCGACGTAAATAGTTGAGTATCGTTCAGGGTTTTTTGTCAATTTCAATCCACGCTCCCCCGTGGGGAGCGACCTTCAAGGCCGTAAATGTTATCATATCTGCTTCGATTTCAATCCACGCTCCCCCGTGGGGAGCGACCCTTCTCCCATATATGTATCAAAAATTATATTAGCAGATTTCAATCCACGCTCCCCCGTGGGGAGCGACCAGATAAGTCATATAGATATGCGGATAAGCTTGGTGATTTCAATCCACGCTCCCCCGTGGGGAGCGACGCCATACGCAGCCGATCACACTGCCCTTGTGGCAATTTCAATCCACGCTCCCCCGTGGGGAGCGACTCTCGGCAGCCATGCCAGTGCTGATCCTGTCGCTATTTCAATCCACGCTCCCCCGTGGGGAGCGACGATGAAAAGCTCGATGATAAATACGACAACTCGCAATTTCAATCCACGCTCCCCCGTGGGGAGCGACTTGGTGGGTATGGTCTGCCAGCGCAGAAATACCTATTTCAATCCACGCTCCCCCGTGGGGAGCGACCCTCGTCTTCTTCAAATTCAAAATCCTCTTCAGCTATTTCAATCCACGCTCCCCCGTGGGGAGCGACATACCACATATGAAATAACAGAGTTGATATCAACATTTCAATCCACGCTCCCCCGTGGGGAGCGACGTTCTCTTAAAGAGGCTTTCCTTTCACATACGCAGATTTCAATCCACGCTCCCCCGTGGGGAGCGACGTGACGGATCTGGACGATGAACTCAAACAGATTGAATTTCAATCCACGCTCCCCCGTGGGGAGCGACTTGTAACTTGCATAATTGATTCTCGGGTTTCTTTAGATTTCAATCCACGCTCCCCCGTGGGGAGCGACCTCAACTATGCCCGTATTGCTGACTGACAAAATACTTATTTCAATCCACGCTCCCCCGTGGGGAGCGACTTTGTATGCGGATAAGACTATTTATAATTTTGCAGATTTCAATCCACGCTCCCCCGTGGGGAGCGACGCAAAGCAGGAGTAAAGGAAGGTGGCAAAGATGAATGATTTCAATCCACGCTCCCCCGTGGGGAGCGACGCAGCAGATGTCCGATGTAGTAAGGTTATTTGAGAATTTCAATCCACGCTCCCCCGTGGGGAGCGACATCTATTACTCTTTGTCTATGACTTGTTAATGTCTATTTCAATCCACGCTCCCCCGTGGGGAGCGACGAAAATAAAATGAGAGCTCTTGAAGGACTGATTATTTTAATCCACGCTCCCCCGTGGGGAGCGACTTAATGCTGATGTAATAGCACATATTCAGAGGCTCATTTCAATCCACGCTCCCCCGTGGGGAGCGACCCTATAGACAGCCCAGAGTTGATGCTATGGCACAAGATTTCAATCCACGCTCCCCCGTGGGGAGCGACTCAGCGTATAAGTTATTGTGACATCACTAAAGATATTTCAATCCACGCTCCCCCGTGGGGAGCGACTAGCAATAGTAGACCCTCCTTATGGAATTAATGTATTTCAATCCACGCTCCCCCGTGGGGAGCGACGCTTTAAAATAAATGGGGTAAGACAGTTATTGCCTATTTCAATCCACGCTCCCCCGTGGGGAGTGACCAATCCGAAATATCAGAACAGCATTAAAAAGGTTTATTTCAATCCACACTCCCCTGCGGGGAGTGACCAGAGATACAGCGCAGACAAGGCACAGCAAGTAAAATTTCAATCCACACTCCCCTGCGGGGAGTGACCGAATCATTTTTATTATATGATAATCACAAAAGAATTTCAATCCACACTCCCCTGCGGGGAGTGACCCTATACTTCAAAGACCAGATAAAAGCAAACGGAGATTTCAATCCACACTCCCCTGCGGGGAGTGACAAAGCGGCGATATAGGAGCAATCCTCAAAATTGTCGATTTCAATCCACACTCCCCTGCGGGGAGTGACTTTTCAACGGCATTGCCACAGGGCGATATTTGTAGATTTCAATCCACACTCCCCTGCGGGGAGTGACGGGATGCTTGCATGGATGCAAATACTGCTATGCAAATTTCAATCCACACTCCCCTGCGGGGAGTGACGAAAAGCTCATAGACATGGTGATTGGAATGTATTTATTTCAATCCACACTCCCCTGCGGGGAGTGACGCAAGCCTGTATTCGATATAAAGGTAAAACCACAATTTCAATCCACACTCCCCTGCGGGGAGTGACTTATTAATGCTCTTCAGGAAAGGCACAAGAAGCAGATTTCAATCCACACTCCCCTGCGGGGAGTGACGTGCTGCCCCCTTCCACAATTTTCAGATCAATAATGATTTCAATCCACACTCCCCTGCGGGGAGTGACGAAGGTATTCAATGGCCTGCTGTAACTAAACGCACATTTCAATCCACACTCCCCTGCGGGGAGTGACATTGGTGCAAAGTCACAGATACAGCGATAGTCCAATTTCAATCCACACTCCCCTGCGGGGAGTGACACATTATATCAAAAGATAAAGTAAAAAATACTGTTATTTCAATCCACACTCCCCTGCGGGGAGTGACACAAGGGTATCAAATACGCAATCCTCGTTTAGCATTTCAATCCACACTCCCCTGCGGGGAGTGACTAATCGCATATTTTTAGGTTGGGATACAGACCCAAATTTCAATCCACACTCCCCTGCGGGGAGTGACTGGTTCAGAAGTGAATATGATAGGTTGATTGACATTTCAATCCACACTCCCCTGCGGGGAGTGACATATCAGATACCTTCCCAATAACGCAGTAACAACCATTTCAATCCACACTCCCCTGCGGGGAGTGACACTGCATTAGGCAAAATAGGGCAGAGTATAGCAAAATTTCAATCCACACTCCCCTGCGGGGAGTGACCACTTCATGTAAAAGAGAACTACCGGCTACAACTATTTCAATCCACACTCCCCTGCGGGGAGTGACTGCCTTATCAACCATTCCGGCATATGTCTTAATATATTTCAATCCACACTCCCCTGCGGGGAGTGACTTCGCGCACCAGCTTTTGAAGAATAGGTTCATTCCAATTTCAATCCACACTCCCCTGCGGGGAGTGACTATCAACCGAACTCCGGCAGGACTTTGAGAAGGAAATTTCAATCCACACTCCCCTGCGGGGAGTGACTTGACTAAGTATGTTAGAGATTTTATTCTCAACTATATTTCAATCCACACTCCCCTGCGGGGAGTGACGCTATCCTAAGCTTATCCAACACAGTCACAATGATATTTCAATCCACACTCCCCTGCGGGGAGTGACTCACCTTCTTTCACCGTATAACACTTCCTCTATATTTCAATCCACACTCCCCTGCGGGGAGTGACGTACTTCGTTAACCTTCCTGTCCTGCTCTTGATTATTTCAATCCACACTCCCCTGCGGGGAGTGACGCCCCTATTGACATACTCAGTCATTTTATCAATACAGGATTTCAATCCACACTCCCCTGCGGGGAGTGACTAAGCGCGCAAGGACTAACAAATGCGGAGATAGCAATTTCAATCCACACTCCCCTGCGGGGAGTGACGTAAAGTTTGCAGAGTTAGACATCAATAACATTGAAATTTCAATCCACACTCCCCTGCGGGGAGTGACTGCTG
>JALHDI010000151.1:5432-10425 GCA_022839045.1 Sporomusaceae bacterium
ATTTCAATCCACACTCCCCTGCGGGGAGTGACCAACTATGCCCGTATTGCTGACTGACAAAATACTTATTTCAATCCACACTCCCCTGCGGGGAGTGACGGACAATGGACCGACTTATTTGTACTGGCAGCATTATTTCAATCCACACTCCCCTGCGGGGAGTGACCCATCATTTCCTTTTCTTTGTTCTGCTCTCCCAATTTCAATCCACACTCCCCTGCGGGGAGTGACTTGTCGTTTTCCAAAGATTCATCATACATGTCGCAATTTCAATCCACACTCCCCTGCGGGGAGTGACTATGGTAAGCTTGTCCAATATTTCACCCCCCTTCTTATTTCAATCCACACTCCCCTGCGGGGAGTGACAAGCAGCACAGGCGATCTTAAAAGCGAATCAAGGCATTTCAATCCACACTCCCCTGCGGGGAGTGACTTGGAAGATGTGAAACAGGTGAAATAATTTATGCATTTCAATCCACACTCCCCTGCGGGGAGTGACGTTGCGTTGGTTGTTAGGTCAAATTTGTCAAGCATATTTCAATCCACACTCCCCTGCGGGGAGTGACACGTAAACCAACAGTAGCACAGGCAAATCTTATAAATTTCAATCCACACTCCCCTGCGGGGAGTGACCTACTATTTGTACAAGCTAACGCATACATAGGAATTTCAATCCACACTCCCCTGCGGGGAGTGACCAACCATATGTAAAGATGTTGCAGATGATATTTATTTCAATCCACACTCCCCTGCGGGGAGTGACCCACCAGTCCATCCATTCTTGTGCTGTTTTTCTATTTCAATCCACACTCCCCTGCGGGGAGTGACCCTCAAATGATTTCGAGCAAGGCTGCCTAAATATATTTCAATCCACACTCCCCTGCGGGGAGTGACTTAATTATCCTCAAAAATCAATGTGGCGGCTTATAATTTCAATCCACACTCCCCTGCGGGGAGTGACAAATCCGTTTTTCTGGGCTTGTCCTTGCTTTAGAGATTTCAATCCACACTCCCCTGCGGGGAGTGACGTATAAAAGTGCAGACTGGTTAAAAAAGCAAAAAATTTCAATCCACGCCCCTGCGCGAGGGGCGACTTCCGCAAAATATTGTAATGCAATAGGACAGTCACGTTTCAATCCACGCCCCTGCGCGAGGGGCGACCTCCAGCGGTGGTCGATTAGCATTGTTTTACCTAAAGTTTCAATCCACGCCCCTGCGCGAGGGGCGACGTAATTTCTTTTGTTTCTTCCTCTTCGTCAATTCATGTTTCAATCCACGCCCCTGCGCGAGGGGCGACGTAAGTTACAATCATTGTTGCTACATTACTAAATGTTTCAATCCACGCCCCTGCGCGAGGGGCGACGCTGCAGGGCACCCATAGAGGAGGTTGCTGCTGAGTTTCAATCCACGCCCCTGCGCGAGGGGCGACTCTACTCTATCGAAGCCAATGATATTGCTATGATTGTTTCAATCCACGCCCCTGCGCGAGGGGCGACGTGAACGAATACCAAGCACACCCTTTACATTATTGTTTCAATCCACGCCCCTGCGCGAGGGGCGACGTATACCATAATATATCCTCTCACATATCGTATAATGTTTCAATCCACGCCCCTGCGCGAGGGGCGACAGGTAAAAACATCAAGGTAGTAAGCAAAATATATGTTTCAATCCACGCCCCTGCGCGAGGGGCGACATAGATTCGAGGAAATAAACGGGGAAAATACTTTGTTTCAATCCACGCCCCTGCGCGAGGGGCGACGTCCACATATGGGTATTATTTCTTATTTTGTTAATGTTTCAATCCACGCCCCTGCGCGAGGGGCGACTCAGGGTAACCTTTGGCATTGTACCGACCTGTAAAGTTTCAATCCACGCCCCTGCGCGAGGGGCGACATAAGATTGACCTTGTTTGCGGTAAGACATGGCCGTTTCAATCCACGCCCCTGCGCGAGGGGCGACTCTTGCAAATGGATTTACCTGTTCCCCATTGATGTTTCAATCCACGCCCCTGCGCGAGGGGCGACGTGCGAAAATGTGCATGTATATGGGAATACTTTTGAGTTTCAATCCACGCCCCTGCGCGAGGGGCGACTTTATAAAATAGGACTTTAGACCTATGGTAATGTGTTTCAATCCACGCCCCTGCGCGAGGGGCGACAATGCTGTATCGCCACAATATTTTATAAGAAATCGTTTCAATCCACGCCCCTGCGCGAGGGGCGACGTAAAGACAGAGAAAGAGCCATGCTCGATATGGATGTTTCAATCCACGCCCCTGCGCGAGGGGCGACGATTACCATACTGGCAATGGCTAATTTTAGACCTGTTTCAATCCACGCCCCTGCGCGAGGGGCGACGTATTTTTTTATTGCGTATTAATCATGTGATGTGCGTTTCAATCCACGCCCCTGCGCGAGGGGCGACTTAAGCACTCTGAAGCTGCAGAAATGTTAGGAGTGTTTCAATCCACGCCCCTGCGCGAGGGGCGACGTTTTTTTATTCTTTGGATTCATATTCTCTTTTATGGTTTCAATCCACGCCCCTGCGCGAGGGGCGACTTTATAAATAATCACATAATAATATTGACAACAAAGTTTCAATCCACGCCCCTGCGCGAGGGGCGACACAGACTCAGCAACCATAAAACAAAACATAATTAGTTTCAATCCACGCCCCTGCGCGAGGGGCGACCGTATTAAGTTGGCAGTAATCTAAAAACTGCATATGTTTCAATCCACGCCCCTGCGCGAGGGGCGACTTTGGTCAGCTTTACATTTCCCAGGTACCAGAAGGTTTCAATCCACGCCCCTGCGCGAGGGGCGACCGAGATGGAAAAACAGCAGAGAGAAGCCCTAGGAAGTTTCAATCCACGCCCCTGCGCGAGGGGCGACCAGTACCTCAATTCATTAAGATACAAGGAAATGATGTTTCAATCCACGCCCCTGCGCGAGGGGCGACAGAACCTATCATCTTCATGTTAGACAAATTCGACCTGTTTCAATCCACGCCCCTGCGCGAGGGGCGACCATATACAGTTCTGGCTTAGTGATACTTTGCCGAGTTTCAATCCACGCCCCTGCGCGAGGGGCGACTGAAGGAAAAACCTTTCGGTACAATTACAAAAATGTTTCAATCCACGCCCCTGCGCGAGGGGCGACATGTAAACTACGAAGAGTATCTAAAAGCAAAAAATGTTTCAATCCACGCCCCTGCGCGAGGGGCGACAATAAACATAATAAAGACAATCCGAAAAATCAAACGTTTCAATCCACGCCCCTGCGCGAGGGGCGACTCTAAATAAGGAACGTCGGCTGTTGTTGTAAAATTGTTTCAATCCACGCCCCTGCGCGAGGGGCGACGCATTGTCAAAAGCAATCACTGTAGGGCTTGCAGTGTTTCAATCCACGCCCCTGCGCGAGGGGCGACAATCTTTTTGTAGCCGCCTCCAATTACTTTTGCAGTTTCAATCCACGCCCCTGCGCGAGGGGCGACCATCCAGCGGTTATAAAATTCTACCTGCCAGAGGAGTTTCAATCCACGCCCCTGCGCGAGGGGCGACAGTAGTAATGATACCATTCCCCATTAGACAACCTGTTTCAATCCACGCCCCTGCGCGAGGGGCGACCATCAACGGCCTAAAATATCTGTAGCATTTTCACGTTTCAATCCACGCCCCTGCGCGAGGGGCGACGGGTTTGCGAAAGTAGGCTCTTATATATGGGATTGTTTCAATCCACGCCCCTGCGCGAGGGGCGACCAGCAAAACCCTTTTTAACTGCTTCTTCGGCTGTGGTTTCAATCCACGCCCCTGCGCGAGGGGCGACCCTGTTCTCTATCAGCAGCGCAACAATATATTTGTTTCAATCCACGCCCCTGCGCGAGGGGCGACGCAATCTCTTAGATCGAGTAGAAGCTACATGGAGAGTTTCAATCCACGCCCCTGCGCGAGGGGCGACCTGCAAAACAATGTAGTGCTTTTTATAGATAGTATGTTTCAATCCACGCCCCTGCGCGAGGGGCGACGTTACTGCCTTACCCTCTAACACTACAGGTATATTGTTTCAATCCACGCCCCTGCGCGAGGGGCGACTCTCATGTTCAAGCAATATTTCAGTATCTGATGTGTTTCAATCCACGCCCCTGCGCGAGGGGCGACTTGATACTACAACTCCGGTATCAGTGTCAGCCGGGTTTCAATCCACGCCCCTGCGCGAGGGGCGACTCTAAGGTTTGGCAGGTTGCGAAAAAGTTTGTTTTTGTTTCAATCCACGCCCCTGCGCGAGGGGCGACGTCATTCCAAGTTAAGTATGTGTACTCAAATGTATGTTTCAATCCACGCCCCTGCGCGAGGGGCGACTTACAATGGCTAAAGGTTACTTAGTTGAGTAATGGTTTCAATCCACGCCCCTGCGCGAGGGGCGACGGAAATTATTATATAATAATAATTATCAATAAATGTTTCAATCCACGCCCCTGCGCGAGGGGCGACCGTAAGGTTTAGGGCTATATATAGAGGGAGAGTGTTTCAATCCACGCCCCTGCGCGAGGGGCGACTATGCAATCCACGCCCCTGCGCGAGGGGCGACTGACCAAGGATCAAATTAGGGAAATCGTTGATGCTGTTTCAATCCACGCCCCTGCGCGAGGGGCGACAATTGCGCTGCTATCTTTGATAGTTTTAATGTTCTTGTTTCAATCCACGCCCCTGCGCGAGGGGCGACCAGGAGAAAGAGTTGATTTATTTCGGATTCTGCCTGTTTCAATCCACGCCCCTGCGCGAGGGGCGACGAAGTGATAGAACTTGATAAAAGTATACGATAATGTTTCAATCCACGCCCCTGCGCGAGGGGCGACTCCCTCAGCATAGCATCACCCTATCCATCTTTAGAGTTTCAATCCACGCCCCTGCGCGAGGGGCGACGTGCAAGCTGTGCTTCTCCTACTTCGCCATAGTTGTTTCAATCCACGCCCCTGCGCGAGGGGCGACTTT
>JALHDI010000152.1 GCA_022839045.1 Sporomusaceae bacterium
GGAATAGGCCTGACAAAAGGTGGCTTAAGGCGGTCGGATTGACAAGAAAGCTTGTTCCTACAGAAATTGTGAAGTTACTAACTGGTCAAGAAGACACTTTAGCTCAATTTCCTGATAGGATAATTGCTATACTAGACGAAGAGCTTCTGACAGACTGTCTCAAAGTTTATTCTGGTAAGCCCCAGCCGTTATGGTGGCTGGGATACCATCACACTACCGAGCATCCCTGGGAAGATATAATTGCTGAACTTGTTAAACAACCAGAACATCGCTGTTTTCTATTAGCGTTGAATGAAGTCCTAAGCCACTTGCTGTGCGGAGGGGGAGACAAAAAATACAGTGATTTCTCTAGTGTCTGGGGAAACATTTGCGAACTTGGGCAACCAGTACGGCATATTCTTTTTGAAAGGCTACTTGCCCATGCTGTAGAAATTAACGGGAGTAGGAGCAGTTCTTATTGGCAGAGACTCTTTCAATCCACGGAGGAAGACGAACTAAAGGAATACGTGCAACGAATTTTGCCTTTTATTGAGCGTATCTCAACTAACCATGACAATTTGTTCAAGCTATTCGGAAAAGATGTTTTCGGACGTTACTTTATGCCTCATTTACCTGGAGATCTTAAGGTATTCCACATATTAGCCCCTCATCTTAACCAAATCGAACAATTGTCGGTAGAAGACAAACAAGAAATACTGAATGAAATCAGTAACGTCTTCCAGAAGACACCTCCGCGAATGTACCGAACAATCAAGATAGTCGAGGACGTCTTGGTGGAGATGCAACCGCTAGAAGATATGGAGATTAATAATTTAGTTAAGACTACTCGGTCCGCCCTCGTCAATCAATCAAGTAAGCAAGCTGAGTACCAAGAATGTGAAGAGCGTTTACCAGGATGGCAATCAAAGTATCAATAGAATATTTTAGCATTCTTTTGTGCAATCAGGCGAGAAACAATAATTCCGATATGTCTAGGAGAAACATTACATAATCCGGTAAAGTTAATGCAGACATTAAATTACAAAGATTGGTAACGAGTTTTATGTATACTTACCCTGCGCATTTAGAAGCCGAAATGACCTTCGTAATGCGCGGGTCGGAGGTTCGAGTCCTCTTATCGGCTCCATCAAGCGCAAAAACCCCGCAGCGATGCGGGGCTTTTTACTTTCTACAGCTAGAAATCCAATCCCACAAAAACATCCACCAGCGAGGGGTCGAACTGCGTACCGGCGCAGAGCCTGATCTCGGCCAGCGCCGCCTCGTGGCTCATCGCCTTGCGGTACGGGCGGTCGCTCGTCATCGCATCGTATGCATCCGCGATCGCCAGCAGCCGGCACTCCAGCGGGATACTCTCGCCCGCCAGATCCAGCGGGTACCCCTTGCCGTTCCACCACTCATGATGCCGCAAAATCAACTCCGCGATCGGCAACAGCTCGCTCGACGCCGATGCAATCCGGTAACCCACATCGCAGTGGCGCTCCACCTCTTTGCGCTCCTGGGGCGTCAGCGGGCCGGGCTTGCTCAGGATGGCATCCGGGATACCCACCTTCCCCACATCGTGGAACTGGGCGAAAAGCGCCAGATCCCCCAGCCGCTCCTCGCTCAGCCCCGCCGCCGTCCCCAGCTTCACCGCCAGCGACTCCAGCCGCGTGCCGTGCTCCTCGGTCGCGAAATCCCGCTCCGTCAGCAGGCGGCGCAAAATATTAACGATCGCCCCACGGGCGGTCTTACCCCGGTACAACCTGTCGCGGTACATATTATCATCCGCCGCCCGGAAAAGCTCCCGCATCGGCGTAGCATTGTCCTCCCCGACCGCGTATCCCAGCGAAAGGCTTAAAACCGGGGCATTCCCGCAGTTGGCCGCCTCCGTCAGCTTCATAATCCGCCGGCCGGCCTGGCGGAGATCGTCCATCGTCACATCGTTCAGTAGCACCGCGAACTCGTCGCCGCCGATCCTGGCGATCAGATCATCGTGGCGGAAACACTCCGCCAGCGTATGCGCCGTCCGTTTTAAGAGCTCATCCCCCGCGTCGTGGCCAAGCGCGTCGTTAACCACCTTCAGCCCGTCCACGTCGACGATAATCAGGCCCACCGTCCCTACCCGCCGGCGGTCGAGGCGCTTAAGCTCCTCCTCGAAATAGCCGCGGTTATAAAGGCCCGTCAAAGCATCGCGGTACCCCATCTCCGTCAGCCGTTCCTCCAGTAGCTTCCGCTCTGTCACATCGCGCGTCGAGCTCTGATAAAGCACCCCCGGCAGCGGGCAACTGTCCACCCGCACCACCATCGTCTCCAGCCAGCGATACTCCCCGTCCTTGCGGCGGTACCTCGCCGTCACGCCCCCGGCGGGATCCCCCGTCACGATCATCATCCGGCGGAAAGGCTCCAAAATCGCCTCCAGGTCGCCCGGGTGCGCGAAATCGAACGGCGTCCGGCCGACCAGCTCCTCCGGCTCATACCCCAGCACCGTCCGGACAGCCGGCGAGGCATAAACATAGCGGGCCCGTTCCCCGTGCAGGCACAGGCAATCGCTGCTGTTCTCCGAAATCAGACGGAACATCGTCTCGCTCTCCGCCAGCCTTTGCTGCGCCAGCCGGGCCTCGGTCGCATCCTCCAGCAAAACCCCCAGCCGCGCGCCCTTAAGCGGAAAGACCCTGATCCGCAGCCACCTTACCCCCGTGGCCGTCTCCAGGCGTTTCTCCGTCGTCAGCCGCTTTCTTGTCGCCGCCACCTCGGCCAGCGCCGCCGGCAAACAGCTATCGAGCGGGCCGGCGTCCCGTTCCGGCTTTTCCGGCGTCATCCCCCGCAGCCGCGACGCCTCCGGGCTCTCGTACACCAGATCGAAAGCCCCGCTATCGGCAGCCGGCGCGAACACCAACAGCCCCTGCCCCATGTTCTCCACGACCTCGGCATAATCGACCACGCCCAAACGCTGATACACAAAGCAATCCCCCAAAACACAAACTAACATACAATTCTTGCCATCTGGCGACACCTCCTGCAAAATCAGGCGAAAATAGATTAATTATGAAAGTAAATGACCTTGTCCGGCGCACAAAACCGCGAAAAGGCCAATAATCTGCCGCAGAAACACCAAAGCCTCCCGCAACCCCGGGAGGCTTCTCTCTCGAAAGCCGGGCGCAAACCCGCCCGCACGGCGTCTCGTCAGGGACGCCCCCTTTTAGCGCCTGTTTTCCCACCCCGGCGCCGGGCCCAGCGGCCAGTCCGGATACGCGTACTCCGCCCGTTCCGCCGCCACCACCGCCCGCACCGCCGCCGTCACCAGCTCGCTTACCGATTCCCCGCGGTAGCGCGCTATCCGCGCCGCCTCCTCGTAAACATCCTGCGGCAGCTCCACCGTCACCGGAATCCCGTGCTCCATACCATCGCCTCCATATTATCGGGTGCCATTAGCTTATCCTGCCGCCGCCGCCTTATTCCCGCCGCCTCTGCCAAACGCTCCCCCTCCGGCATATAATCTTATAACCGATAACACACAAGGAGGGAAAACCATGGACGCCAACGCCGAAAAACTCCTCTACACCCTCTACGCCGAACGCAACGCCAAAAAACCGCAGATGAACGTCGCCGCCCAGAGCATGGGACTCGCCGGCGAAACCCTCGGCCGCGCCGTCAACGCGCTCTACGCCGCCGGCCTCATCAGCGGCGTCACCGTCAAATTCGGCGAAGACGACGACAACCCCGTCGCCTTCGCCACCGACAACATCATCCTCACCCGCCGCGGCGCCGCCCGCGTCGAGGAAGCCCTCGGCCTGGACGACTACTCCTCCGCCATCCAGAAACTGCGCGCCATCATCGCCAAAGCCGCCGCCCCGGGATGGGAAGGGGTGAAGGACATCGCCGACAAGGCCCTTCAGGACCACTTCCAAGCCGGCTAAGTCTTATCGCCTACCCGCAAAAAGGGCCGTACGGCCCTTTTTTCATGGCATCCTCCCCGCTGGTTCTTCAGCCGGAAATAACGCCCGAAACGGCTACGGATTATTTTTATCCCCAAATGCTTGTCAGTAAAAGATTAGTGATGGTAAAATCGACATTGTACCCCCGGAGCCTTATTATGGAAGAATTAAAGGGTGGTTGCATTGTATTCGGCAAGATCGGCACTGGTTATCCTCATCGGCTTGAGCTGCCTCCTTATCGGCACCCTGGCGCTTGCTGCCTGGCGGCGCAGACAGAGTACCCTCGGCCGGGCGTTCTTCGTCTTCGCCACCCTGGTCGCCTTCTACACCTTCGGCTACATGTGCGAACTCGCCAGCGACACCCTGCCGGCGATCAGATTCTGGCTGCGCGTCGAATCCGTCGGCATCGCCTTCCTGCCGGCCGCCTGGATAATTCTTGCCGTCCACCACACCAAAGCGCAAAACGACCATTGGATTCGGCTCAAGGCCGTCTTGCTCATGCTCTCCACCATCACCTTTCTGCTCAGCAACACCTCGGAACTTCACCACCTCCACTACGGCCCGCTGCGCCTCAACCCCGACGCCCCCTTCCCGGTGGTCGCCTTCGAGCCCGGGCCGTGGTACTGGATCCACTCCGCCTACATC
>JALHDI010000032.1 GCA_022839045.1 Sporomusaceae bacterium
CTATACGCCGAAAGTACTTGGCTGGCGACGGCCTGGGAGGATAGGTAGCCGCTGATTACGAAAACCCGCTCGCATTGCGAGCGGGTTTTGTCTGTTTGTAGGAGCTGCCGCAGCAGGCGTCGAATGTTTCCCTATGAGGTGAGGAGATGAAGGTTACCATCGGGCGGGAAGATATGGCGGAAGCCGTTGAGAGAGGGATAATAACCCGGGAGCAGGCGGACGCGCTCTGGCAGGGGTTCGATAAGGGCCAGGGGCCGGACCGGCCCGACGCCGGCTCGACTTTGAGCCAGTTCCTTTATTATCTGGGCGCGTTGATCGTGATCGGCGCGATGGCCTGGTTTATGAATTCGGCCTGGGAGATATTCGGCGGGGCAGGGCTGTTTTCGATCGCCGCCGCTTACGCGCTGGTATTTATTCTGGCTGCCCGCCATTTCCGGGATAAATCCGTGGTGCTGAGCGGTCTGCTGATCGTTATGGCGGTTTGCATGACGCCGCTGGGCGTGTACGGTTTGCAGAAGTGGCTGGGGCTGTGGCCGAAGGGCTACCCGGGCGCTTACCGGGATTTCCATGTGTGGGTGAAAAGCGGCTGGTTTACCATGGAGGTCGCGACGCTGGCCGCCGGTCTCATCGGCCTGAGGTTCGCCCGGATACCTTTTGCGATGGCGCCCGTGGCTTTCACCCTCTGGTATATGTCGATGGATGTCACGCCGATCTTGTTCGGCGGGGACCGTTACTGGACTTATCACAAGTATGTGTCGATCGTTTTCGGGGCGGTCATGATCGCCGCCGCGTTCGTTATCGACCGCCGGCGGGAGGTGGATTACGCCAAGTGGCTGTATATTTTCGGGGCGATGGCTTTCTGGGGCGGCCTGTCGATGTTGCAGAGCAAGTCGGAGCTTTCGAGGGCGATGTATTGCGCTATCAACGTGGGCATGATGTTTTGCGGCGTGCTGCTGGAGCGGAAGGTTTTCCTGGTGCTGGGCGGGATCGGCGCATTCGGCTACATCGGGCATCTCGCCTGGACGGTGTTCCGCGATTCGCTGTTTTTCCCGTTTGCGCTGACGCTGGTGGGCCTGGCGGTGGTTTACACGGGCTGGCTCTACCATCGCAGGCAGGCGGAACTGGACCGGTTCGTGCGGGCGGTTACGCCGGGGTCGATAATAAGGCTGCTGCCGCAGAACCGGAATTAGTGAATTGGATAACCAGGAGTATTAGGAGGCGTTGCCATGGAGTGGGTGTTGGTTGCGGTGGCGGCGGCGATAGCGGCGGGGCTGTGCGCGCCGTTCCGGCTGCGTGCCGGGCTGGACGGGGACGGCCGGCCGCGCTGGTTCGCGGAGGCGGTGGCGCTGGGCGGGCTGGTACGGCTGGGCCGGGACGGCGACGGCTATTACTGGGCGTGCGGCCGGTGGCGCCGCACACTGGCGCTGCGCGCGAAAACACGGCCGGCGGCCGCGGAATCGCCGGCGGAACGGGGCCGGGCGCTGGCTGCCAGGTGGCGCAGGCTGGACGGCGGCGAGCGAAGGGCGCTGCTGAGGATGCTGACGGCTATCTGGTCGGCCGCGGACATAACGGTGCGTGGCAGTGTCCGTTACGGCTTCGCCGATCCGGCCGTCACCGCCTGGGGGCACGCTCTGTACTGCGCCGCCCGCGGTACGGGGCGGCTGGCCGGGTTCGAAGCCGAGGCCGATTTTGCCGGCGCGGGCTGGTCCGGGAAGGCGGCGGCGGTGTTGACGGTAAGGCCCGGCCGGGTGGCGCTGCCGGCGGCGAGGTTTTTAATCGGGATTTATTGTAGACGGTTAATTGATAAATTGATGGGAGGCAGAAGGAAATGGCAGGTACAGGCATAACCGATTCGATGAAGGTGTTGTTCGATCATCTCGAGAAGATGCTGCAGGCCAAGACGGTTTTCGGCGATCCGATCACGGTCGGCGAGGTCACGCTGATCCCGGTGGTCGATATCGCTTTCGGGGCCGGCTCGGGCGGCGGCTCGTGCCCGGACAAGGGCGAGCGCGGCGAGGGGGGCGGCGGCGGCGCCGGGGCGAAGATCTCCGCTTCCGCGGTCATCGTGGTGCGCGAAGGACAGGTGCAGGTGATGAAGCTGAAGAACGCCGCGCCGCTGGACAGGCTGATCGAGCTTGTGCCGGAGGTGCTGGCCGGACTGAAGAAGGAAAAGCCGCCGGCGGAGAAAGGCGACGAGGGCAAATAAGAGGCAAATTAAAACCCGTTTCCCGGCCGCGAGGCAGGGGGGACGGGTTTTTTTCTGGGGTCGGCAGGACGGATAACCGGGTATACAATATGCAGGTATACTTATTTTCTTCGGCCGCGAAATATTGAGTTGCGGCGGAAACTGTGATAGACTTGCGGATAACTGCAATTTATTCTTAATGTTAATTCATGGGAGAGGATGCCGCTTATGAAGCGAATAAAAACCGTCCTGGTAGCAAACCGCGGCGAAATCGTCATCAGGGTTTTCCGGGCCTGCAATGAGCTGGGAATCCGCACGGTGGCCGTATATTCGCAGGAAGACGTGTTGTCGCTGCACCGTTATAAGGCCGATGAGGCTTATCTGGTCGGCGAGGGCAAAGGGCCGGTCGAGGCTTATCTCGATATCGAGGGCATTATTCGTATCGCCAAAGAGAACAACGTCGACGCGATTCACCCCGGCTACGGCTTTTTGTCGGAGAATGCCAATCTGGCGAAACGGTGTGCCGAGGAAAATTTGATTTTTATCGGTCCGGATTTGCAGCATCTCATCATGTTCGGCGACAAGATCAACGCCCGCCAGCAGGCTAAGGCCGCCGGGATTCCGATGATCCCCGGCAGCGACGGCCCGGTGTCCGGCCTGGAGGAAGTGAGGAGGTTCGCCGATGATTACGGTTATCCGCTAATTATCAAGGCGGTGTTGGGCGGCGGCGGACGAGGCATGCGGATCGTCAACGACGCGGCGTCTCTGGAGGAGGCTTATCATCGCGCCCGGTCGGAGGCCAAAGCGGCTTTTGGCAGCGATGAGGTATACGTGGAGAAGCTTTTGGAACATCCCAAGCATATCGAGGTGCAGGTTTTAGGCGACCGCTACGGCAATGTAGTCCATCTGTACGAGCGGGACTGCTCGGTGCAGCGGCGGCACCAGAAGCTTGTCGAGGCGGCGCCGGCGCTATCTCTGCCTGACGCGCTGCGGCACGATATCTGTGCGGCGGCGGTGAAGCTGATGAAGAACGTCGGCTATGTAAACGCCGGTACGGTGGAATTTCTCGTGACTCCGGACAATAAGTTTTATTTTATCGAAGTCAATCCGCGCATCCAGGTGGAACATACCATCACCGAGATGATCACCGGCATCGATATCGTTCAGGCGCAATTGCTGATCGCCGACGGGTTTTCCCTGCACGACGAGGAGATCAACATCCATTCCCAGGAGACGGTGCGTTGCCACGGCCATGCCATCCAGTGCCGGATTACGACCGAGGACCCGGCCAACAATTTTTTGCCGGATACGGGTAAGATCATCACTTATCGCAGCGGCGGCGGCTTCGGCTTGCGGCTCGACGCCGGCAACGCCTACAGCGGCTCGGTAATCACGCCATACTACGATTCGCTGCTGGTCAAGGCTTCGACCTGGGGGCGGACCCGCAAAGCCGCGATCGCGAAGATGAAGCGGTGCCTGCTCGAATTCCGCGTCCGGGGCGTCAAAACCAATATCCCGTTCCTTACCAATGTGGTAAGTCACGAGAAGTTTCTCCACGGCACTTACGACACCTCGTTCGTCGACACGTCGCCGGAGCTGTTCGTAATGCCGGCGCCGAAGGACCGGGCGACTAAACTGATGAAGTATCTCGGCAATGTCACGGTCAACGGCTACCAGGGCCTCGGGCGGCGGGAAAAACCCGCGTTCCCGGTGCCGCGCATGCCGCGCGTGCCTGAGGGGGCAATCCCTGCCGGCACGAAGCAGATACTGGACGAGCAGGGCGTCGCCGGGCTTGTTTCCTGGGTCAAGGCTCAGAAAAAGGTACTGCTGACCGACACGACGCTGCGCGACGCTCACCAATCCCTGCTGGCCACCAGGGTGCGGACCCGGGACATGCTGGCGGTTATCGACGCTACCGTCCGCCTGTCGCCGAATTTGTTTTCTCTCGAGATGTGGGGCGGGGCGACCTTCGATGTCGCTTACCGTTTCCTGCACGAGGATCCGTGGGAGCGCCTGGCCGCCCTGCGGGCCAGGACGCCGAACATCCTCTTCCAGATGTTGCTGCGGGGGGCCAACGCCGTCGGCTACACCAACTACCCGGACAACGTGGTGAGGCATTTCATCGCCCAGGCGGCGGCCGCCGGCATCGACGTCTTCAGGATCTTCGACAGCCTCAACTGGCTGGAAGGGATGCAGGTGGCCATCGACGCCGTGCGCGAGTCCGGCAAGGTCGCTGAGGCGTCGCTGTGCTATACCGGCGATATTCTCGACCCGCGGCGCAGCAAATACGATCTCAATTATTACGTGACGATGGCCAGGGAGCTGGAAAAGGCCGGGACCGACATTCTCGGCATCAAGGACATGGCCGGCCTGCTCAAGCCGGAAGCGGCCTATCGCCTGGTGTCGGCGATCAAGGATGCGGTTTCCGTCCCCGTGCATCTCCACTGCCACGATACCAGCGGCAACGGGATTTATACTTACGCCCGGGCCGTCGATGCCGGGGTGGACATCGTCGATGTGGCCATTTCCTCCCTGGCGGGCATGACTTCTCAGCCCAGCGGCAACAGCCTTTACCATGCCCTCTCCGGCCAAGAACGCCAGCCGGATGCCAATATCGCGGGCATGAACGAGTTTTCCCATTACTGGGAGGATGTCCGCGCGTACTACACCGACTTCGACACCAAAATGTATTTCCCCAATCCGGAGGTATACGAGCACGAGATGCCGGGCGGGCAGTACAGCAACCTCAAGCAGCAGGCCAAGGCCCTGGGGCTGGAAACCCGCTGGGAGGAGGTCAAGGCGATGTACCGCCGGGTCAACGACCTGTTCGGCGATATCGTGAAGGTTACGCCGTCTTCCAAGGTAGTGGGCGATATGGCTTTGTTCATGGTCGAGAACAACCTGTCGGAAGAAGATATTTACACGAAGGGCGACAGGCTCAGTTTCCCGCAGTCGGTGGTCGAATTCTTCGAGGGCCAGATCGGCCAGCCTTATCAGGGGTTCCCGGAAAGACTGCAGGCCATTGTCCTCAAGGGCAAGAACCCGTTGTCGTGCCGCCCGGGCGAGCTGCTGGCCCCGGCCGACTTCGCGGCGATCGCCGCGACGATCGGCTCCATCCCGCACCGCGAAATTACCGACAAGGATATTTCCGCCTACGCCCTGTACCCCAAGGTGTTCATGGATTGGGTCGAATTCACGCGGGAATACGGCGACGTGTCTCTGCTCGACACGCCCACCCTCTTCTATGGCATGCTGCCCGGCGAGGAGATCAGGGTGGACATCGAGCAGGGCAAAACCCTGTTCATCAAGCTGCTGGCCATCGGTGCCCCCAACGCCGAGGGGATGCGGGTCGTCGGCTTCGAGCTCAACGGCCTGCTGCGCGAAATCACCGTCAGGGACAAGAGCGTCAAGACAATAACCGCGCAGCGTAGCAAAGCCGATCCCAATAATCCGGAACAGGTGGCGGCCTCGATGTCGGGCACGGTTGTCAAGGTGATGGCGGAAAAAGGCGCCAAGGTAAGGAAGGGGACACCGCTCCTGGCCACCGAGGCGATGAAGATGGAAACATCGATTCAGGCAGCGATTCACGGTTTCGTAAAAGAAATTTACGTCCGGCCGGGCGACCGGATCGAAGCCGGCGATCTGCTCATGACGCTGTCGCGTCATGAAGTCAGCCTGGCGGACCAGGAAGAGCCGAAAAAGATTCTATAAACGGCAAAAGGGCGGCTCATCGTCAGCCGCCCTTTTGGCTATGGTATCTGGATCATCATGCCGTTGGTTATTGCGCCTGGATCGCCGCCGATGACTTCGCAGACCGACAGCTTTTCCTTGACGGTCGTGACCTGGAGGCGGGCTATCTCGTCGACGCTTTCGTCGAGCACTTCGCCGGTGCTCGGGTCGCGGATAACGTTGGCGGTGCCGACGAGGAAGACCTGGCCGGCGGTGACGCCTTCACGCGCGCCGCGGTTGATGTATACGCCGCCGTCACGGACCATGACCACTTCGCCCCGCCAGGGGACCTTGGGAAGCTGGGCGATCATCCACTGGACGCCGTTGGCGACGGCATCCTCGACAGCCTTGCCCATGTTGCTCTTCTGGAAGTTGCTGTAGCCTCCCGACCAGCCGGGGCCGGAATAGTGGATCGCTGTCCGGCTGCTGGTGGATTTGCCGACGACGCTGGTGGAGGCCAAAACCATGCCGGTGGTCGAGTCGATGATGTACATGGTGGCGTTGATCTCGGCCTTGCCGCCGCCGCCGCCGACCGAAACGCCGCCGATGGAGATGCCGCCGCCGCTGCGGCCGGTTTCCTGGACGTGGGTGATGGCCCCTTTGACGAGCAACTGGGCCGGGGTCATTTGGCCGGTGACCGGGGTCTTGGCACCCTGGGCAGTACGGCCTGAACTGGCAAAGTCCTGTTCGCGCATGGCTTCTTTGCGCATGTCTTTTTCGCCGAGGACGATGAAGCGGCCGCTCTGGTTGAGGAGGTCGGTAAGCACCATGCCCCAGGCGTCGCCGATATCCCACTGGCCGTGCCAGCCGGCCCTATTTTCGAATTTGGTCACGCTGATGGTGTAACGCAGGCCGCCAGTCTCGGCAGCCAGCGCGGTCTGCGGCAGCCACAGCGCCGCCAGCAGAAACGCTCCGCACAACAGTAATACCATCCGTTTGGCAATGAATTTGGACACCGGTTCAACCCCCTTATCGAATGTAAATATTTTACAATGTCTTTATTATAATATATTTTAGGAATAAATGTAAAACAAAAAAGCCGCGGCATAACCGCGGCTTCGCTGGGGCGCGTTCAGTCGATTTTCTTGTAGGCCGCGGCCTTGGCGCCGCAGATGGGGCAGGCGTCGGGCAAGGAGCCCTCGGCGACGTGGCCGCAGACGGGACAGAGGTAGACATCGTAGACTTCCTTGCTGTCAAGGGCGGCCAGCGCCTTCTTGTAGAGCTCGGCGTGGATCTTCTCGGCCTCGTTGGCCAGCTTGAAGGTGCGGACGGCGGCGGTGTTATTTTCGGCTTCGGCTTCCTTGATGAACGGCGGATACATTTCGCTGAACTCGTATGTTTCGCCCGAGACGGCCGCCTGAAGGTTTTCGGCGGTCGATTTGATGCCGCCCATGGCTTTGAGGTGGGCGTGGGCGTGGATGGTCTCGGCTTCGGCGGTGGCCCGGAAGAGTTTGGCGATCTGGGGGAAGCCTTCCTGGTTGGCTTGCCTGGCGAAGGCGAGGTATTTGCGGTTGGCCTGGGATTCGCCGGCGAACGCGGCGGCGAGGTTTTTGGCGGTACTCATCATAATCCCTCCAATTAATAATTATTATTATCTAAGGAATATTATTACTCATCCCCGCCGATCTGTCAAGTACATTTTTACCATATTTACCATCCGTATTTTTGCCGCCACAGCCGTTTTTATACCACCGGAGGGGATTAGCCTGGGGACAAAAAAACAGCCCGGCATCGCCGGGCTGTCGGTTTCGTCGTTATTTCGCGCGGGACAGGAAGCTGAGCACTCTGGCGCCGGTGGTGCGCACGCGGCGCAGGGGGGTCATGCTCACTTTGACTTTGGGTTTCATGTCGCTTTCCGAGCCGAAGTCGCCGCGCTTGATGTTGGTGATTTTCGTTTTCTCCGGCTGGAGGAAGTTCTTGAGGATGGATACGGCTTTGTCGGGGCGGCTGTGGTCGCCGCAGGTGAAGACATCTACCGCCGCATACCCGAGTTCGGGGTATGTGTGGATACTCATATGGCTTTCGGCTAAAAGCGCCAGGGCGGTCAAACCTTGCGGTTCGAACTTGTAGTAAGAGAAGTCGAGGAGAGTCATGTTGGCTTCGCGTACCGCGGTATGCATGGCCGTCTTGACGAATTCCAGGTCGTCGAGGCGCTCGAAGCTGCAACCATACATGTCGACCGTGATATGTTTGCCGATCACTTTCATAATAATCGCCCCTTTGCCAGGTATTGCCCGCCCCTAAAGCAGCAACTTTTCCGCAAAAACGGCCGAAAACCCGGAAGTTTTTGATGAAAAGCGGCATTCTCCAGAAGGAATTGCGGTCTTTCTCCCATTATTATATGCTTTATACAGTTTTTCATTATAAGTCTCTTGGACATGAATGTAAAGAGTTATTTTTTTAAATCCCGAAAAAATTTTTCCGCCCCGTACTTTCGGCCGGAGAGGTGGCATACTATCTTGCAAGGAAGGCGGCCGGCATAGTAAAATCTTGCCATGGAACGCAACGATTTTCGCCGCAAAGGAGAATGAGCATGCAGACTAAATTGACGTCTTTGCTGGGTATCGACTACCCCGTTTTACAGGGAGCCATGGCCTGGGTTTCCGACGCGCGGCTGGCCGCCGCGGTGTCCGCGGCCGGCGGGGCAGGCATCATCGCCACCGGCGGGCGGGAGGGGGCCTGGGTGCGGGAGCAGATTCGCCTGGCCAAGTCGTTGACCGACAAGCCGTTCGGGGTGAACGTGACGCTGCTGTCGCCGACCAAGGATGAGGTTATCGAGGTGATCTGCGAGGAGAAGGCGGCGTTCGTGACCATCGGCGCCGGCAATTCGGTGCCGTATTTCCCGGTTTTCGAAAAGGCGGGCATCAGGAAGATCCCCATCGTGCCCAACGCCAGGCTGGCCCAGCGCGTCGAGGCCAGCGGCGCCGACGCCATCGTCATCGAGGGCATGGAGGCCGGCGGCCATATCGGCGTGCTGACGACGATGGCGCTGATGACGCAGGTGATACCGCTGGTGTCCATCCCCGTGGTCGCGGCCGGCGGCTTCGCGGACGGACGGGGCTTGGCGGCGGCGCTCGTGATGGGCGCGGCCGGCGTCCAGATCGGCACGCGGTTCATGGTGGCCGAGGAGTGCCCGGTGCATCCCAGATTCAAGGAGAAGCTGATCGCGGCGGTCGATACCGACACCGTCGTGACCGGAGCGACCATCGGCCACGGGGTGCGCGGCCTCAAGAACAAGTTCACCGAGAAGTTCCTGGCCCTCGAACGCAGCGGCACCCCGGAAGAGGAGCTCAACCGCCTGGCTGCCGGCACCAACCGCCTGGCGGCGGTGGAGGGGGACATCGAGAACGGCATGGTGCAGGCGGGGCAGAGCCTGCTGCCGCTCAAGAAGACCGAGCCGGTCAAGGATATCATCGCGGCGATCGTCGCCGAGGCCGGCCGCGTGCTTGCCGGGGCGCCCGGACTTGTGAAGTAGGAATGGGCTTGCGCCCCTCGTGCCACAATAAGGGGAGAAAAACGGGCGCGAGGTGCGGATGTTCACTCTTCATCACGGCTTCTGGCTGTACTTCTTTTCCCGGCGCCATCCCCGGGTATGGCATTTCGTCGCCGGGTCGATGCTGCCGGACTACGTATACCTTATTCTCATAGCCGTCCTGCTGGCGCGGGGCGAGTTCGGCTGGCACGAGCTTTTCCGCCTCTCGCCCACGACCTTCATGACCTATCTGCCTCAGTACCCCTGGGCGCTGCACATCGACCTGGCCGGGCATTCGGCGGTCTTCTGGGGCGCGGCTTTCGCCCTGACGCTGCTGCCGCCCTTCGGCCGGGCCCAGGCGTTTGTCGTCGGCTGGGGCACCCACCTGCTCCTCGACGGCCTGACCCACGCCGCCCACGCCAACCTCTTCCTGTACCCCCTGTCCCTGTTGGCGGCGCACAGCCCGATCTCATACTGGGAGCCGGACTACTTCGCGCGCGAGTTCAAGCTCGTCAACGGCACGCTCATGGGCCTTACGGCGGCCTACCTCGTCTATCACTGGTGGAAAAAGCGTAGAGAGAGGAACTGAATATGGACGCGACAGCCAAGATAATCCTGCGCAAAGGGGCGCAGCACCGCGTGGAGGCCGGCCACCCTTGGGTTTATCAGACCGAGCTCGACGCCGTGGAGGGCGATTTCGCCCCCGGCGACATCGTCGACGTTTACAACTTCCGCCGCCGTTTCATCGGCCGCGGCTACATAAACCCCCGTTCGCAGATCATCGTCCGCATCTTAAGCCGCGAGCAGGAGCCTGTCGACCGCGAGTTCTTCAAACGCCGCCTCGCCGCCGCCTGGCAGTGGCGGCAGCGCTTCGTCGCCGAGCCGGAGTACTGCCGGCTGGTATTCGGCGAGGCCGATTTCCTGCCCGCCCTTATCGTGGACAAGTTCGGGCCGTACCTCGTCGTCCAGACGCTGGCCTTCGGCATCGATATATATAAGGATATGATCGTCGGCATCCTGGAGGAGATGTTCAGCCCTGCCGGCGTGTACGAGCGCAACGACGTGCCGGTGCGCGAGCTGGAGGGCCTGGAGCAGCGCAAGGGCTACCTGCGGGGCGAGTTTCCCACTCTCATCGAGGTGCGCGAGAACGGCATCCCCTTCTACGCCGACATCGAAAACGGCCAGAAGACCGGCTTTTTTTACGACCAGCGGGAGAACCGCACCGTGCTGAAGGATTTCGTCGCCGGCGCCCGCGTCCTCGACTGTTTCTGCCACACCGGCTCGTTCGCCGTCCATGCCCTCCGCTACGGAGCCGAGCACGTCAGCGCCGTCGACATCTCCGCGCCGGCCGTGGAGCTGGCAGCGAAGAACGCGGCTTTAAGCGGCGTGGAAGACCGCTGCGACTTCCAGGTGGCCAACGCTTTCGACGTGCTGCGCAGCCTGTCCGACGAGCGCAGGAAGTACGACGTCGTCATCCTCGACCCGCCGGCCTTCACCAAGAACCGCGGCGGCCTCGAGGGCGCGGCCCGCGGCTATAAGGAGATCAACCTGCGCGGCCTCAAGCTGGTGAGGCCCGGCGGCTTCCTGGTGACCTGCTCGTGCTCCTACCACATGGACCGCGACTTTTTCGCCGCCATCGTCCTCGACGCCGCCCGCGACGCCCGGCGGACGGTGCGCCAGGTGGAGTACCGGACGCAGGCGAAGGATCATCCGATACTGCCGGCCGCGCCGGAGACGAATTATCTCAAATTTTTGGTCTTAGAGGTATTGTGAGACTGTGTAGAAAGTCCATCTGCGGCGTTGCTCCTCGGCTGCCATCCTCAGCGTACGTTCGTGTACGCTTCCGGTGTCAGCCTCCGGTGCGCCTTGCATCTGGAGCTTTCTACGCAGTCTAAGGATTTTGGGAACGATAAAAACGGTATTCATAACCCCTGCCGGGTTTCCCGACGGGGGTTAGCAATTTTTTCATTTCCCTCTTGCAAAAGGTCAAAAAGTCAGATACAATAAAGTCAAAGGTCAAAATGTCAAAAGGGCAGATAGTCAAAACCGGGAGTTGGTATGATGGGTAATTTGGCCGATATCATCGAAAATTTCATCCTCAGCCGCCTGGCGGACGAGGAGAAGCAGGTCGCCGTCCTCAGGCGCAACGAGATGGCCGACGAGCTTAACTGCGCCCCGTCGCAGATCAGCTATGTGCTCAGCACGCGCTTCACGGTCGAGCGGGGCTTCATCGTCGAGTCGCGGCGCGGTTCGGGCGGGTTCGTCCGCATCGTCCGCATCCCGGTGCGGCAGATCGTCTACGAGGACGCCGCCCGCCAGCTGGGCGAGGAGGCGCAGGCCGACGATGTCGAGCAGACCATCGAGCGGCTGCGGATGTACGGCATGCTGAGCGACCGCGAGGCGGGCATCATGCAGCACTTTTTCCAGACGGCCGGCGACCGGCTCGTGGCGGCCGAGAAGGCCCGCATCCTGCGGTCGCTCTTAAGGCGGCTGACGGATTTCGAGTAATGAGGAGGGAACGATAATGCTGTGCGACGATTGCAAGGAAAGACCGGCCAGCGTGCATATCACCAAGATCAACAACAACCAGAAGACGGAAAAGCACCTCTGCGACGTCTGCGCCGAGAAGGCGGGCGAACTGTCCTTCTCGACCGACGCCAATTTCGCCTTCCAGGATTTCCTCAAGGGGATGATGGGCAGCAGCCTCGCCGGCCTGCCCCACCAGAGGAGCGAAGCCGCCTGTCCCAGTTGCGGGCTGACCTACGGCGACTTCGGCCGCAGCGGCAAGATCGGCTGCGGCGAGTGCTACACAGCCTACGGCGACCGCCTCGAACCGCTGCTGCGCCGTATCCACGGCACCAGCACCCACACCGGCAAGGTGCCGCGGCGGGGCGGCGGCAAGCTGGCGATCCGGCAGCGGCTGCGCCAGTTGAAAGGCGAGCTCGACCGCCACGTGAGCCGCGAGGAGTACGAGCAGGCCGCCAAGGTGCGCGACGAGATCAAGGCTCTCGAAGGGCAAATCAACGCGGAGAAGGGGTGAGACCGATGTCAATCGAGAATCTGCTTGATAAGCCGCTGACCCCATGGATGAAGGGCGGCGGGCCGGACGGGGACATCGTCCTTTCCAGCCGCATCCGCCTGGCCCGTAATCTCGAAGGGGTGCCCTTCCCGGGACGGGCCGACGGCAAGGCGCTGGCCGCCGTCGCCGACGAGGTCCGCAAATCGGTGGGCGATCTCGGCGCTGCCGACAAGCATGTATATATGTTCGTGGAAATGGACAAACTGCCGCCGCTGGAGCGCAACGTGCTGGTGGAGAAGCACATCATCAGCCCGCACCACGCCGACGAGCGCGGCCACCGCGCCCTCGTGGTGCGCGACGACGCGGCGGTGAGCATCATGGTCAACGAGGAGGACCACCTGCGCATCCAGTGCCTGATGCCGGGGCTCAACCTCCAGGAGGCGCTCGCCCTCGCCAACCGCGTCGACGACTTGCTGGAGGCCAAGCACACCTTCGCGTTCAGCGAGCGGACCGGCTACCTCACTGCCTGCCCCACCAATGCGGGCACGGGCATGAGGGCGTCGGTGATGGTGCATCTGCCGGCGCTGGTCCTCACCCGCCAGATCAACCGGATCGTCGCCGCCGCCACCCAGCTGGGCCTGGCGGTGCGGGGCCTCTACGGCGAAGGCACCGAGGCCATCGGCAACATCTTCCAGATCTCCAATCAGATTACCCTCGGCCACAGCGAGCAGGAGATCATCGACAACCTGCAGTCGATCGCCAGGCAGGTCGTCGAGCAGGAGCGCGCGGCCAGGCAGGTGCTGGCAGACAAATCGCCGGACGCGCTGGCCGACAGGGTCTGGCGGGCGTACGGCGTCCTCCGCTACGCCCGGAGCATCTCCGGCCAGGAGGCCATGGGCCTGCTCAGCGAGGTACGGCTGGGCATCGACCTCAAAGTGATTACCGGGGTGGACGCGGCGGTGTTCAACGAACTGCTCGTCACCACCCGCCCGAATTTCCTGCAGAAAATCGCCGGCCGGGAGGAAATCGACCCCGGCGAGCGCGACCGGCTGCGGGCTCAGTTGATAAGAGAGAAATTGAAGGAGGGGAAACCCAATGCTTAACAGATTCACCGACCGCGCCCGCAAAGTGCTGGCTCTCGCGCAGCAGGAGGCCGGCCGCCTGGGGCACAACTATATCGGCACCGAACACCTGCTGCTGGGGCTGCTCGCCGAAGGCGAGGGCGTAGCCGCCAAGGCCCTCGGCACGCTGAACATAAACCTCGACGCCGTCCGCAGCCAGGTGGAGAACACCATCGGCCGCGGCGAAGAGGGCAACAACGGGGAGATCGCTTATACGCCGCGGGCCAAGAAGGTCATCGAGCTGTCGGTGGAGGAAGCGCAGAGCCTCGGCCACAACTACATCGGCACCGAACATCTCCTCCTCGGCCTCGTCCGCGAGGGCGAGGGAGTGGCGGCCCAGGTGCTCGCCGGCATGGGCGTGGCCATCGACCAGCTGCGCCAGCGGGTGATCGAGCTGTTGGGCGGGTACGCCCTGCAGGGGCCCACGCCCCAGTCCCATCAGCACGGCCCGGCGCCCAAGGCCGCCGGCAAGCAGCAACCGTCGAGCACGCCCACCCTGGAGGAGTTCGGCCGCGAGAACGAGATCGAGCGGGTCATCCAGATCCTGAGCCGCCGCACCAAGAACAATCCGGTGCTCATCGGCGAACCCGGCGTGGGCAAGACGGCCATCGCCGAGGGTCTCGCCCAGCGGATCATCGAAGGCAAGGTGCCGGAGACGCTACGCGACAAGCGGGTGGTCTCGCTCAACATGGGCTCGATGGTCGCCGGCACCAAGTACCGCGGCGAGTTCGAGGAGCGCCTCAAGAAGGTGATGGATGAGATCCGCCGCGCCGGCAACGTCGTGCTGTTCATCGACGAGCTGCATACCCTCATCGGCGCCGGAGCCGCCGAAGGCGCCATCGACGCCGCCAACATCCTCAAACCCGCTCTGGCCCGCGGCGAGCTGCAGGCCATCGGCGCCACCACTCTCAACGAGTACAAGAAGCATATCGAGAAGGACGCCGCCCTGGAGCGCCGCTTCCAGCCCATCCTGGTGGGCGAGCCCAGCGAGGAGGAGGCGATCGGCATCCTCAAGGGCTTGCGCGACAAGTACGAGGCTTTCCACCGCGCCCAGATCACCGACGAAGCCATCGAGGCGGCCGTCAAGCTCTCCCACCGCTACATCTCCGACCGCTTCCTGCCCGACAAGGCCATCGACCTGATGGATGAGGCGTCTTCGCGGGTGAGGCTGAAGGCGTATGTGCCGCCGGCCGACGTCAAGGAGATCGAGCAGCGGCTGGCCAAGACGCGCACCGAGAAGGAGGCGGCCATCGCCGCCCAGGAATACGAGCGGGCCGCCAGCCTCCGCGACGACGAGAAGAAGATCCAGGAAGAACTCGAGAACAGGCAGAAGGAATGGAAGCAGGCCGGCGGCGAGCGCATCACCGTGACCGGCGAGGATATCGCCCAGGTGGTGGCGAGCTGGACGGGCATCCCGGTCAAGAAGCTGGCCGAGGAGGAGAGCGAGCGCCTGCTGAAGCTGGAGGAGGTTCTCCACCAGCGCGTCGTCGGCCAGAACGAGGCCGTCGAAGCCGTGGCCCGCGCCGTAAGGCGCGCCCGCTCCGGCCTCAAGGACCCCAAACGGCCCATCGGCTCCTTCATCTTCCTCGGGCCGACCGGCGTCGGCAAGACCGAGCTGGCGAGGGCGCTGGCCGAGGCGCTGTTCGGCGACGAGAACGCCATGATCCGCATGGATATGTCGGAGTACATGGAGAAGCATACCGTGTCCCGCCTTGTCGGCGCGCCTCCCGGGTACGTCGGCTACGACGAGGGCGGCCAGCTGACCGACGCCGTCCGCCGCAAGCCCTTCTCGGTCATCCTCTTCGACGAGATCGAGAAAGCCCACTACGATGTCTTCAACATCCTCCTGCAGATCCTCGAGGACGGGCGGCTGACCGACAGCCACGGCCGCGTGGTCGACTTCAAGAACACCGTCATCATCATGACCTCGAACGCCGGGGCGAAACATCTCAAGAAGGACAGCGGCACGGTCGGCTTCCTGGCCGGCACCGACGCCGACGACAACAACGAGGCGGCCAAGAACCGGGTCATGGAGGAGGTGCGCCGCACCTTCCGGCCGGAGTTTCTCAACAGGGTCGACGAGATTATCGTCTTCACCAGCCTCAGCGACGAACAGCTGAAGGAGATCGTGGATATCATGCTGCAGGGCGTGGCCAAGCGGCTCAAGGATAACGGCCTCGGCCTGGAGGTTGGCGACAAGGCCAAGACCCGCCTGCTCGCAGAGGGCAAGGACTACGCCTACGGGGCTCGGCCGCTCCGCCGGGCCATCCAGAAGATGGTCGAGGATGCGATCGCCGAGATGATGCTCAAGCGCGAGGCGACCGCCGGCGATACCGTCGTGGTGGATGCCGACGACAACAGTAAGCTGACTTTCAGCAAAAAGAGCTGATTAGGAAGGAAATGCACGAAATATAACGAAAAAGGTACTTAGAGCCATCTAAGTACCTTTTTCCCGTGAAAGGGGCCACTATCGGTGTCTAAGACGAAAATCCGCTTCGCGTGCCAGGAATGCGGCCACGATTCGCCCAAGTGGCTGGGCCGCTGCCCGGGTTGCGGCGCCTGGAACAGCATGGTCGAGGAGGTCGTGGCCAAGCAGCCGGCGGCCAGGGCGGCCGCCCGCTCCCTGCCGGCGGCCAGGCCGCTGCCGATCACCGCTGTGGACACCGCCGGCCTGCCCCGCATCAAGACCGGGATCGCGGAATTCGACCGCGTGCTGGGGGGCGGCATCGTACCCGGTTCGCTCGTCCTGCTGGGCGGCGACCCCGGTATCGGCAAATCGACGCTGCTGCTGCAGGTGGCCGGCGGCATCGGCGCGGCCGCAGGCCGCGTGCTGTACGTTTCCGGGGAGGAGTCGGCCGCCCAGACGCGTCTCCGGGCCGAACGCCTCGGCAAAATGAGTGATAATCTGCTCGTTATGACAGAAACTAATCTCGACGAGATCATCGCCCAGGCCGAGGCCATCGCCCCTGCGATGGTGGTGGTGGACTCCATCCAGACGATGTTCAGCCCCGACCTGCCGTCGGCGCCGGGGAGCGTCGGCCAGGTGCGGGAATCGACCGGCCGCCTGCTGCGCTTCGCCAAGGAGAGCGGCATCCCGGTGGTCATCATCGGCCATGTCACCAAGGACGGGAATATCGCCGGGCCCCGGCTCCTCGAGCATATGGTGGATGTCGTCCTCTACTTCGAGGGGGAAAGAAGCTACGCCTTCCGGATGCTCAGGGCGATGAAGAACAGGTTCGGGGCGACGACGGAAAGCGGTCTGTTCAGCATGGAGGAGGACGGCCTGACCCAGGTGGAGAACCCCTCCGCGCTGCTGCTGGCCGAGAGGCCGCAGGGCGTTCCCGGCTCGGTCGTGCTGGCCTGCCTGGAAGGGGCGCGGCCGCTGCTGATCGAGATCCAGGCCCTCGTGAGCACAACCTGCTTCGGCATGCCGCGGCGCATGGCGGCGGGGTTCGACTATAACCGGCTGATCCTGCTCATGGCGGTGCTGGAAAAGCGCGTCGGCCTGGCCCTGGGCAACCAGGACGCTTACGTCAACGCCGTCGGCGGCATCCGCACCGACGAGCCGGCCGCCGATCTGGCGGTGTGCCTGGCGCTGGTGGCCAGTTTCCGCAATCTCGTCATCGATCCGGGGACGGCCGTCATGGGTGAAGTCGGCCTGACCGGCGAGGTGCGGATGATTTCCCGCGTGGACCTGAGGGTCAGGGAAGCAGCCGCGCTGGGCTTCAAGCGGGTCGTCGTCCCGGCGGGCAACCTCGCGGGCCTGAAGGCCCGCCCGGCCGGGCTGGAGATAATCGGGGCAAGTAATGTTATGGAGGCGATGGAGGCGGTTATGACATGACGAAGGACCGGGAAGAACAACTATGGGATGCAAGATTTGTTAAAACGCTCAAGTATCTCGCCCCAGGCACCATGCTCCGCGAGGGGCTGGAGAACGTTCTCCGCGCCAAGATGGGAGCGCTGGTGGTTTTGGGCGACGGGCCCAGGGTCATGGAAGTGGTGGACGGAGGCTTCGCCATCAATTGCGAGTTTTCGCCGGAGGGCTTCTACGAGTTGGCGAAGATGGACGGCGCGATCGTGCTGTCTTCCGACGCCCGGCGGGTCGTCTTCGGCAACGCCCAGCTCATTCCCGATTCCGCCGTGCCCACCATCGAGACCGGCACCCGCCACCGTACCGCCGAGCGGGTGGCCCGCCAGACGGGGGCGCTGGTAGTCGCCATCTCCCAGCGGCGCAACATTATCACCGTGTACCTCGGCAACCTCCGCTATACTCTCAAGGATATCACCGTCATCCTCAGCCGCGCGAACCAGGCCTTGCAGACGCTGGAGAAGTACAGGTCGGTGCTGACGGGCAGGCTGACGACGCTGAGCGCTCTCGAATTCGAGGACCTCGTCACCCTCAGCGACGTGGCGGCGGTCATCATCAGGGCGGAACACGTCAATCGCATCGCCACCGAGATCGAGCGCAACATTGTCGAGCTCGGCAGTGAGGGCCGCCTCATCAGCATGCAGCTGGGCGAGCTTACCCCCGAGGAGGACGATGTCCTGCTGCTCATCCGCGATTACTGCGTGACCGCGGACGCCAAGACCCACGAGGCGGTGCGCGAGCAGTTGGCCGCCCTGCCCGAGGATAACCTCGATCCCTACAACGTCTGCCGCATCCTCGGTTACGGGGTCACCCCCAACGCCATCGACGTGCCGGTGGTGCCGCGGGGCTTCAGGCTCTTGAATCGCATTCCCCGGCTGCCGATGCCGGTGGTCGAGAATCTGGTCAGCCATTTCAAAACTCTCAAACGGGTTTTCACCGCCACCATCGAGGAGCTCGACGAGGTCGACGGCATTGGCGAGGTCCGCGCCAAAACGATAAGGGACGGCCTCAAGCGCCTTAGGGAACAGGCGCTGCTCGACCGCCACTCGTGATTGGCAAACCGGGTATTATTTTATTTCTTTTTCTTCTCTTTCTGATCGTCTTTGGGGATACCGACGTTTTCGACGAACCGGGCGTAGGCCCGGTTTTCTTCTATTCTCACGATCTCGTAGCGCTTGTTTTCTTCGGTGATCAGCTCGTCGCCGACGCTGACCACCAGGGGGACGTACATGAGCATGCGGTCGGAGTCTTCTTCGAGGATGATGTAGTGGTCGTAGACCTTCTGCGGCGCCTGGTCGGGCTTCTGCTGAATGGGCAGCAGGTTGAGGGGCAGCATGTTGAGCAGCAGGTAGGCGGCTACGCCGCCTACCAGCAAGGCGGCGACGAGGATGAATAGACGCCTCTTGGCAACCACGGCAGTTCTCCCCTTGTCTAATCCTTGCGCTTTTTGCCGAGGAAATTGGTGAATTCGAAGCGGCGGAAGCGGGCCAGTTTGCGCTTGGCTTCCCGCCAACTGCCGGTGCTGATGAAGAGGAAGCCGGCGATCCCGGCGACGAGGACGGCGATGATGTTCAGGATGTCGCGGCCGAACCCGCCTTCTTCCCCGCCGGGCGGCGCGGTCGCGGCGGGGGTCTCCCGTGCCGGCGCGAGGAAGAGGGGGACGATATCGGCGAAGAGGGCGGCGGTGTGTTCGGCCGCCTCCCGGGTGTTATACTGGGTGCCCATTTCCACCAGCATCGTCCGCGGGCTGAGGTCCTGGTTGTAGTTGCCGTGGGCGATGAAGATGCCGCGAACCAGGCCCTTGTGCCTGGAGTCGACCGCGGCCTTGATTTTTTTGGCGTAGTTCATGGTCGTCTGGCGGTTCTGGTTCTGGCGGCCCACGACCAGCAGCATTTTGGTCGCCGGCTGGCCGTCGACGGTGGTCTGATAGGCGCGGAGCGGCGCGCTGTCGCGGTGGATGTCGAACAAGGCGGCCGGCCCCTGCTCCAGCAGGCGCGTGAAGGTGCGGCGCGAGCGCTGGTAGGCGTTGGCGTCGTGGGGGTCGTGGCGCGTCTGGTCGTTTTCGACCGCGTAGCCGAGTTCGACGAGGCGCCGGGCGAACGCGCCGCCCACGCTGTAGATGCCGCCGTTGCCCTTGATGGTCGCCGTGCCGTCGGTGGGGATGTAGGATTCGTCGTTATGGGTGTAGTAGATGGCGATGAGTTGCGGCGGCGGCGCCGGGGAGGGCGCCTGGATGACGTCGGGGACGGGGACGGGGACGGCCGGCGCAGGCGGGGCAGGCCCGCCCGGTGGCGCCGCCGGAGCCTGGGCGGGGATGCTCGCTTCGAGCGCCGCCAGGGGCTCGTCGCGGAGGAAGCGCGCTTTGGCCAGCGTTCCCTCTACGGCGTTTATCTCGTACAGGCGGTTGTCTTCGCTGATGAACATGTCGCCGGGGCGGACGACGAGGCCTGTTTCCAGGATGACGGCGCCGCGCTCGTCGACGACGGTCATATAGCCGTCGACCAGCTCGTGGCCGTCGTCGGCCGCCGCCGCCAGCGGGGCGAGGCAGAGGAATAGTACCAGGAAGAAGGCAACGCGGCCCATGACGGCACCTCGCACATAAGGAGTCATGGAATTAGGATAACCTGGTACTAGACTCTTTATGTAGTGAGGCCGTTCAGAAGCGCCCAGATGCAAGACACCGAGGAGCAACGCAGCAGATGGGTGCTTATCACGGCCGACAACGGAAAGGCCGCCGCAGAATATAATCTGCGGCGGCCTCAAAAGCCAGCTTAGGAGAGGTGGAATATGCCCAGGGTGGCTATGTTCCGGTGTTCGCGGCGAAGGACGTCATGGAGGCTAAGGCCGGCGATGTTGCACAGGGCAGCGGTGTAGAAGAGGCTGCGCCCCAGCTCCTTGGTGAGGACTTCCTTGCAATGCTCGCACGGTTCGCCGGAGACGTGGGAGGAGACGAAATTCTTCAGGTCGCTGTACTGAACTTCGGCCGGGGCGGATTGGCGGCCGGCCTTGATTTCCACGCAGCCGCACTCGGTGACGGCTTTGGCCAACGCGCGGTTGACCCGAGCTGTAGCTTCCTGGTATTTGGTGAGAACATCGAGGACGCTGCGATGGCGGATCAAATACTCATCCACCGCCGCCTGGAAGTCGACGCAGCACTTGTCATCCACTCGGCCAACACCTCGCTTTAGGCTTATTATATAAATACCGTTCCGTCATTGTCAATGGCTGCCTCCGTATCCGGAGCAGAAAGTATCGCCCTGTTTTCGCGCTTCCCGCGCGACTAGGCGGGCGGTCGAGATTCGTAAAAATCATTCATTGACAAGAAACGGAAGCCTGTGATAAAATATTTGATTTTGACAGAGGTGTTGTCATTGTGCTATACTATACGCATACGCTAGGGAGGTGCCGCTATGTTGACGATAGGCGACAAAGTAGTCTACCCCATGCACGGAGCCGGGGTGATCGAAGCAGTCGAAGAGCACGAAGTGCTTGGCCAGCGGCAGTTCTACTATATTCTGACAATGCCTTACGGCGGCATGCGGGTGATGATCCCGATGAAGAACGCCGACAGCGTCGGCCTGCGCGGCGTAATCGGCGAACTTGAGATCCCGAAGGTGATCGACGTCCTCCGCACCGCGCCGGCCCAGACCAACGCCAACTGGAACCGGCGGTTCAACGCTAATCTGTCGAAAATCAAGAGCGGTAATATCTTCGAGGTGGCGGAGGTGGTCCGCAATCTCATGCTGCAAGACAGAATCAAGAAGTTGTCCACCGGTGAACGGCGGCTTCTGGATACAGCCAGGCAGATTCTCGTCAGTGAACTCGTGCTGGCCTGCAACAAGGACCTCTGCAGCGTGGAAGCCTGGATCGACGGCCTATTTCATGAAAATACGCCAGGCAGCTGACGTATTTTTTTGTGGCCGCGGGGATAAACTAATGTTAATTTCCATTTTATGTATTTTGACTTGTCGGGAGGCGGATTGTCTTATATAATTTAATAGTGACCGATAGGAGGTGAAATATTGCTTGATAAGGTACTAAGATTTGTAATCACGATCCTTGCAGCTGTCGCCGGATTAGTTTTAGCCGACCGTATCATCCCGATCCTGGCCGCGTTCGTCAATCCCGAATTTCTGCGCGTAGGCGTGTTCGGCATAACCATGGCGACCATCCTGTCCTTCGCCTTCGGCGCCGTGGCGGGCGGACTTATCGGCTACCTGCTCTCGCCCGTCATCATCAAGCGCTTGTGGCAGCTTACCTACTGGATGGAAGCCAGGCTCAACAAGATGCCCGTGTATGATGTGATTGCCGGTTCCTTGGGTTTAGCCGTCGGACTTATAATTTCTAATTTGTTAGGTTCCGCGTTTTTGCCGATTCCTATCGTGGGCAAGTATGTTCCCGGCATCATCAGCATTGTCCTCGGTTATATCGGCATCAACGTTGCCATCCGCAAGCGGGAGGAACTTTTTGGCCTGTTTTCCATGGTCCCATGGCTGGCCAAGGACAAAACGAAAGACAAAGCGACGAATATCGCCCAATACAAAATCCTCGACACGAGCGTTATCATCGACGGACGGATCGCCGACATCTGCAAGAGCGGCTTCATCGAAGGCACGTTGCTCATCCCCGGGTTCGTCCTCGAGGAGCTGCAGCATATCGCCGATTCCTCCGACCTGCTGAAGCGCAACCGCGGCCGCCGCGGGCTGGACATCCTCAACCGCATCCAGAAGGATCTCGGTATGTACGTCCAGATCGACAGCCGCGATTTCGACGACATCGCCGAGGTGGATTCCAAGCTGGTGAAACTCGGCCAGGTGCTCAAGGCCAAGATCGTGACGAACGACTACAACCTGAACAAGGTCGCCGAGCTGCAGGGCGTGCCGGTGCTCAACATCAACGAGCTGGCCAACGCGGTCAAACCGGTGGTGCTGCCGGGCGAGGAGATGGTCGTGCATGTCGTCAAGGACGGCAAGGAGTTCGGCCAGGGCGTGGCGTATCTCGACGACGGCACGATGATCGTCGTCGACGGCGGCAAGCGCCATATCGGCGAGACCATCGGCGTACTGGTGACGTCGGTGTTGCAGACGGCCGCCGGCCGCATGATTTTCGCAAAACCGAAAGCTCTGTAAACGTAAAAGCCCGACGCAGCGACGGCCGCAAATCGTAACCGGTTTGCGGCCTTATTTTTTTTTGTGCCGCGGCGCGGATAATGTCGGGATATGGACGGCCGCTGGAGGAAAAAGGCCGTGGCGGGCCGAACAGAATAACATTCGGCTCCGTTAGGGAGGATATAGTCACCTGTGTACTTTCTGACAGGAATTCTGGCCGTGGTCGCAGTTGGGTCGAATGTTTACCACGAATTTCATGCCCATGACGGCAGTTTCCCGGTGACGGTCATCAATCTGGTCGCCCTCGGCGGGCTGTGCATGGCCGCCTGGCGGGCGGCGCGCGAGCGGCGCGAATACCGTCGGCATCAGGAGGATGCGGTGGCGCGGGCCAGGGAGAGCGACGCCTCGCTCCAGCGTCTTTTCGAGCAGCTGCCGTGTGCGGTCGTAGCCCTCGACCCCTCGTTCACCGTCAGGCGGGTCAACAAGCAGGTGGCGATAATGACCGGCTTCAGCGCCGAAACGGTGCTGGGCCGCAAATGCTACACGCTGTTCGGCCCCGGCCGGATTTGCGACGGCTGCCCGGTGGAGCGCGCTCTGGCGACGGGCCAGGCGCAGCAGAATATCAAGCAGGAATTGACGGCGGCGGGGCGGGAGATATTCGTCGAGCAGACGGCCATCCCGGTGGTCGGCGACGACGGGCAAATCAGATACGTTCTGGAGATAATTTTCGACGCCACCCGCAAGGTGACGCTGGAGCGGGAAAACCGCGACGTTTTCATCCAGACGGTGGGGGCTCTCGCCAGCCTGATCGACAGCCGCGACACCGCTACGGGCCGGCATTCGGCGGCGGTGCGCGACATCGCCCTGCGCATCGGCCGCCAACTGGACCTCCCTCCCGAAGTCATCGAGGAAATCTCCATCGCCGCCCTTCTCCACGATATCGGCAAGATTGGCGTGGCCGAGGCCATCCTCAATAAACCGGGCCGGCTGACGGAGGAGGAATACGCCGTAATCCGCCAGCACCCGGAGATCGGCTACAGTACGCTGGCGGTCGTCAAGCCTCTGGCCACAATAGCCGCACACATATTGTCACACCACGAACGTTTTGACGGGACGGGCTATCCGCACGGGAAGAAGGGGGAGGAGATCCCGCTGGCGGCGCGCATCCTGTGCGTCGCCGACGTGTACGAGGCAATCACCGCCGACCGCGTCTACCGGCCGGCGATGAGTATCCCGGAAGCCGTGAGGATAATGCACGAAGGCCGGGGGAGCATGTTCGACCCGGCCGTGCTCGATGCCTTTTTCGCCGATCTCGGGCGGCGGAGCGGCGCGGCGGCGGCCGCCATCGCCGGCCTCGCCGGAATGCCGGGGGATGCGGATGAACGCGGGGACGGCTGAGAGGATACCGCGCATACCGGAAGGGGGACGAAACCTGTGGTGACGGCGGTTGTCGCCGCCGCCGGCAGCGGCCGGCGGATGGGAAGGGAAGTCAATAAGGTGTTTCTGCCGCTGGCCGGCCGGCCGATCCTGGCCCGCAGCGTGGCGGCGGTGGCGTCCTGCCCGGAGGTGGACGGCCTGGTGGTGGTCGTCGCCCCCGGGGAGGAGGAACGGGCCGCGGCAATAATCGCGCCGCTGGCGCTCGCCAAACCGTGGTGGGTGGTGGCCGGCGGCGCCGAACGGCAGCACTCGGTCGCCAACGCGCTGGCCGCCGTGCCCGCCGCCGCCGACATCATCCTCATCCACGACGGCGCCCGGCCACTCGTCGACGCCGCCACCATCGGCGCCGCCATCGCCGCCGCCCGCGAGCACGGGGCGGCCGGGGTGGCCGTGCCGGTCAAGGATACGATCAAGACGGTCGACGAGGGCGGCTGCATCGCCGCCACCCCCGACCGCCGCACCCTGTGGGCCATCCAGACCCCGCAGGTCTTCGCCGCCTCCCTGCTGCGCGAGGCGTACGCGGCGGCCACCGCCGCCGGCGTGCTGGCCACCGACGACGCCGCGCTGGTGGAACGGCTGGGCCGCAAGGTCAGGATCGTGCCGGGCAGCTACCGCAACATCAAGATAACGACCCCGGAGGATATGATTATGGCCCAGGCGCTATTGGGAAGCGAGGCTGAGAAAATGCGGCGGATCGGCATCGGCTACGACGTGCATCGCCTGGTGGCGGGCCGTCCGCTCGTCATCGGCGGCGTGGACATCCCCTGGGAGAAGGGCCTCGAAGGCCATTCGGACGCCGACGTTCTTCTTCACGCCATCAAGGACGCCCTCCTCGGGGCGGCGGCTTTGGGCGATATCGGCCGCCATTTCCCCGACACCGATCCAGCCTACAAGGGCGCATCCAGCCTCAAGCTGCTGGCCGCGGTGGGCGAAAAGCTGGCCGCCGCGGGCTGGCGCGCCGCCAATATCGACGCTGTCGTCATCGCCGAAAAGCCCAAGCTCGCCCCGCATATCCCGGCCATGAACGCCAACATCGCCGCTGCGCTCGGCATCGCTGCCGGCCAGGTCAACGTCAAGGCCACCACCACCGAGGGGCTGGGCTTCACCGGCCGCCGCGAAGGCATCGCCGCCCAGGCCGTCGCCGCGATCGAGCCGGCCGGGTAAGGGCCGCATAAAAACGGAGATTTGGCGCATACTATGCACAATCCTCGGCTCGCACGCATATACGGTTAGCGGGGGTGTGAAGTATGGCCAGGATCGCGGTTATTTTTCTCCTGATGTGCGCTCTGCTCGCGCCGGCGACGGCCAGCGCCGCGGAGTTCAGTCTGAGCGTCGCCGTCAGCCGCCAGGACGACGGCACCACCACGGGCGAGCTGTGGTTTAACGACCGGGTGGTGTGGCGCCTGCGGATAGCGAGCGACGACGCCCAGCCGGTGTCGGTCCCCGCCGGGAGCAGGACGACGGTGGTGGTGCCGGATGTGGAGGGCGGGTTATTCCTGCTCAAAGTCTATAACCAATAAAGGGGCGGCCGTTGATAAGCGCCCATCTGCGTTGTCAGACCTGCGGGCGCTTGCTTGCGTACGTCCCGAGTACGCGTCGCGTCGCGTCCTCGGCCTTCCTAGCATCTGGGCACTTCTGAACGGCCGCGGCGTAATACCGAACAGCAAGCACCTGCCAGCGCAGGTGCCTTTCCGTTTCTTTCGCCAACTTTGGTTTGCGTATTGTTCCGATATGGATTAAAATACTAAAAGATAAGTGCGACTCTGGAGGGATTACATATGGACAAGCAACTAAGGGTGCGGTTCGCTCCCAGCCCGACCGGCCCCTTCCATATCGGCGGGGCCCGCTCCGCCCTGTTCAACTGGCTGCTGGCCCGCAAGGAAGGCGGCAAATTCATCCTCCGCATCGAGGATACCGACCTGGAGAGGTCGACCAAAGAATCGGAGGAGAACATCAAGGAGGCGCTGCGCTGGCTCGGCATCGACTGGGACGAGGGCGTGGACGTGGGCGGCCCCTACGGCCCCTACCGCCAGACC
>JALHDI010000153.1 GCA_022839045.1 Sporomusaceae bacterium
CAACGGCACCGTACTCAGCGTCGATGGGGCATGCACCATCTAGCCACCTCGGGCGTGCACCCATTATATACCCCGTGCGTACCTCTCTACGCGCGGGGTCTTTTATTCCCGGCCGCCCAGCGCGCCCATCTGCGACGTTGCTTCTCGCCGTCTTGCATCTGGGCACTTTAGGACGGCCTTTCATTATGATAAAATAATTATATAAAAACGAAGGGAGGGACGACAATGCCTCATCCCCACAAACTCGACAAAGCCGGCAGCGTCCTCGTCGTCGTCGACGTCCAGGACAAACTGCTCCACGCCATCCACGACTGGTCAACCGTCCTCGACAACAACATCAAAATGGTCAAAATCGCCCAAACCCTAGGCGTGCCCGTCATCGTCACCGAGCAATACCCCAAAGGCCTCGGCCCCACCAACGCCGCCCTCGCCGGCCTCTTCCCCGCCTTCGCCCCCCTCGAGAAAACCGTCTTCAGCTGCTTCGGGGCCCGTGGCTTCGACGCCGCCCTCCGGGCCCACGGCGCCCAAACCATCGTCCTCGTCGGCATCGAAGCCCACATCTGCGTCCAGCAGACCGCCCTCGAAGCCCTCCATCGCGGTCTGGGCGTCCACGTCATCGCCGACGCCGTCGGCTCCCGGGCGCCAGCCAACAAAGAAATCGGCCTCGCCAAAATCCGTCAGGCCGGCGGCGTCGTCTCGGCCGTCGAGATCGCCCTGTACGAGTGGTTGGAGAGGGCGGACGGACCGGAATTCAAAGCAATCCTTCCCCTCATAAAATAACATTTCGGCCGCCCATAAGCACCCATCTGCGGCGTTGCTCCTCGCCGGCTTGCTAGCGTACGTTCCGAGTACGCGTCGCGTCGCCGCCTGCGGTGCGCCTTGCATCTGGGCACTTCTGAACGGCCTAAGCCCATACGGGAAGCTGCTTGTTTGCCTCCGGGGGCTTCTAGTCCGCCCTCGTGTACTCCCCCTAAAAGTGCGAAAAAAAATTCCCCGCCTATGCAAAAAAATGCCCATCGGGCTCTACACCCGGTGGATTTTTTTATTGTCTAAAAAAATGTACAGTGTCTAGCAGGTTTTTTGGCGCCGGTGTCTAACATCTGCTGTAAGAGAGGTGAATCAGCAATGCGCGTATCCGACGTCATGAACTCGCGGGTATTCACGATCCCGCCCACGATGACCCTTCAGGAGGCAGCGACCATCTTCGACCGCAACCGCATCGACGGGGCGCCCGTCGTCGACGGCAGCGGCCGCCTGATCGGCCTGATAACGAAATCGCACCTCATCAAAGCCCAGGCCAGGAACCAGATGGACAAACAAGTAAGCGCGATGATGTCGACCGGCGTCTTCACCCTGCGCGACACGGTATCCCTCAGCGAGCTCCAGAGACCCAACCGCATCTTCAACTACAGCGTCTTCCCGGTCGTAGACTCCGAAAACCGTCCCATCGGCATCATCAGCCGCACCGACCTCGTCAAATATCTGTCCGAGAAATCCCTCCTCCTCGCCGAAGAAATGCAGGCCGTCCTCAACGCCATGTACAACGGCGTCATCTCCACCGACGTCGAAGGCGTCGTCACCATGTTCAACCGCGCCGCCGAAAACCTCACCGGCCAAAGCGCCGCCAACGTCATCGGCCGGCTGGTCGACGACGTCATGCCCAACACCGGCCTCCGCCGGGTAATCGAGCTCGGCACCCCCGAACTCAACCAGAAACAGAACCTCGGCAACTGCCAGATCCTCACCAACCGCTCGCCGATCCTCAAAAACAACAAAGTCGTCGGCGCGGTCGCCATCTTCCAGGACATCACCCAGCTCTCCGCCATCGTCGCCGAGCTCGAAGAAGTCAAAAGCCTCAAAAGCACCCTCGAATCGGCCCTGGAAAGCTTCTTCGAAAACATCGTCATCGTCGACAAAAAAGGCTACATCAAGATGATGAACTCGTCCTACGGCGACTACCTCGGCCTCGACCAGCACGACGTCATCGGCAAGCACGTCACCGAAGTCATCGACAACACCCGCATGCACATCGTCGCCGCCACCGGCAAGGCCGAAGTCGCCGAAGTCCAGCGCATCAGAGACAAAGACTGCGTCGTCACCCGCATCCCCATCATCAAAGACGGCGAAGTCATCGGCGCCGTCGGCAAAAGCGTCTTCAAAGACCTCAAAGACCTCAAAGCCATGGCCCGGCAGATGAATACCCTCCAACACCAGCTAGAATACTACAAGGAAGAGCTGCGCAAAGTCCAGGGCGGTAAATACACCTTCGACAGCATCGTCGGCAACAGCGAAAAAATGGAGTGGCTCAAAACCGTCGCCGTCAGGGCGGCCAAAGGCAACTCCACCGTCCTCATCCTCGGCGAAAGCGGCACCGGCAAAGAACTCTTCGCCCACGCCATCCACAACGCCTCCGGGCGCCTCCATGGCCCGCTCATCAAAGTCAACTGCGCCGCCGTCCCCGAAAACCTCCTCGAATCCGAACTCTTCGGCTACGACGAAGGCGCCTTCACCGGCGCCCGCCGCGGCGGCAAACCCGGCAAATTCGAACTCGCCAACGGCGGCTCCATCTTTCTCGACGAAATCGGCGACATGACCCTCGCCATGCAGGCCAAACTCCTCAGAGTGCTTCAGGAAAAGGAAATCGAGCGGGTGGGGGGGACCAAACCAGTCAAAGTCGACGTCAGGGTAATCGCCGCCACCAACCGCGACCTCGAAGGCATGATCGAGCGCGGCGAATTCCGCCAGGACCTCTACTACCGGCTCAACATCATCTCCCTGCAAATCCCGCCGCTGCGCGAACGCAAAGAAGACATAGCCCTCCTCTGCAGCATCCTCCTCAAGAAAATCAACACCCAGACCCCCCACTGGGTGGAAGGTGTTTCCCCCGAAGCCATGGAAATCCTTATGGAATACTCCTGGCCAGGCAACGTCCGCGAACTGGAAAACATCCTCGAACGGGCCGTCAACCTCATGGACGAAGAAGCCCTCATCACTCCCGACAACCTGCCCCCCGTCCTCAAAAAACAACACAAAAACAAAGACCTCGACGAAGGCGGGAAACATTTAGCAGGAATAATGGGGGACACGGAGAAACAAGCAATCTATAGGGCTCTGGAAGCCGCCGGCGGCAACAAAAGCAAAGCCGCGCAGATCCTCGGCATCCACCGGTCGGGCTTTTACCAGAAGCTCAAAAAATACGGCCTGAGCGTATAATCTTACTATCCTGGAGGCGGCATCATGTGGACAGTGGTGTATATTGCAGCCAACCGTGCGCAAGCGGAAGAAATCAGGGACGTCCTCTCGACGGAAGGCGTGCTTGCCAACATCCGGCCGGCAGGTATCGCCATGCTCGGCGACGGACTCTATGAAGTAATGGTACTCGAATCGGAAGCCGACGAAGCCCACGCCGTACTCTGCCAATTCGCCGCCAAATAGGCAAGGAGAAGATTCAATGCTGAAAAAGACCAAGATCGTCTGCACGGTCGGGCCAAGCACCGACAAGCCCGGAATATTGCAAGCACTCATCAGGGGCGGCATGGACGTCGTCCGCTTCAATTTCTCCCACGGCAGCCACCAGGACCACGCCCGGCGTATCGCCATGGTCCGCGCCGCCGCCGAGGAATGCCGCGTCCCGGTCGCCCTCATGCTCGACACCAAGGGCCCGGAAATGCGCATCGGCAGAATCGCCGCCGGTAAAGCCATCCTCCAGGCGGGCCAGCAATTCATCATCACCGCCCGCGAAGTCGACGGCGACAGCCATATGGTCTCCGTCAACCACAAAGGGCTGCCCGGCGAAGTCGCCCCCGGCAGCGTCATCCTCCTCGCCGACGGCCTCATCAGCCTCAGGGTCGAAAAAGTAACCGGCGAAGACATCGTCGCCACCGTCGAAAACGGCGGGGAAATCAGCAGCAACAAACGCGTCGCCGCTCCCGGCGCCGCCGTCAACCTGCCGCCCCTGTCCGCGCAGGACGTCGCCGACCTCATCTTCGGCATCGAACAGGGCATGGACCTCGTCGCCGCCTCCTTCGTCCAGCGGGCCGCCGACGTCCTCGCCATCCGCAAAGTCATCGAAGAAGCCGGCGCCGCCATGGACATCATCGCCAAGATAGAAAACGCCGAAGGCGTAGCCAACATCGACGAAATCCTCAAAGTCGCCGACGGCGTCATGGTCGCCCGCGGCGACCTCGGCGTCGAAATCCCCACCGAAGAAGTCCCCATCGTCCAGAAACTCCTCATCGAAAAATGCAACGTCGCCGGCAAACCAGTCATCACCGCCACCCAGATGCTCGAATCCATGCTCGCCAACCCCCGGCCCACCAGAGCCGAAGCCAGCGACATCGCCAACGCCATCTTCGACGGCAGCGACGCCATCATGCTCAGCGGGGAGACCGCCGCCGGCGCCTACCCCGTCGAAGCCC
>JALHDI010000154.1 GCA_022839045.1 Sporomusaceae bacterium
GCACGGCGGCCCAGACGCGCTGGCCAGCACGGCGGCCAACTGGTCGCTCGGGCACGCCCCGACCAATACGGATGCGGTCATCTTCCTCGGACCCTTCGCCTCGCAACCCGACATGACCTGGGATCTGACGAACAGTGTGGCAGAGTGGCTGCAAACGGGACTTTACACCGGCACGGTGGCGGTGCCGGCGAGCGCCGCCATGCGGTTCAAGGTGGCCGGCGACATTCACCTTGAGGGCGGCAACATGGTCTTCGCCGGCGATCCGAACGTCATCGGCGGCGGCACGGAAAGCGTCAAGCACGGGATCGGCTACACGATCGAGGCGGCGAACCTCTTCGTCGGGACCAATGCGACGCTGCATGCCGACGGCAAGGGCTTCCCGGTCCGGCAGGGGCCCGGCAAGGGCAGCACCTACGTCGGAGCGAGCCACGGCGGCGTCGGCGGCATCAACAGCCTCTCCTACGTCCAGCCGCTCCGCTACGGGACGGTGGCCGGCCCCACGGCGCTGGGCAGCGGCGGCGAGGACAAGGCGGGCGGCGGCGCGCTGAAGATCGCGGTCTCGGGGACGGTGACGGTCCACGGCCGCCTTTCGGCCGACGCGCTTCCGGGCGTGAACGGCGGCGGCTCCGGCGGCTCGGTCTGGATCGCCTCGGGGACGCTGCGCGGCACGGGGCGCATCCCCGCCAACGGAGGCACGAGCAGCAACGTCGCATGCCACGGCGGCGGAGAGCGCGTCGACATCGGCGGCACGGTCAACGACTTCGCCGGCGATCTGCTGGCCAACGGCTACGGCGGCTCGAGCTACAAGCGCGGCACCACGGGCTCTATCCTGCTGCCGCAGTCGTCCGGCGTCGGCCTGACCTTGGCCCATTTCGCGCCAACCCGCAGCATCGCCTTCGGCAACGCCGTCGCGTTCGGCGCCGCGACCATCCCGGCCGCGGTCACGGTGACGCTCGACGCCAACGAAGGCGACAACCACTTCGGCTTCGACACGCTGACCATCGCGAACGGCGGAACCGTCGCCTGTCTGGGCAACGTGCTGGTCACCAACGAAGCCGCAGGCGGCACGGGCGCCAACCGCTACGGCGAGGGCGTCGCGATCACCGTGACGAAGCTCATGATCGACGCGGGCGGGGCCTTGCAGGCGGACGACGGCGGCTTCGGCCCCGGAGCCGGGCCCGGAGGATCGGGGTCTTATCTCTACGGCGGCGGCTACGGCGGCCGCGGCGGCGTCAACAATGCGGAGGGGTTCGCCAAGGCCATCGCCGCCATGAAGCCGTGCTACGGCAGCGCCTACGGCCCGACGGCGCTGGGCAGCGGCGGCAGCGGCAACGGCGGCGCGATCAAGGTGACGGTCGTCGACACGGCCACGGTCAACGGGCGCCTCTCGGCCAGCTCGATGTTCCAAAATCAAAACGCCTCGCTCGGTTCCGGTGGCTCGGTCTGGATCACGGGAGGCACGCTGGAAGGGAGCGGCGTGATCGCCGCCAACGCCTCGCTGGCCAGCTGCACGGTGGCCGATCACGGCACGGCGGGCGTCGTCCAGAGCGGTTCGGCCGTCGTGGCGATCACAAACTCTATCGTCTGCTTCAACCGGGACGATCTCGTCGGCGCGGTCTCGGCGGTCTTCTCGAGCATCGGCGACGACGGCGCCGCCGACCCGCTCTTCGAATACGGGTACTACCTGGCCGCCGGCAGCCCCTGTCTGGGCGCGGGGTCGGCCACGGCCGCGACCCTGGGCCTGGACGGCTACGCGAAGAACAGCGCGGGCGACACCTACGGGCCGACGGAAACGGTCAACAGGGGGTTCCACTATCCGCACGGCTTCGACATGCAGTACCCCGACATCTACGTCGCGCCGACGGGCGACGACACGCTCAACGACGGCAAGACCTCCGGCCAGCCCTTCCGCTCCGTCACAAAAGCGCTGGCCACGGCGCACGATGGCACGCGCATCCACGTGGCGGCCGGCGACTACACCAAGGCGACCGAGACGTATCCGCTCGCGCTCGTGGACAAGATCGGCGTCTCCATCGCCGGCACGAACGCCGCGTTGACGCGCCTCGACGCCGGGGCCCAATCCGGCAAGCGCGTGTTGTCCGCCAAGAACGCGCACCGGCTTGCAATCGGCGGCCTCACCCTGGCGGGCGGCAGCGCCAACGAGGGCGCGGGCGCGCGGTTCGAGAATAGCCGGAACGTGTCGCTGACGGACTGCACGATCCGCGACAACGCCTACACCGCCTCCGGCGCCGCGTTTTCGGGCGGCGGCATCTACGCCACGGCCGAAACCTCGCTGACGCTGACCGGCTGCACCGTGCGCGACAACCTGATTTACCAGCCCAACAGCGGCGTCGGGGGCGTGAAGGGCGGCGGAATCTATTCCGACGGGGCGCTGGCGATGCGGGACACGCTCGTCTTCAACAACAGCCTCTCCCACGCTGGCGTCAACAAGACGCAGGGCTGCGGCATCTACTTCGGCGGCGACTCGCTGGACTTGTTCAACGTGCTGCTCTCGGGCAACACGGCGGCAAATAAGTTGGAAGCCGCGGGCGCGGTCTACGTCGCCGCCGGCAGTGCCTCGCTGGCCAGCTGCACAGTGGCCGAGCACGGCACGGCGGGCGTTGTCCAGAGCGGCGCGGCCGTCGTCGCGATGACCAACTCCATCGTCTGCTTCAACCGGGACGATCTCGTCGGCGCGGTCTCGGCGGTCTTCTCCAGCATCGGCGACGACGGCGCCGCCGACCCCCTCTTCGAATACGGGTACTACCTGGCCGCCGGCAGCCCCTGCCTGGGGGCGGGATCGGCCACGGCCGCCAGCCTAGGCCTGGACGGCTACGCCAAGAACGTTGCAGGCGATGTGTATGGGTCGACGGATATTGTCAACATGGGGTTCCACTATCCAACGGGTTTCAACATCCAGTATTCCGACATCTACGTGGCAACTACAGGCGACGACACGCTCAACGACGGAAAGTCGGCGGAACAGCCCTTCCGCACCGTCACCAAGGCCTTGGCGACGGCGCATCATGGCACGCGCATCCACATAGCGGCGGGCGATTACACCAAGGCCACCGAGACGTATCCCCTTGTCCTCTCCGACAAGACCGGCGTCGAAATAATCGGCGCGAGTGACGCTCTTACCAAGCTGGACGCCGGAGTCCAAACCGGCAAACGCGTGATGGAGACGAAGTGGGCGCACCGCCTTTCGATATCGGGAGTCACCTTCACCGGCGGCAATGCCAACGAAGGGGCCGGCCTGCGCCTCGAGAACAGCCGGCAAGTCCTGCTTGAGAATTGCACGATCAGTAAAAACGAATATTCGGTCAACGCCGGGTCTAACGCTGGCGGGGGTGTTTATGTCACGGGCGATGCGTCTCTGGCTCTCATCGGCTGCACGATCCGCGAGAACCGGCTGCACCAGCCCTACACCGGAGCGTCGACCGCCAAGGGCGGTGGAATATATTCCGCTGGGACGTTGGCGCTACGGGACACCGCCATTGTGAACAACTCCCTGACCCATGCGGTCGCTAACAAGACGGAAGGCTGCGGGCTCTATTTTGGCGGCGACAATCTGGAAATGTTCAACGTCCTCGTCTCCGGCAACACCGTGTCGTTTCAGGATGCCGGCGGCGCTATTGGCATCGCCGCTGGCGGCGCATCGCTGGCCAACATCACGGTTGCCGACAACGCGTCGGCGGGCGTCGTCCAGTCCGGCACTGCGGTCGTCGCGGTCACCAACTCCATAGTATGGGGCAACGTCGGCGAGCTCGTCGGCACGGCGTCGGTGGGCTTCTCCAGCATCGGCGTCGATCCGCTTTTCGAGTATGGCTATTACCTTTCCGCTTCGAGCCCATCTCTTGGGGCGGGTTCCGCGACGGCGGGGAGCCTGGGTCTTGCATCATACGCGAAGAACAGCGCCGGCGATGCGTACGGTCCGACCGATGTTGTCAACATGGGGTTCCACTATCCGTCGGGATTCGATCTTCAATACGCCGACATATACGTGGCGCCGACGGGTGACGACACCCTCAACGACGGAAAGTCGTCTGAACAGCCCTTCCAAACTGTTACCAAGGCACTGGCAATGGCTCATCACGACACGCGCATCCATCTCGCGGCAGGCGACTACACCAAAGCCACCGAGACGTTTCCACTTGTCTTCCCCGATAAGACCGGCGTGTCCATCATAGGCACGAACGCCGCGATTACCAAGATTGATGCCGGCATCCAGTCCGGCAAACGCGTGATGGATGTAAAGTGGGCACACCGACTTTCGATTTCCAGCGTCACATTCACAGGCGGCAACGTAAACCAAGGGGCAGGTATGCGCTTCGAAAATTGCCGGAGCGTCCTCTTGACGGACTGCGCGATCACCAACAACACATACTCTAGTTCAGGTGATTCTTGGCAACCGGATCCAGCAGACCTACGTCAATGCGCCGGCTGCGAAGGGTGCCGGGATCTATTCGACAGGAACGCTGGTGCTGCGGAACACGGTCGTCGCCGACAACACTCTGACCCATGCGAGCGCCAACAGGACGGAAGGCTCCGGAATCTACTTCTCCGGGGATTCGCTGGCGCTGTTCAACTCTCTTCTCATCGACAACGCCGCATCGCAGCAGGATGTCGCTGGCGCTGTTTACGTCGCCTCCGGCCCCGCCGCTCTGACCAACTGCACGGTCGCGGCCAACATAGGTGGCGGCGTCCGCCGTTCGGGCGGCACGGTGGAGGCCGTCAATTCGATCCTCTGGGGCAACGGCGTGGACAGCAGGGCGCGGTCTCGATCGCGTACTCCTGCGTCTCCAACGGCGTCGACTACGTGGACGGCGGGCACAACGTCACTGCGGCGGCGTTGCCATTCCAGCTCTTCGTCGACGCGGCGGCGGGGGACTACCGCCTGGCGGACGGCTCGCCCTGCGTCAACGCGGGTCTCAATCAGCCGTGGATGGCCGGCGCGACCGATCTCTCCGGCCTGCGCCGCGTCATGGCCGGCGTCGTGGACATGGGCGCGTACGAGTGGGAGCCGCCGGCGGCCACGCTGCTGATCATCCGATGATGGAACTCCATGCGGCTACGGATTTCGGCGACGAGTTCGTCGGAGGCGATCGGTTCTACGACCGCGCGAACATCGACGCGCTGATGGCGTATCTCGCGTCGATGGGCGTCAAGCGGCTGGAATGGATCTACCACTGCTGGCTGGCGTTCGACGACTCGTACCCTCTCGGCTTCGACATCGAAGCCGAGGCGGTTCGCGCCGCGCATCGGCACGGCCTCGAATTCGTGGCGGTCATCAAGCCCTTCGAGTGCCTGGGGCTTTTTCTGCTGCCCCATGCGTTCCCCATTGCGAAGTCCGAGTGCTGGAACAGCGTCCGCGGCCTCTTCCATCAAGTCTCCGATCTGGCGATCGCCCGGCCGGACTTGTGCCTGAAGCGCAAGCCCGGCGTCCGCGATCCGGGCGGGCCGGTGGCGGCCGTCCGCCTCGTCAAGGCCGACGACCGCCCCAGTGGACTGGAGGCGGACGACCTTTCGATCTGGACGAGCCATGAGAACGGCTCGTGGTCGCGCTACGAAGGCCCGTTTCGCCTGGAACAATCGGTCGAATGGCGGCCGCTGTTCCCCAAGCCGGGCAACTGCCGCATCCTGACGTTGTCCGGGCTGGCGATTCCCGAGAGCCGGCGCTACATCGAGGTGCGCACCCGCCGCCCCGATCCGAACGGGGATTTCGTGTGCGACCTGGAGTCGGTCGTCGAACTCGTCGGGGCTGACGGCGCGGTCCTTCCCCAAACGCCGCCGGGCCTGATATTCGAGCGCGACCGCTTCGGCCCGCTCAAGTCCCCGGCGTTCCGGAAGGTAACGCGCCACTGGAACACGCCGGAAGTCGAGGCGCTGCTCGCCGGGGCGCAGGAGCGTCTGGCGCAATGGAACGCCGACACGCGCGACTACGCCCACAAGGGGCAGCCCTACGTGGCCTACGACTTCAACCGCCGCGGGCGCGTGGCGGTCGCGCGCGGCGTGGACGAGGCGCTCCCCATTCCTCATCCCGTCTACCCTGAGGTGCGCGCGTACTGGCTGTCAAAGGCGCGCCGCTTCCTCGACTTGGGCGCGGACGGGATCAACTTCCGCCACTGCACCCATTTCAACCAGTACGATCATCGCGAGTACGGGTTCAACGAGCCTGTCTTAAAGCGCGCGGGCGGGAGCCTCAACATGGGCGAGGTGGCCCGGGTGAACGGCGAGGCCTACACGCAGCTCCTGCGCGAGGCCGCGGCGCTGACCCATTCGCACGGCAAGCCCTTCGGCGTGCACGTCCTGACGCACTACTTGCGGGCTTCGGAGGAAAACCGCGGCGATGCGATCATCGGTAACTTCGATCTGCCGTGGGAGACCTGGGTGCGCGAATTCGCAGACTACGTCGTCTTTCGCGGCGCCATGGGCTGCCGGCCCGCGACCGTGCGTGAGGTCGTGGACCGCATCGGGCTTGTCTGCCGAGAGGCGGGCAAGCCCCTCGTCTACCAGTCCAACCGCCGCCAGTATTCGTTCGACGGGCCGTTGCCGGTGCAGGATCACGAGCTGGAGTGGGTGACCCGTCATCCGGACGTGTCCGCCTACCAGCTCTACGAGACGGCCTCGTTCACCCGGCTCGACGCGCAAGGCCGGCTGGAGGGCAGCGAGGCCGTCCGGGCGCTTGTCAGCAAACACGGGTTTGCCTCCCGGCTCTCTCGCTTACCGAAACATAATCCTTAATAATCGGGAAGAATTCAGGAGTAAAACGGGTAGTTTCGGGTTGACAAGTGTGAAACAATCCCACTAGCAGTTTGGGAAAAAGTGTCCTGATTCGAGATGCTATAGCTGGATCGTCTCAAAGGAGTCGTCATGAAAGCAATTCAACGTGTCGTCGCGGTCGTTCTGGTCGCGGGTTTGTCGTTCGTCTCCAACGCCGCCGATTTTCCGGCGTGGGGGAAAAAGGCGGCGATCACATTCTCCGGCTACACCGGGACGGAGACGCTCACGAACTTCCCGGCGCTGGTCGTGCTGGGGAGCGACACCATCGGCGGCTTCACGTACGCGGAGTGTTTGGAGGGCGGTGCAGACCTGCGCTTTTCGGACTCGTTGGGAACCGTCGAGCTGCCCTACGAAATCGAGCGGTGGAATCCGGCGGGGCGATCGCTGGTCTGGGTGCGCGTGCCGGAACTGGTGGATGCTGGAACGTCGATCACGGCCTACTGGAACCGGGCGGGCCAGACGGCGCCGGACTACACGACCAACGGGACGGTCTGGGCGAACGGCTACGTGGCCGTGTACCACCTCGGCGGGAGCGAATCCACGCTGTCCGATTCCAGTCCGCTGCTCAATCCGGCCGCCCAGTACGGTGTTGTCCAGCAGGGCGCGGTCGGCGCGGTTGGCGAGGCCGTTGGCTGGCCTGATGGCAACAACGACTGGTTGCAGGCCCCGGATCGAAGCGAACTCGACGGCATGGGCCAGCTCACGCTCCAGTGCTGGATGTACGACACGCAGAACGACGTGCAGCCCCGCGGACTGATTTCAAAGCGTACGTCGTCCTCGATCCGGTCCTACTATCTGTTCAAATACACCAATCGCAACCTCTTTTTTCAGATTGGCGGGGCAGGCGGTGAATTCAGCAATACCGTGACGGACGCAAACCGGTGGTATTTTGTCACGGCCACCTACGACAAGAACCTTGCCAGCAATCGCATGAAGGTGTATCTCGACGGACTCTACAAGAGCGCGCGAAACGAGGCGTCCGGCAACGTGCCTGTCACGGCGGCGGGTCTGTATCTGGGCATCCTCAACGCCTCCTATGGAAACGCATGGAAGGGGCGGCTCGACGAAGTCCGGGTGTCCAACGTGACTCGGTCGCCAAACTGGATTCAGGCGGACTACCTCACCATGATCTCCAACACCGTCTTTCAGACGTACGGCGAGGCGCAGGGCGCGGTGCCGGGGATGCCGTCCATCACGGTCGGCGTGGCGACGAACATCACCGCATCCTCCGCCTGGCTTTGCGGCAACCTCGTCTCGACGGGGGCCTCGGCCACAGCCGCGGTCGCCTACTGGGGCGCGACGGATGCCGGGACGAACGCCGCGAACTGGGTTTCCTCCGCCACGCGCGCCGCGCCGCAGGCTCCGGGCGAATTCAGCATCCAGGCCACGGGACTTGCCGCCGATTCGACCTACTACTTCCGCGTCGCGGCCTCGAACGGCGCCGGCGTCGCCTGGTCCTACTACGGTGGGAACTTCATCACCGGCGAGCTGGCGCTCACGAAGACGTCCGACGCCGACGAGGCGACGCTGACCCCCGGCGTCTTCACGGTCTCGCGCCCCGGCACGGCCACGAACGAGGCGCTGAGCGTGTCCTACGCGCAGACCGGCGGCACGGCGGATCCCGGCGTGGACTATGCGCCGCTTGGCGGCA
>JALHDI010000155.1 GCA_022839045.1 Sporomusaceae bacterium
CAACCTTAACTTCTCCCATCAATCTCACCTCCGGCCAGCGGTATCCGAACATATATGGTCGTTCCGTGTCCCGCGGAAGACTCGATCGTAAACGTCCCGCCAACGAGCGACGCCCGTTCGCGCATGCCGTGCAACCCCAACTTGTTGCTTTCAGTGTTGCTCATTATCTCTTCGACATCGAAGCCTTTGCCGTCATCCTCGACGATCGCTTCGAGACCATTGTCATCGCGGGTGACTATTACGCTGACGTTCTCCGCCTGCGCGTATTTGGCGATATTGTTGAGTGCCTCCTGCACAATCCGGTAGACGGTCACCTCAATCGCGTGGGGCACCCGGCTGCCCGAGCCCCATCCGACGTGAAGGTCGACGTCCAGTCCGTGGGCGGCCTGGAAGTCAGCCACATATTTCTCCAGCGCCGGGATGAGGCCCATGTCGTCGAGGATGCTCGGCCTCAGCTCCACCGCAAGGCGATGTATCTCCCCGATGGTGGTTTTCACCACCGCCCGCATATCCTCCACGCGGCATTCTTGCGCCGCGGAGGGACAGTTTTCCGCCAGGCTTTTGAGCCCGATCATCAGCGAAGTGAGCGTCTGCCCCGTTTCGTCGTGCAGTTCGCGAGCAATACGCTTGCGCTCCTCTTCCTGGGCGACGATGACCTTTTGCAGCAGGTGGGTCCGGGCCTCCTCCTTCTGCTTCAGCTCAGTCATCAAGCGGTGAAGGTAGTCGGCCATGGAGTTAAATGCGCCGGCCAGCCGACCCATTTCGTCGTTGGATTTTACGTAGGCCCGCTGGGTAAAATCGCCCCCCGTAATCGCTCCGGTAACCCTGGCGAGCTCCCTGATCGGTTTGGTTAGTCTGCCGGTGAGGAAAATAGTCAGGATAAGTCCGATGAATATCGCCACCAGCGTATCGAAGAGCAACTGGCGGGTGGTGTCGCTCAGTATCGCGCGCAGGCTGCCGTCGCCCAGGAAGAGGAGCGCAAGCGTATTGCTCGCGAACTGCACGACGAAACGGGGCTCCCGGACAATCCCTTCCTCGGTGGCCAGCTCGGCGATGTTGTATTTTGCCTGCGGCGCCAGCGGATTGGCGGCAAGGAGATCTCCCGGGAAGCCTTCCGGGAAGGAATGGGCGAGCAGTTCCCCGTCGTTGCTTACCACGAAGGCGTACTTGACGTCGTCGTTCGATAGCTGAGCATCCTTGACAAGCTCGTGGAGGTCGTAATAGTTGTGCACGAGAATCAGGTTGGCCGCACGGGCGGACAGCATGTTGGCGATCGAAATACCCCTCTTCGCCTGCTGCTCGGTGAAGAGGTTGTTCATTATGACCCTCGTCTGGATGATGATCGCCGTGCCCAGCATTAGCAGCACGACCATCAGCAGCGCCATGATCTTCAGCGTAAAACTCTGCCAGCCGATTTTTATCATAGCTTCTCCTTGGTCGCGCGCCACAAGGTTTTAAGCTCGGCGTAATATTCGTCCTCCGCCATAACGAATTTATCGTAGGACAAAGCCTTGAGCGCCTTGCGCCCCTGTTCGTCCCCGTGCATTGCCAGCAGCACATCACGGATCCGCTGCTTCAGCCCCGCGTCGATGGCGGGATTGACCACCATCGGCGGATTCCCCACCCGCAAGGACTTATCGATTATAAAGACCCGCTTGCCGAGTTCCGGCTCCTTTTCCACCGCCCGGTCGAAGATCATGCTGTCCACGGCGGCCGCCTCGGCGATACCGTCGGCTACCGCCCGGATGGCGTTATCATGGCTGTAGGTGTAGAAGGTCCGGCTGAAGAACCGGTCGCTGTCCACGCCGCGCGAGGTCAGCATGTGCACCGGGGCGATGCGGCCGGAAAAGGACATCGGGTCGGTGAAGGCGAAAGACCGGCCCCCGAGGTCAAGAATCGACTTGCTGTCGCGGCTGCGGGCGATGATATAAGACTGGTAGCGGGTATCACCCTTCACCTCCGGCAAGGCCAAAAGCTCCATGCCGAAGGTGTCGTTGCCGGCGACGTAGCCGCCGCTACAGACGAAGGCGACGTCGGCCCCGCCGCTCTGCACGAGATCGTTGACTTCTTTGTAAGTCTTCCGCTGCAGCAGCACCACCGGGTAGCCGAGTCTGTCCTCCATGTATTCGACGGTCGGTTGGTAAACGGTGAGCGTCTCCTTGGGGGAAAGGATGGACGACACCGCCACCCTGAGCGGCACCTTGCCGGCGCTCTTGTCTTTAACCGCGGCACCGGCATCGGTCTTGTGCAGGCTGACCGTCTTCGCAGGCCCCGACGAGCAGCCGTTTAGCGCCAACGCCATGATAAGGAGCAGTGCTACAGCCAATAACCGCTTCTTCATACGACCCTCCTACCAACTGTTAAGTCCATTATCGCAAATGCGGCTGCTGCGGACAACAGAAAATCTTTTCCCTCTCGATGTCAGAAAAGGGAGGCGGATGCCCGCCTCCCTCCCTGCTTATGCCTTGACTAGTTTAACCTTGGTGTCGTAGAAGACGATACTGCCGCCGACAACGTCCTGCAGGCCGGTATTCTTGAGCACCGGGTCGACCCGCATGGCCACGTTGGCGTGGATGCCCGTGCCACGGCCGGGGTCGCCTTTGATCGTCTTACCGTCGATGGTAAAAGCTTTGGCGCCGTAGGCGAAATGTCCGTGCCCCAGAGAAAAGCCCACTACTCCGGGACGGACGCCTTCGGTGACCTTGATCTTGCCGATTAGCGGTTTGTTACCAAGCGGCCCCAGCTTCCAGTTACCGTCCGGGCAGGTGGCTGACGTGATTTTGACCCGGTCGCCGTCGCGCAGGCCGAGGCGGCTTGCGTCCACGGGGTTGACGATGATCCCGTTCTCAAGTTCCATGGCCATGAGCCAGGGGCTGGCGGCCGTCCTGGATTTGGTGTGCTGGATGTGCTTGTAGGTGATCATCGTCAGATCGTAGCCGTCTTTTTCGTCGGCGATCGGCTTGCCGGCGCAGTCCTGGACCTCGCCGATGTAGGTCGGCAGGCCGCCGAAGTTCTTACCGGTCATGGCGTTCTTGGTGGTGGCCGTCTTCTCGACGAACATGTTCACCATGACGCCGTACTTGTTCTTCACCTTGTCGCCGTCCCAGGCCGAATTGAAGTCCTCGAAGCATCCGCCGCGGTTGAGCACGTAAACAACCTTGCGCCAGAACGCGTCACCGCCGCAAGCCGCCTTCCAGCGGTCAGGGTCGAACACCGTCTTCGGCAGGTGCTTGCGGGCTTCCAGGAAGACCTTCACCTCTTCGTCGTCGGCGTCAGGCACCTTGCCGTCGGTGGCGATATTGGCGACCTGCTTCAGATAAAGGTGGTCGAAGTGGGTGAAAGGCACGTTGTTGCCGAAGCCGTTGGGGCCGAAGCCGGGCAGGTTCATCTTTTCGGCCAGACCGAGCAGGAAAGACTCGAAGCCCAGCGGCATCTCCTCGCCGAACACCTTCACCGTCTCGGTCAGCGGCTTGGCCGCCGGCTGGCGGATGGGCGAATTCTTATACGGGATGCTGGGATGCGAACCATGCATCTCCCACCTCTCCAGGTAGGTGAGGTCGGGGATGATGTAATCCGCGTACACCGAAGTCTCGCCGACGGTGGTGTCGAAGGTCACGAACAGCGGCAGCTTGTTTACGTCGAGCAGCGTGTCGATGACCGCCTGGGCCGCCGGGAGGGCGTACACGGGCGAGCCCATGTAGAGGAACAGCGATTTTACCTGGTAAGGGTACATATCCATGGCCGACGGGATGACTTCCTGGTAGATGTCGCTGATGAGCGGGAACCAGGGCCGCTTAGCCGGATAACCGTTGAAGATGGTGCTGTCCTCGTATTTGAAGCTGGTACGGATGATGGTGCTGCCGAAGGGGGCTATCTTCTTCGGGTGATTGCCCACGTTGAACGCTTGCCCCGGCTTGGTGCCGGCATGGGAATACTCCGCCTTGGCGATGAAGCCGCCCCGCCAGTCGTAGTTGCCATTCAGCAGGTTGAGCGTGTTCCAGGTGATAACGTTGTAGAAGCCGGCGGTGTGCTGCGATACGCCGCGATGGATATCGACGACGCCCTTCTTGCCGTGGCTGGTGAATTCCTTGGCCAGTTCCTCGATATCGCTGCCCTTCACTCCGGCTTCCTTGGCCCACTCCTCGATGCTGCGGGCCTTGGCCTCCTCGTAGATGAGCTGCAGTACCGATTTGACCTTAACGCCGTTGATTTCGGTATCCACCAGCAGGTCGCTGGTCACGGCCTCCTTGTCGCTGTTCGGGTCGACCTCGACCGGCTGGCCGTCCTTGACGACGACGAACTTCTCGTTGACGTACGTCTTGCCGTCCTTGGTCGTCACCATTTCTTTTTCGAAACCCAGTTCATGCGAGCGGGCGAACACGGTCGGCTTGCCGCCCACAATCTTGATCAGCCAGGTGGCGTTCGACCAGGTAGGCTCGCCCGCCGCCTTGGAAGCCGCTTTGTTGGCGCAAGTCAGGTACTTGGCGTCATAGCGCTTGTTCTCGATGATCCAGCGGATCATGCCCATGGCCACGGCGGTATCCTTGCCCGGCGCCGCCGGCACCCACTTCCAGGCATGGGTGGCGGCCTTGGTGAAGCGCGGGTCAAGCACGGCGTACTTCATGCGGCCGGAGGAAGTCCCCTCGGTGATGCGCTGCACCCGCACCGGCGGTCCGTAGTTGGCCTCGAAGACGTTGGCGCCGACGAAGATGACGAACTCGGCCTTCTCCAGTTCGGCCTGCCAGTAGAACTTCTTGCCGCCCGTCCAGGTCATGGCGTTCTTCTTGGCGTCGTACTTCCACTGTTCGCTCATCGCCTTGCCGGAAAAGTACAGCGAACCCTGGCAGACGGTCGTGTGCCCGTGGGCGTTGACCGACCCGAAGGAGTTCAGGCAGAAACGTTTCAGGATATCGCCGCGGCCGTCCTTGAGGCGGCCCCACCAGAACACGAACTGATTGTTCTTCGGCCCGAGGTCGGGATGCTCGGGGTCGATCATGGCATTGAGATTGTCTTTGAACTTGGCTTGAAATTCCTTGACCAGCGCCTGCTTCTTGGCCTTGTCCTTTTCGCCGAGAATCTTGGCCACATGGTCGGCCATATCCTTGGCGAGCTTGGGGTCGCGGACGGCCCACAGGCTGTTCATGCCCTCGACCACCCGGTTCTCCTCGCCGGGAACGCTGGCGAACAGCTTGCCGCCGTCGGCGATTTCCTTGATCGCCTGCTCGAAGGGGATGCTGACCCACTTGTTCTCGCCCCGTTTGCCGGCCCGCTTCAGCACCTTGCGGATGCGGTAGGGGTCGTAGTAAATCTGGACGCCGGCCTGGCCTTTGGGGCAGATGCCCGCGTAGGGGCATACCTTCCAAAACTTTAACCTTGATGGCGCAGCCGGTGTTGCAGTTCAGGCAGGAGGAGTAGATCATATTCTCCGCCCGGTTGAGGATGTATTCGTCCTCCGGCGTGAGCACGCCGGCCTGCACGCGTTCGAAGACGCCCATCAGGTCGCTGCTCGAAGCCAGGAGGGCCGAACAGCCGATAGCCGTGCCGGCGATGAACTGCCGGCGGCTGGCCTTGGTATCGAGGATCTTTTCGACGAAGTTCTTATCCATGTCTTAGCCCGCCTCCCTTCACGCCTGCTCGGTCGCAAGCAGTTTATTGGCCAGGAAATCGGCCGCCCAGATGGCTCCGGCCACGAAACCGACCGCCACCACCCATTCCACCGCGGACGGAGTATACGCCAGCGACAGGCGGGCGGCCTGGAAAGCGTTCGCCAGTCCGGGCAGCGGTTCTGTGGCAAACCCGGAGCTGACGAAGGCATACTTGTTGCAGGCCAGGCCGAGGAGCGCCAAAATGCCGGGCAGCATGGCGCCCGCGTTTTTCGTCAGCATGAAGATGGGAACGACCACGCCCAGGACGACGAAGCCCCAGAAGGGAACCGAACTCAGCAGGGAGGCCTGCCCGGCGAACGCATGGACAAGCTCGACCGCGGCGACGGCGACGAGCGAATATATAAGTATCTTCTTGACCGCATAGCCTTCCTCGGCGAAGGTCTTCTCGCTGCTCAACTGCCCCACTGTGAAAACGGCGGCGCTGCCGGCGGCCACTGCGGACGCCAGGAATGAAACCGGCGTCAGCAAAGAATTCCACGCAGCCCGGGCCACCATGCCGCCGAAGAACAGCCCCTCGGCCACTACGAATCCAAGTGCCGCGAGACCGGCCAGATACATGCACGCTTTTTTCGCCTGGGTGAAGAGGTAGCCGCCCAGGCAGACGAAGAAGGCCAGATAAAGCCACGATGCCCAGGCCAGCTTCGAGCTGAAGGCCGGGCTGAAGAAGATCATGAAGCCTTTCATCGGCTTGCCAAGGTCGGTGCCGATGAACGCCAGGCCGAAAGCCAGGAAGGCGCCGGCGGCGATGAGGCTGACGGTGGTGAGCCGTTGCGGCTCGCCGCCCTGCGACCAGGCAATGTATATACCGGTCCAGGCGGCGCCGGCGGCGGCGGCGACCATCATAACATAGAGGCCGACCCACAGGCCCCAGGGGGTGTATGAGCCGTAGTTGGTCACACTCTCGCCCCAGATAAAGATTTTGCCCAGTGCAGCGACCGCACCGGCAACGAACAATACGAGCAGAACCGCTTTAGCCGTTTTACCCATGCTACTGCACCTCCTATATATAGTAGACCCGCGGGTCGGTGCCCGCTTCTTCTTTGAGGCGGTAAACCTTGCCGGTGCCCATGACCTTCTTGATGAGCGACTGCTCGTCGGTGAGGTCGCCGAAGAAGGTAGCCCGGCCGATGCAGGTGGTCACGCAGATCGGCAGCAGGCCCTTTTGCAGGCGGCTCGTGCAGAAATGGCACTTGCGGGCGCTGCCCACGACGCTGGCGTGTTTGCCGTCCCGGCGCCACTGCTTGCCGTACTCGAAGAAACCGGCCTTCTCGTACTCCTGCAGGGCGGGCAGATTCTCGGTGTAATAGTCGCCGGCGTCGAAAGTCCGGGCGCCGTATGGGCAGTTGGCGATGCACGAGCGGCAGCCGATGCACTTCTCGTAATCGATGGAAACGATGCCGTCCGCCTCTTTCTTGGTCGCGCCCACCGGGCAGACCGGCACACAGGAGGGGTTTTCGCACTGATAGCAGGGACGGGGCAGGAACTGGCGCTTGACGTCGGGGAACTTGCCGCTCACCTTGTCGATGACGGGCCGGTAAACCACCCCCGGGGGCAGCTTGTACTCGGCTACGCAGCCGATGGTGCAGGCGTGGCAGCCCACGCATTTGCGGGTGTCGATGAGCATTCCCCAGCGGCGTTTCTCGGGCGGTTTCCGCATAGCCTTGGCCAGATCCCGCTGCATGGTGAGCAAGATGTCTTCTCTCTCCACAACGCTCCTCCTTTGCTCATTTCTCCTTCGCCAAATACGGGCAG
>JALHDI010000156.1 GCA_022839045.1 Sporomusaceae bacterium
CGGGTGTTGAGTACGATCGTCTTGCCGGTGACGGCGCTCAGCTTGGCGGCCAGGGCTTGTCTGTCGCCCTCCGCCAGCGGCATGGCCGTCGTCACTTCTGCCTCGGCGATATTGCGGGCCTTGTTGGCCAGTTGCCTGTACTCCCTGATAATCGCCGGAAGAGCCGTTTCGCGGCGCTTGTCGACGAGCAGGAGCAGAAAGTTGCGGACATAGTCGGCAATCTGCGGTCCGAAGACCCTCACGACCGTTTCCTTCTTGGCCGCGAGCGGCACCTGCGGGTGGTACAAAAGTGTGGCCAGTTCGCCGAATTCGGCGAGCGTCTCTTCCACGATGCCCAGTTCTTTCTCCACGCCGTCGAGCGCCTCTTTTTCGGCCGCAATCTCGTACAGGGCCTCGGCGTACCTCAGGGCGAGTTGACTGGCGATCATTGGACACCACCTATTTTCTGTCCGTCGAGATTGTTGATGAAATCGCTGACCAGTTTGGCGTTGGCGTTGGCGTCCAGGTTCTGCCCGATGACTTTGCCGGCGGCGGCGATGGACAGGGACACGACCTCATTTCTGAGCTCGGCCACGGCCCGCTCGCGCTCGCGGGCGATTTCTTCCTGGGCTTCCTTCATGAGGCGGGCGTGCTCGGCCCGCGCTTCCTTGAGAATGTCGTCCTTCGCCTGTTCGGCGAGCTTGGTGGCCTTCTCGACGATCGTCTGGGCCTGTGTCCTGGCCTGGGCCAGTTGTTCCTGATATTCGCGCTTCAGTTCCTCCGCCGCCGCCCGCTCGCGGTCGGCCGACTCGATGTTGCCGACGATGCGGGCCTGACGGTCGCTCATCGCCTGGAGAACTTTCCCGAAGACGAACTTTTTCAGAATATAGGCCAAGAGAAGAAAATTTATGATTTGCGCTATCAGCGTAGCATTCAACTCAACCAAATCGTTGCCCCTCCTCTACAAGGCTTAAGGGAGGCGACGGGAAAAAATCCCGTCGCCCGGCAAAATCAATTACTTGATGAACGGATTGGCAAACACCAGCACCAGGGCGATAACCGCCGCGATAATCGGAATGGACTCGATCAAGCCGACGGAGATGAACATGTTGACCAGAATAGTGCCCTTGGCTTCCGGCTGCCTGGCCATCCCCTCGATAGCTTTGGCGGTCACCTGCCCGTCGCCCATGGCGGCGCCGAAAGCGGCCAGTCCGATTGCCAGCGCAGCGGCGATAACCGATGCGGCTACGATGATTGCGTGTTCCACAGTGGTTTCCTCCTTATATTTAGGCTAATTTTGGGGATTTACTCTTTTAGTGGTGCTCCTCTTTGAGCGAGTTGCTCAGGTAGGAGGTTGACAACATGGTGAAGATGAAGGCCTGGATCAGGCCGACGATCACGCTGAAGCCCAGCCAGAGAACGCCGACCAGCGGCTCGCCGTAATAGAGCGGCAGTGCCGCGATCAGGATTATCAGAATCTCTCCGGCCATGATATTTCCGAATAGACGGAAGGACAGCGTTATCGGCCGGGCGATCTCCTCGATGATGTTGATCGGCAAAAACAGGGGGTGCGGCTGGATAAAATGCTTGAAATGACCCAATCCGTGATGGCCTACTCCCAGCACGTGGACGAAACCGATGATCATCAGCGCCAGGCCGAGAGTAGTGTTAAGGTCGTTGGTCGGGGAAGTGAATCCCGGCACCAGGCCCAGCCAGTTGGAAGTAAGCAGGAAGATGAACAGCGTGATCAAAAGCGGCGCAACTTTCCTGCTGTTAGGCCCGATGGTCGCTTCCACCTGGCCGCCGATCGCCTCGATCGCCATTTCGAAGATGTTCTGCATGCCCCGCGGCACTGTCTCCAGGCGGCGGACAGCCAGCATTGAAATAACGATAACAACGGCCATGACCAGCCAGGTCATGTACAGCGTATCCATATTAAAGGCATACCCGAAGAAGTGGGCTACTTTATGTGAGCCGATTTCATGTCCCCCATGTCCCATATGTTTCACCCCTTTCTTCGTATGATTACTTGGCCGCGGAATGTTTGAAAACCAGATAGAAACCGTTGAGGAAGATTATTATCTGCAATGACAGCAGCCCCGCCACCACGGCGCCGAAACTGAGCGACGGCACCTTCAGCGACCAAGCCAGCGCCAAAACGATAAACGCGAGCCGCAGCAGCCAGCCTGTCCGCATATAGGCCACTGCTTTCTGCGGCGGCAGCGAAGCGCTTCGCCGCACTCGGTAGCAGACGAGCAACCCGTAAACGGCACTGATGGTGGTGCCTGCCAGGAAGCCGGCGATTTTGCCGCCGTGGCCGGCGAAATAAAGACCGGCGACGATAGCCGCCGTCCATACCGACAGCTGCAGCAGGAGCCGTTTAGCCACACCGGCCAGATCCTGCCGGGGATCGGCAAAACCGACGCTATTCATCTCTGGCAACCTTTTTGTAAGCGGACCATAACCCGGCAATCAGGCCAAGCAGCGTACCGATAACCGTCGCCCAGGGACTGGACCCCAGCCAGTTATCGATGAAGCGGCCGCCGACCAAACCAACGGCGGCCGTAGCGACCATGCCGATGCCAACATTGCCCACCATACCCAACGCCGCTAGAAGCTGGCGCCTGTCGTCCTGTTTCACCAGCCCCACCCCGCTTCCTACGCAGATATTATCCCCGGCTTGACCGCGCCAGATGCGAGCAAAGAATAGGCGTTATAAGCAATACTTATGTCTTTTCAGCAAACGGCCGGCAAAATCCTGCTTCAACGGGGAATTTCAATATAAAAAATTCAATTTCGTGCCAAAATTGGGCAATTTTCTTAATTTTCTTTATTATCCTTTTGTTTTCCCCAGGAAACGTTCGATAATAGGTTATAATTATTATAGCGCATATATAGTGCATAAATCATGCCAACCGATACACTGCGAATCCGGCGGCTTGCGGGCGATCCCCCACTCCTCGTTGTCTAGGAATCGGGACAGCCGCGCAAAACACTGTCGCGTTTCGCGGCAATTCAACGGGCGGTATAAGGCTCAGGCCGCTCGGCCAATCCGTGCTTCCAGAGGATGAACGACACGATGCGGCTGGCCGCCCGGCCGTCGCCGTACGGGTTGCAGGCGCTGGCCATCCGCCGATACTCGTCCTGGTCGACGAGCAGTCTGCTGGTTTCGGCGTATACCTTCGCCCGGTCGGTGCCGACCAGCTTGACTGTGCCGGCGCCGATCGCTTCCGGCCGTTCGGTCGTGTCCCTGAGCACCAGTACAGGCTTGCCCAGCGACGGGGCTTCTTCCTGGATTCCGCCGGAATCAGTGAGCACCAGATACGAGCGGGCGATAAGGTTGGCGAACGGCTGGTAGTCGAGCGGGTCGATGAGGTGGACCCTTTCCAGTCCGCCCAGTTCGGCCTCGACAACCTCCCGCACGCGCGGATTCTTATGTACGGGGAAAACGACCTCGACGTCGGCGAACTCGCCGACGATGTCGCGCAGCGCCTGGTAGACGTGGCGAAGCGGCTCGCCGAGGTTCTCGCGGCGGTGGGTCGTCACCAGGATGACCCGCCGCGAGCGGTAATCGATGCCAGACAGTAGCGGCTCGGTGAACCGGTAGCCGTCTTCGACGGTGGCGAGCAGGGCGTCGATAACGGTGTTGCCGGTGACGAATACGGCCGCCGGCTCGACCGCCTCGGCCAGCAGGTTGTCGCGGGCGGTGGCGGTGGGCGCGAAGTGCAGGTCGGTAAGCGAGCCGGCGAGCTTGCGGTTCATCTCTTCGGGGAAGGGCGAAAACTTGTTCCTCGTTCGCAGGCCGGCCTCGACGTGGCCGACGGCGATCTGGTGGTAGAAGGCAGCCAGCGCGCCGGCGAACGTCGTCGTCGTGTCGCCGTGGACGAGGACGACGTCGGGCCGTTCGCGGGCAAACACGTCGTTCAGCCCCTGCAGCGAGCGGCAGGTGATATCGAACAACGTTTGCCCCCGGGACATAATATCGAGGTCGTGATCGGGCACGAGGCCGAGCGCGGCCTCCACCGGCGCGAGCATCTCCCGGTGCTGACCGGTCGAGCAGACCTCGACCGTGACCTCGCTCCGGCGGGCGAGCGCCCAGACGATCGGCGCGACCTTGATCGCCTCGGGCCGGGTGCCGTAGACGACGAGGATGCGGGGCCGCGCGGAAACGAGTGCGGGCTCAGGAGAGCTCATCGAGAGCCGAAGCCTATCAACCCGGCGACGAGGCGTTCGATCGCCGCCGCCCGCGCCGCCCAGCTCTCGGCGGCCACCGCCGCCCGCCGGGCGGCCCGCCGCTGCTCGTCGTCGGCGGCGAGCTCGCGGTCGAGGAGCGCGGGCAGCGCGGCGGGGTCGTCGTAGAGGGCGACCTGTGCCGC
>JALHDI010000157.1 GCA_022839045.1 Sporomusaceae bacterium
CGTGAACGAGTACCTTCCCGAAAACTATCCCGCTTATCAAGGATATAAGTATCAAAGCTGGAATTGCTTCCCGCGCCGCTTCTGCCTGCCGCGGCCTTGCACCCCCGTATAGCGAGGCCGCCTATCATCATCCTCCGGAGCCCGGCACGCCGCCGGGCTCCTTCGTCGCCGCGGGCGAAATCATACCCGCCGGCCGGCCGGCATATGCTTCCTTATGAAGAACCGGCCGCCCGCCGCGGCCGAATCCGCGGGGAGGGCCGACCATGAAGCGCAGAAAATCGTGGGGAATATTTCTTGCCTTCGGGGTGCTCGTCGCCGTGTTGACTGCCAGCCACGCCCTCCAGGACTATAGCCGGGCGATCCGAAAAGTGCCGACAAGCCACAAAATCATCGCCCTCACCTTCGACGACGGGCCGCATCCGTTCACCACCCAGGCGCTGCTGGCGGTCCTGTCCGCCAAAAACGCCCGGGCCACCTTCTTTCTCCTCGGCGAAAACGCCGCCAAATACCCCGGCCTGGTCAAAGAGATCGCCGCCGGCGGCCAGGAAATCGCCAGCCACGGCTACCGCCACAAGTTCCCCAACAAACAGCCCCGCGAAGAACTGTTCGCCGACCTGGCCCGTTTCGAAGCGGCCGTCGCCGCCGTCGGAGCGCGGCCCACCATCTTCAGGCCGCCGGGCGGCGGCTATAACGACCTCCTCGTCAGCGACCTAGCCGCGCGGGGCTACACCACCGTCCTCTGGTCGATCGACCCCCACGACTGGGCGCGGCGCAGCGCGGCGCAAATCGCCGCCGCCGTCGTCCGCAAGGCAGCCCCCGGGGGCATCGTCCTCCTCCACGAAGGCGAATGCGCCATCAACACCCCCGCCGCCGTCGCCGCCGTCATCGACCGCCTGCACGGGGAAGGATACGAATTCGTTACAGTGGGGGAACTGCTCCAATACTACGAGGTAAGACCGTAACCACGCCCGATAAGACCAATAATACAGTCACTTTACGATAAAATTATTTGTCGATAATCTTGCAGGAAATGTCATTCCCTGTACGAATATTATTGTTAACTAACCCGCCGCCCAACACCCCGGGCCTACATAAGTGGAGGTAGTTCAATGCGCCGCCGTATCGCGCCACTTGTCCTGATACTCGTGTTTCTCTGGCAGACCGTCGTTCTGGCCGCGCCGCCGGCCCCCAAGGTCGACGCCGAAGCGGCCGTCCTCATGGTCGCCAGCACAAAAAGGATCCTTTACGCCATCAACCCCGACGCTATCATGTACCCGGCCAGCACCACCAAAATCATGACCGCCCTCGTCGCCCTCGAACGGGGCAAACCCGATTCCGTCGTCACCGTCAGCGGCAGCGCCGCGGGCTGCGAAGGCTCCAGCCTGGAGCTCAAGGCCGGCGACCGCCTGAATCTCCGCGACCTCCTCTACGGCATGATGCTCGTATCCGGCAACGACGCCGCCGAAGCCGTCGCCGAACACATCGCCGGCTCGGTGCCGGCTTTCGTCGACCTGATGAACGCCAGGACCGAAAAGATGGGCCTGATCAACACCCACTTCGCCAACCCCCACGGCCTGCCCGACCCCAATAACCACTACAGCTCCGCCAGAGACCTGGCCCTCATAACCGCCCAGGCCCTGCAGCACCCCGACTTCGCCAGGATCGTCGCCACCCGCGAATACGCCGTCCCCTTCAAAAACCGCGCCCCCGTGCGCGCCAGCAACACCAACAAATTCCTCAAAACCTACCCCGGGGCCAGCGGCGTCAAAACAGGGTACACCCAGGCGGCCGGCGACTGTCTGGTGGCCTCGGCCAGGCGCGGCGGCGTCCAGCTCGTCGTCGTTCTGCTCAATGATGACGAAAGGTGGGCGGATGCCGCGAAGCTCCTCGACTACGGCTTCGCCATTACTGCCCCCGGCCGTTGATAAGCGCCCATCTGCTGTGTTGCTCCTCGGATGGCCCACTCGACGTACGCAACCAAGTACGCCGTCGTGGGCCATCCTCCGGTGCGCCTTGCATCTGGGCACTTCTGAACGGCCTCCAGCTTTATAAAAATTATAACTGCGGGCGGTGTAAATCGCCCGCTTTTCGTCTGCCAATTATTACTTTGCCGGCGACAAAAAGGAAACGGCTCGACTAATGTCAAATAATGTGGAAAAAGCACGCGGAAGGGTGGGGGAGAGGATGCGCTGGCTAATCGGCATCGACGGCGGCGGCACGAAAACGGTCGCCTGCGCCGCCGACCTGTCCGGCCGCCTGCTGGCCCGGGCGGAAAAAGGCGCCGCCAACTACCATGTCATCGGCCTGCCCGCCTTCGCCGCCCTCGTCGCCGGCCTCGTCGACGAACTGGCCGGCGACGCCGGCCTCGACCGGGCCGCTCTTGCCCTCGTCAGCCTCGGCCTGGCCGGCGCCGACCGCGACCGCGACCGAGACCTCCTCCGCGGCGCCCTGGCCGGCCTCGGCTGCCCCTGCCTGGTAAACAGTGACGCCCGCATCGCCCTCGCCGCCGGCTTGGGGGACAGGGGAGCGGGCATCGTCCTCATCGCCGGCACCGGCTCCATCGCCTACGGGCGGACGCGCCGCGGCGAAATCATCCGCGCCGGCGGCTGGGGACACCTCGTCAGCGACGAAGGCAGCGGCTACGACATCGGCCGCCAGGCCATCGCCCGCGGCTTGAAAGCCGCCGAAGGGCGCGACATCCCCTCGCCCCTCCTCGGCCGGATCATCGCCCGCCTCGGCGTGGCCGACATCGCCGGCCTCATCGCCTTCGTATACGATCCCGCCACCGCCAAGGCCGACATCGCGGCCCTCGCCGCCACGGTGGCAGCCGCCGCCGACGAAGGCGACGCGCTGGCCGCCGCCATCCTCGCCGACGCCGCCGTCGAGCTCGCCGGCCTCGTCGCATCGGTCGTCGCCCGCGGCTTCTCCGGACCCGCGCCGGTGCCTGTCGCCGCCTACGGTGGCCTGCTGCTCGCCAGCCCCGTCCTCCGGCGGCGCCTCGCCGCCCTGCTCGCCGGCCAGGCCGAGCTTCTCCCCCCGGGGCCTGAGCCGGTTATGGGAGCCCTAAAAATTGGATATGACTATCTTAACACTGTGTAAGACGGTGCTATAAAGTCCATCTGCGGCGCACCCGCAAGGGGCAGGCCGCAGTTCTAGGCGCTGAAGCGCCAAGAACTTGCGCACTTGTTCCTCGGCGGTCTTGCTCGGCGTACATAACCAAGTACGCTGTCGCGGCGCCGCCTCCGGTACGCCTTGCATCTGGAGCTTTCTAGCACCTGTTGATAGATACTCCGTCAAGAGGTACATATATGAATTTCAACTTCGACGCCATCCTCACCGAGCAGCCCAACCCCGCCACCGCCGACATCGACCGCCGCTCCACCGCCGACATCCTCCGCCTGATGAACGGCGAGGACAAAACCGTCGCCTTTGCGGTCGAAAAAGAACTGCCGGCCATCGCCGCCGCCGTCGACGCCATCGTCGCCGCCCTGAAAAACGGCGGCCGGCTGGTCTACATCGGCGCCGGCACCAGCGGGCGGCTGGGCGTCCTCGACGCCGCCGAATGCCCGCCCACCTTCGGCACCGACCCCGGCATGGTCGTCGGCCTCATCGCCGGCGGCGACACCGCCCTCACCCGGGCGGCCGAAGGGGCGGAAGACGACGCCGGCGCAGCCGTCGGCCAGCTCCGCCAGATAGACTTCTCCGCCGCCGACATCCTCGTCGGCATCGCCGCCAGCGGCCGTACCCCCTACGTCGTCGCCGCCCTCGAATACGCCAACAGGCTCGGCGCCTTCACCGTCGCCGTCAGCTCCAGCCCCGGCGCGGCGGTCGCCGGCGCGGCCCGCCTGGCCATAACCCCCCTCGTCGGCCCCGAAGCCATCGCCGGCTCCACCCGTCTCAAAGCCGGCACCGCCGCCAAGATGGTCCTCAACATGCTCACCACCGCCGCCATGATCCGGCTGGGCAAAGTCTACGGCAACCGCATGGTCGACCTTAAGCCCACCAACGTCAAGCTGTGGGAGCGGGCCAAACGCATCGTCGCCGAAGCCGCCGGCGTTTCCCGAAAAGAGGCCGAGGAAGCTCTCAACCTCTGCGGCCGTAGCGCCAAAACCGCCATCGTCATGCTCAGGGCCGGCTGCACCGCCGAAGAAGCGGAGCGACGGCTGGCCGCGGCCGACGGATTTGTATCGAAAGCTATAAATAAATAAAATTTAAAAATGAAATGTGCGAGGCTGCCTAGAAGGCTCCAGATGCAAGGCGCACCGGATAAGCAGACACACAACGCTTTAGCGTTGATGTGATCGCTTATACCCGGAAGGGTGCGAGCGCGCCGCGACGCGTACTGTGATCGCTTATACCCGGAAGGGTGCGAGCGCGCCGCGACGCGTACTCGGACGTACGCTAGCCAGCGCTCTGAGGAGCAACGTAGCAGATGGACCTTATAGGCAGCCTCCCCGGAGGAAAAATGAAAATATTATTAGTCTGCTCCGGCGGCATGTCCACCGCCCTCATCGTCAAAGCCATCGAACAGCAGGCCGCCAAGACCGGTCGCGCCCTCACCGTCAAATCGGTCGGCAGCGGCGAATTCGCCGACACCGTCAAAGGCGGCTGGGACATCGCCCTCGTCGCCCCCCAGGTCCGCCACCGCCTCGCCGAATTCCAGGCCGCCGCCGCCGAGGCCGGCGTGCCCGTGGCCCTCATCCCGCCCCAGGGATATAGCCCATTAGGCGGAGCCGTGATTCTGGGTGAAGTCGACAAGATTTTAGGCTAGCACAGGAGGGCCCATGGACAAAATCTTCGCCTGGCTCGACCGCAACCTCATCCCCTTCATGACCAGGCTCTCCGAACAGCGGCACCTCAGGGCCGTGCGCGACGGCATCATCTCCACCATCCCCCTCATCATCATCGGCAGCTTCTTCCTCATCATCGCCTTCCCGCCCGTGCCCGCCCTCGCCGCCCTCGTCAAGCCCTACACCGCCAATATCCTGCTGCCCTTCCGCCTCACCATGGGTCTCATGGCCCTCTACGCCGCCCACTCCATCGGCTACCACCTCGCCCGCTCCTACAAACTCGACGGCGTCGCCGGCGGCACCCTCGCCCTCGCCGCCTTCCTCCTCACCAGCCTGCCGGTAACCATCGAAGGCAAGGGCCTCGCCCTCCTCATGGAAAACCTCGGCGGCGGCGGCATGTTCGTCGCCATCATCATGGCCGTCGTCGCCGTCGAAATCCTCCGCTTCGCCAAAGAGAAAAAGATCACCATCCGCATGCCCGAAGGCGTCCCCGACTCGGTCGCCCGCTCCTTCGAAGCCCTCGTCCCGGCCGGCATCATCATCCCCCTCGTCTGGGGCGTCCGCCACCTCGCCGGCTTCGACATCCAGCACGCCGTCACCCAGCTCTTCACCCCGCTCGTCACCGCCGGCAACACCCTCGCCGGCGTCCTTGTCCCCATCATCCTCATCAGCCTCCTGTGGGCCACCGGCATCCACGGCGACTCGGTCGTCGGCACCGTCGCCCGGCCGATGTGGCTAGTCCTCCTCGACCAGAACATCGCCGCCGCCGCCGCCGGCCAGCCCCTGCCCAACATCGCCCCCGAGCCCTTCTTCCAGTGGTTCGTCTTCATCGGCGGCTCCGGGGCCACCATCGGCCTCGTCTGCCTGATGCTGGTCTCCAAATCCGCCTACCTGCGCGGCGTCGGCAAGGCCGCCTTCCTGCCCGGAGTCTGCAACATCAACGAACCCATCATATTCGGCGCCCCCATCATGCTCAACCCGCTCCTCTTCGTCCCCTTCCTCGTCGGGCCGATGCTCATGGGCGTCATCACCTGGTTCGCCATGCAGTTCGGCCTGGTTTCCAAGCCTTTCATCCTCGTCCCCTGGACGCTGCCCGCCCCCATCGGCGCCTACCTCGCCACCGGCGGCGATTGGCGGGCCATCGTGCTCGTCGTCATCAACATCGCCATCGCCACCGTCATCTACTACCCCTTCCTCAAAGCCTATGAACGCAAACTGCTGAAAGAGCAGGAGGACAGCCAATGACCGAAACCGTCATCTTCGCAATCATCCTTCACGCCGGCAACGCCCGCGCCGAAGCCTACGACGCCCTCGCCGCCGCCAAAACGGGCGACTTCGCCAAGGCAGCCGAGCACCTGAAAAGGGCGGAGGAGGAGGTCGGCGTCGCCCACCGCGCCCAGGCCGACACCATCCAGCGCGAAGCCGCCGGCGAGAAGCAGGACATATCGCTCCTCTTCGTCCACGCCCAGGACCACCTCATGACCGCCATCGCCGAGAAAAACCTCATCAGCCACATGATCGGGCAGGAAAAGACCATCCGCGACCTCGCCGCGCGCCTCGAGGCGCGCCGATGAACGGCCTCAAGGTCGCCGTCATCGGCGGCGGCTCCAGCTACACCCCCGAACTCGTCGACGGCCTCCTCCGCCGCGCCGGCGAACTGCCGGTCGCCGAACTCTGGCTGGCCGACATCCCCGCCGGCGAAGAAAAGCTCGCCATCGTTGGCGCCCTCGCCCGGCGCATGGCCGCGCGGGCCGGCTCCGCCATGGAGATCCATACCACCCTCGACCGGCGCCAGGCCCTCGCCGGCGCCGGCTACGTCGTCACCCAGTTCCGCGTCGGCGGCCTCGCCGCCCGCGTCCGCGACGAACGCATCCCCCTCAAGTACGGCGTCCTCGGCCAGGAGACCGTCGGCCCCGGCGGCTTCGCCAACGCCCTTCGCACCGTCCCCGTCATCCTGGGCATCTGCCGCGACATCGAAGCCCTCTGCCCCGACGCTTGGCTCATCAACTTCGCCAATCCCGCCGGCCTCGTCACCGAAGCCGTCCTCGGCCACAGCGCCGTAAAATGCCTCGGTCTCTGCAACGTCCCCATCAACATGGTCATGACCGCCGCCAAACTCCTCGGCGCCGATCCGGCCGACGTCGCCATCGACTTCGCCGGCCTCAACCACCTCGTCTGGGGCGTAGAAGTCCGCCTCAAAGGCCAAGACGTTACCGACGTTATCCTCGAAAAACTCGCCGACGGCGCCGCCCTCACCATGAACAACATCCCCGACCTCAAATGGGATGCCGCCTTCTTAAAGACGCTCGGCATGGTCCCCAGCCCCTACCACCGCTACTACTACATGACCGACCGCCTCCTCGCCGAGCGCCTCCTCGCCGAGGAACAGGCCGCCGCCGCCCCCGGCGGGCCGGGCACCCGCGCCGAGCAGGTCCAGGCCGTCGAAGAGGCGCTCTTCGCCCGCTACCGCGACGAATCTTTGGCCGAAAAGCCCCCCGAGCTCGCCAAACGCGGCGGCGCCTACTACTCCGAGGCCGCCGTCTCTCTCATCAGCGCCATCGCGGGCGACAAAAACGAGATCCACACCGTCAACACCCGCAATAACGGCGCCATCGCCGGCCTGAGCGCCGACGCCGTCGTCGAGGTCAACTGCCGGGTGGGTAGGGGAGGGGCAACACCCCTGCCGGTCGGCGACCTGCCCGCCGGCGCCCTCAGCCTCGTGCAGCGGGTCAAAACCTACGAGCGCCTCGCCATCGAAGCCGCCGTCACCGGCGACCGCGACGCAGCATTAGCCGCCCTCGTCGCCAACCCCCTCGTACCCTCGGCGGACATCGCCGCCAAGCTGCTGGACGACATCCTCGCCGCCAATCGCGACTACCTGCCCCTGTTCCACGGGCAGCAACGATCGGAGAAAATATGCGCAGACTGATAATCAACGCCGACGACCTCGGCCTCACCCCCGGCTGCAACCGGGGCATCATCAAAGCCATAACCGCCGGCCTCGTCAGCGACACCACCCTCATGGTCAACACCGCCCACACCGCCGACGCCGTCGCCCTCCTCAAGGCCCACGGGCTCGCCGCCGGCCTCCACCTCAACCTCACCTACGGCCGGCCGCTCCTTGCCGGCGGCGACGTGGCCAGCCTCGTCGAACCCGACGGCAATTTCCATCGGCCCGTCAACCGCGTCGTGGCCGTCTGCGAACCGCGCGAAGCCGAACGCGAACTCACCGCCCAGGTCGAGAAATTCCTCGCCACCGGCCTCGCCCTCACCCACCTCGACAGCCACCACCACGCCCACTCCTACCCTGAAATCCTCGACGTTGCCATCGGTCTCGCCCGGCGTCTCGGCGTGCCCCTCCGCCAGACCAGCCCCGCCGTTCGCTCCCGCATCGTCGCCTTCGGCGTCCCCACCCCCGACGCCTTCACCGACGCCTTCTACGGCCCCGGCGCCACCGCGGACAACCTCCGGGCCATCGTCCGCGCCCACCGCGGCGGCGTGCTCGAAATAATGTGCCACCCGGCGGAAGCCGACGACCTCCTCGCCCGGACAAGTTCCTACAGCGGCGAGCGCCGGCGCGAATTCGCCATCCTCACCGACCCGGCCATGAAAGACTTCCTCGCCGCCGAAGACGTCGAACTCGTTAGCTTCGCCGCCCTCAAAGAAGCATAAAAGGAGCCTGAAATGAGAGAACAGACGCTCGTCATAACCAACAAAATCGGCCTCCACGCCCGGCCGGCCGCCCTGCTCGTCAAAACGGCCGCCGCCTTCCAAAGCGCCGTCGTCATCAACAAAGGCGACAAAAGCGTCAACGCCAAAAGCATGCTTGCCGTCATGAGCGCCGCCATCAAGGCCGGCGACACGATCACCGTCCGCGCCGAAGGCGAGGATGAGGCGGAGGCTCTGGCCGCTGTCGCGGCCCTTATCGAGGCCGATTTCAACGAATAAAGGCAGTCGATAACCGCCCCCCAAAAAAGCACACAGGAGGTACCCCCGTGCGCCTTAGCCGCTGCTTTATCACAAAGGTTACCCTCGTCCTTGCCGCCCTGCTCGTCATGCCCGTCTTCGGCAGCGGCTGCGCCGGCGCCCCGCCCGCGCCCGCCCCGATGCGCGAGAACGTCCGCCTAGGCATCGACAACATCGACAACCACCTCGACCTGTTCAAGGGCAAGCGGGTCGGCCTCATCACCAACGCCACCGGCATCAACAGCAACTTCGCAAGCAGCATCGACGTCCTCAAGGCCAAAGTGAATCTCGTCGCCCTCTACGCCCCCGAGCACGGCATCCGCGGCGCCGTCAAGGCCGGCGACCAGATCGGCTACGCCACCGACGCCAAGACCGGCCTGCCCATCTACAGCCTCTACGGCGCCACCAAGAAACCCACCCCCGAAATGCTCGCCGGCATCGACGTCCTCGCCTTCGACATCCAGGACATCGGCGCCCGCCCCTACACCTACATCTACACCATGGCCTACGCCATGCAGGCCGCCGCCGAAAACGGCAAAACCTTCGTCGTCCTCGACCGCCCCAACCCCGTCGGCGGCATGGTCGAGGGCGGCCTGGTCAAACCCGGCTTCGAATCCTTCATCGGCATGTACCCCATTCCCCTGCGCCACGGCATGACCGTCGGCGAACTGGCCCGCTACTTCAACAAAGAATTCGCCATCGGCTGCGATCTTGCCGTCGTCCCCCTCACCGGCTGGACGCGCGACATGCACTGGGACGACACCGGCCTGCCCTGGGTCATGACCTCGCCCAACATCCCCACCCCCGACTCCGCCCTCGTCTACTCCGGCACCGGCATCTTCGGCGGCACCAACGTCTCCGAAGGCGTCGGCACCACCCGGCCGTTCGAGCTCATCGGCGCCACCTGGCTCAACGCCGAAGACCTCGCCGCCAAAATGAACGCCAGCAACCTCCCCGGCGTCTACTTCCGCCCGGCCTACTTCAGCCCCCGCTTCGGCGGCAACACCGGCAAAACCCTCGGCGGCGTCCAGATACACATCACCGACCGCCACGCCTACCAGGCCGTCCGCACCGGCATAACCCTCCTTTACACCATCCAGGAAATCGGCGGCGACAACTTCGCTTACGGCTTCCGCAGCTCGGGCATCCCATACATCGACCTCACCGTCGGCGACAACGGCCTCCGCCTCGGCCGCTACACCCTCGACGAACTGCTCGCCGAATGGGACAAGGAGGCTCAGCAATTTAAGGAAAAGACTAAACCTTACTACCTGTATCAATAGAGAATGCCAAAAAATACGCCGACGCGATCGGTGTATTTTTTTGGTTTTTTACCTTGTCCGCCGCCGGTATTGCGGCTAAAATGTGTATAATACGTATTTTGTTCTGCGGGGTACCTTCCATGCGCAATCACCGGCGCGCGCTGCTGCTCGTCATCACCGTCTTCTTCTGGTTCGCAGCCTACACCTACGTGCCCACCCTCGCGCCCTACGCCCGGACCCTGGGCGCCTCCTACGACATGATCGGCCTCATTCTCGGCTCCTACGGCGCCGTCCAGTTCCTTCTCCGCGTCCCGGTCGGCCTCTATTCCGACGCCTGGGGCCGGCGAAAGGTCTTCGTCGTCATCGGCGCCGCCCTGACGGCCGCCAGCGCCTTCGGCATGTGGATGTGGCCCGACGCCTGGGCGCTGCTCTTCTTCCGCGCCCTGTCGGGCGCCGCGGCTGCCGCCTGGGTGGCCTACACCGTCCTCTTCGCCAGCTACTACCCGGCGCACGACAGCCCCAAAGCCATGGGCTACCTCAACTCCGCCGCCGCCGTCGGCCAGGTCGGCGCCATGTTCCTCGGCGGCCTGGCGGCCGAGTGGTACGGCCTGGTCGAGCCTTTCCTGCTCGCCGCGGCCGGCGGCTGCGTCGCCCTCGCCCTCAGCTTCTTCGTCAACGACGAAGTCACGACACCCAAGCCGGTCGAAACCGGCACCTTGGCCGAAATCATCCGCGACGGTCCCTTCCTGCGCCTGTGCGGCCTCGGCGTCCTCTTCCAGATACTCACCTTCGCCACCGTCTTCGGCTTCTCGCCGCTGGCCGCCAAGGCCCTCGGCGCCGGCGGCTTCGAGCTCGGCCTCCTCACCACCGTCGCCA
>JALHDI010000158.1 GCA_022839045.1 Sporomusaceae bacterium
TATCCATATTGTTTTTCAGCATCTCTTCCGTCTTGGCGTAGGCGTCCTCGATCAGGCGGCGGACCTCCTTGTCGATCGAGTAGGCCACCTCTTCGCTGTAATTGCGGTCGCGGGCGATATCGCGGCCGAGGAAGACCTGCTGGTCCTGGCGCCGCCCGAAGGTGATCGGCCCCAGCACCTCGCTCATCCCGTACTCGGTGATCATCTTGCGCACCAGATCGGTGGCCCGCTCCAGGTCGTTCTGAGCCCCGGTGCTGATCTCGTTCAGCACCAGCGCCTCGGCCACCCGGCCGCCCAGCAGCGTCTTGAGCTGATCGAGCAGCTCGGACCGCGTCGCGTAGTAACGGTCCTCCTTGGGGAGCATGAGCGTATAGCCGCCCGCCCGCCCGCGGGGAATGATCGACACCTTGTGCACGGGGTCGGTATGGGTCAGCATCATGCCGACCAGGGCGTGCCCGGCCTCATGATACGCGGTAAGCTTCTTTTCCTTGTCGCTGATAACCTTGCTCTTGCGCTCCGGACCGGCGACCACCCGCTCCACCGACTCCTCCAGCTCGGGCATGTCGATGCGCTTCTTGTTGCGGCGGGCGGCGAGGAGAGCGGCTTCGTTCACCAGGTTGCTGAGGTCCGCGCCGGTGAAGCCCGGCGTCCGGCGGGCCAGCACGTCGAGGTTGACGTCCTTGGCCAGCGGCTTGCCCTTGGTATGGACTTTGAGAATCTCCTGGCGGCCCTTCACGTCCGGCCGGTCGACCACCACCTGGCGGTCGAACCGCCCCGGCCTGAGGAGGGCGGGGTCGAGGATGTCCGGACGGTTGGTGGCGGCGATGATGATGATCCCCTCGTTGACGCCGAAACCGTCCATCTCGACCAGCAGTTGATTAAGAGTCTGCTCGCGCTCGTCGTGGCCGCCGCCGAGGCCCGCGCCCCGCTGCCGGCCGACGGCGTCGATCTCGTCGATAAAAACGATGCACGGCGCGTTCTTCTTCGCCTGCTCGAACAGGTCGCGCACCCGCGAGGCGCCCACGCCGACGAACATCTCGACAAAGTCGGAGCCGCTGATGCTGAAGAAAGGCACTCCCGCCTCGCCGGCCACCGCGCGGGCGAGCAGCGTCTTGCCCGTCCCCGGCGGCCCGAACAGCAGCACCCCTTTGGGGATGCGCGCGCCCAGATCGTTGAACTTCTTGGGATGCTTCAGGAACTCGACCACTTCCTCGAGCTCCTGCTTGGCCTCGTCGGCGCCGGCGACGTCGGCGAAGGTCACCTTGACCTTATCCTCGCCTTGCAGCTTGGCGCGGCTCTTGCCGAACGACATCACCCGGTTGCCGCCGCCCTGGGTCTGCTGCATGATGAAAAACCACACCCCGATCAGCAGCAGCATCGGCAGGACGGAGGAAAAAATCGTCGTCCACCACGGCGGTTGCGGCGGCTGCTCGGCCTTGATATCGACGTTCTTCTCCCGCAGGGCGCCGATCAGCGTCGGATCGTTGGGAGTAACCGTGGTAAACTCCGTGCCGTCCTTGAGCTTACCGCGGATGGTGTTATCCACTATCGTCACGCGCTCCACCTTTTGCTCTTCGACGCTGCGCAAGAACTGGGTGTAGCTGATTTCCGTCTTGGTGGTGGTACGCGAGGAATAATAGTCGATTATCGATATGGCGATGATAATGATGAGCAGATAGAAGCTGACATTGCGGAAAAACTTGTTCAACAACTTAACCCCCTTTCACTGGAGCTGAAGCGAAAAAAGCTACTGTATCCATAGGAGATAATTATATCATAAATAAACTCCAGTGACAATCCAACTCCTGCCGGCAGCCACGGCCGCCATTATATCCTATGCGTCGTCTGGCTGCCGTAGGCCTCGGGCTTAAGCACGCCCACATACGGCAGGTTACGGTACTTCTCCGCGAAATCCAGGCCGTAGCCGACCACGAAATCGTCGGGGATGGTGAAGCCGTTGTAGTCCACCGGAACATCGACCTTACGGCGGGAAGGCTTGCTCAGCAGCGTGCAGATCTTCACGCTCGCCGGCTTGCGCGACTTCAGGTTGTCAAACAGGTACTTGAGAGTCAGGCCGGAATCGATGATATCCTCGACAATCAGCAGATGCCTGCCGGCCACATCCTCGTCCAGATCCTTGACGATCTTCACGACGCCGCTGGACTTGGTCGAAGCCCCGTAGCTCGACACCGCCATGAAATCCATGGTCACCGGCCGGCTGATGGCCCTGGCCAGGTCGGCCATGAAAATTACGGCGCCCCTGAGCACACCGACCATGAGAATATCCTTGCCCGCATAATCGGCGCTGATCGCCTCGCCCAGCTCCTTGATCCTGGCCGCCAGAGCCTCGGTGCTCACAAGCACCTCTCTTATGTCCTTATCCTGATTCACGTCAGCCCTCCTGTTTGGCGATGATTAGTTCGAGATACGTCCCGGTCGCCGGCCCCGGCCGGCCGCGCTTCGCCTGCCTCACCCCGCCCAGCCAGATGATCCCCTGGCCGTCGGTGAACACCGGGATGCCGTCCCTGAGGTGCCGCGGCACCTTGGCGTCGATGAGCAATTCCTTGATCTTTTTGCCGCCCGGGCGGAAGCGGTCCCCCGCCTGGCGGGTGCGGACGCGGATCGGCGACGCCAGTTCCTCCCAGGCGAACACCGCCCTGTCCGGCCCGTCGCCGGCCGGGCGCTGGGCCGACAGCCTGGCCTTCACCGCGATGCCCAGAGCAGGCAACGGCGTCGTCCCCGGCACGGCGATCACGATCCCCGGCGGCCCGATCGCCGGCGCCGGCGGCGGAGCCGCGGCCGCGAACACCAGCCGGCCGTACTCCCGGCGGACGGCGAGCCCGCCCGGCAACTCGGCCGCGTTGCCCGTGGACCCCGATAAACCTAATTCTAATAATTTTTCCACATGGAAAAAGCTTATTCCTCTTAAATCGCCGCGAATTTTTGCCAGCGCCAGGCGGATAAGCTCGCGGCGGACGGCGACATGCAGAGCGCCCAGCGCCCGGCAGTCGACCGCCAGCGCGTCCCCCTCGCCGGAAACCACGTCCGGCCACGCGGCTGAAGCCGCCGCCGCGACGAAATCGTGCTCGTCGCCGACCAGCTCGGCGGTGCGGCACAGCGTAGCGGCGATATTGGCGTTGAACGCCGCCGCCAGCCGGGGCATGAGCTCCAGGCGGAGATAATTGCGCAGATACTCGGTCGAAAAATTAGAACTGTCCGTCCGCGGCGCCAGCCCGTGCTCGCGGCAATACGCCTCGATCTCCGCCCGCTCCACGGCCAGCAGCGGCCTGATCACGCCGCCGGCCGCCGGCTTCATGCCCCCCAGCCCGGCGCCGCCCGCGCCGCGGAAAAGATTCAGCAACACCGTCTCGGCCTGGTCGTCGCGGTGATGGCCGGTGGCGATCAGCGCCCCGCCCAGCGCCGCCGCCGTCTCCCGCAGAAACCGGTAGCGCAGCACGCGGGCCGCCTCCTCCACTGAGCGGCCCTCGGCGGCCGCGAAAGTCGCGACGTCCACCGCGGCATGGTAAAAAGGCAACCCTAGCTCGGCCGCGAACTCGCGGACAAAAGCGGCGTCGGCGTCCGACTCCGCCCCCCGCAGCAGGTGGTTGACGTGGCCCACCGCCAGGGAAAATCCGTATTCTTCCTTGAGCGCATCCAGCGCGTGGACCAGCGCCAGCGAATCCGGCCCCCCCGAACAGGCGGCCAACACCCTGTCGCCCGCGGCCGGCAGGCGGTGGCGCCCCATCCATTCCCTCACCGCGGTCAGCATTGGTCCGTCCCTTTCCTGAAAACGTTGTTTATCGCCAGCCGGTACAGGGTGATGCTCACGAAAATGCCGAAAGCGATCGCGCCGGCGGTCAGCAGCGTCTGCGTAGCCATCTCCACCGCCGACCCGTACCGGCCCTCGACCAGATAGCGCATCGTCGTATACGCCTCCCGCCCCGGCACCAGCGGTATGAACCCGGGGATGACGAAAATCGTGGCCGGCTTGCGCAGCCGCCTCGCCAACGCCTCGGCCGCCGCCCCGAGGGCGACGCTGCCGAAAAAATTCGCCGCCACCGCGTTCATGCCCGCGGCCGCGAGCAGCCCGGCCGTCAGCCACGCCAGCGTCGCGTTCAGAGCCCCGTAAAGCAGCAGGCTGCGGGGGATGCGGTACATTATGCCCACCGCCGTCCCCATCACGAACACCGCCGCGATCTTCATCATCATCGCCGTCACCTCACACCACCGCCAGCACGATAACCACGCCCATCGCCACCGCCACCGACGTCAGCGCCGCCTCCAGGCCGCGCGACAGGCCGCTCAGCAGATCCCCCGCGATCACGTCGCGGATCGCG
>JALHDI010000033.1 GCA_022839045.1 Sporomusaceae bacterium
AGACCCCTATAAAAAAAGCACGCCGTCAGGCATGCAATTTAGTGTCATTTCTGGTGCGCCCGGCAGGAATCGAACCTGCGCACCCGGCTCCGGAGGCCGTAGTAGCCGTCCGCACGCCAACGAACAGGTACGAACAAACCCCGCTAATTATTGTACTTTCTATAGACGTATTTGTCAAAAGGGAATGCCTGTGAACGGGTTTTAAACTTACTTGTTCCCCAAAATAATCCCCACATTATTTTAGGTATTTGAGCCACCAGGAGCCGCTTTCCATGTCATATTTCAGCTCAGCTACTTGTCCGTCTTCCATCTCAATAAAAAAAAGCCTGGCAATGCAGCTGGCGTGTTTAATGTTGTGCTTTGTGCCATTGAGCTTAACTGCTACAGGCTTTATTCGCCCATCTTGATAAAAATTAACCATTACATCGACACGGATATCTGCCATAATTTTAACTCCTCGCTGCGACGTCTGCTTGCATCAGTAATGAAATCATTATATCATTACAACCAGAAATAAAAAAAGCCTCCACGGCAGGCCAGTTGTTTCCAATTATTCTGATGGTACCAGCAGCGCCACGATCTCCCTGGCCCGGCCGACGTCCGCCGGATATTTCGCCTCGTAGGCTGCAAGCATTCTTTCGATCAGTTCGCGTTGACCGCCGGGTAACTTCTGGACCTGCACCAGGGCGGCCAGCAGGGCTTTCGTCTCCGCATCCATCCTGGTGTTGTACGGTACCAGCTTCGCCCCGGCTTTTACCGTTTCTCCCTTCGGCAAACAGTTCGCCTCCAGACAATGAATAAAAGTCATTACTATTGTACAAAAATCGACGGGACTTGTCCAATTATTTCCAAAGTAGTATCCTAATAGTGACAACGTAGAGGAGGTACCTTTATGAAAAAAGTATTAATCCTTACTTGGCTGATTCTCTTTGGGGTATCGGCCGTTGCGTACGCAGCTCCCGTATCGGCTGCTGCGAAACAATCAAAAGTCTTCTTGTGGTTCAAGTATTACAATACCTCGTCCTGGGGAATGACGACCAAAAGCGTGAGAGAAGATGTTGTCGAAAACAATGTCGTTCCGGTCTTAGTTAAAAATAACAGCGAAATAGTCACCGACGATAAATACTGGGACAAGCTAAAAAGCAGAGGGTATTCCGATTCAATCAGTGTAGAGCGTGCCGATCTTCTGGACGCCTATAAGGATGACGGATTTCGTTATTTAATCTTCATCGACATGGAACCAATAAGAAAGGCCAGTATTGGCTACGAGTCATCCGCGCACGTCAAAATTCTTGATATGGAGAGCTCCAAATATCTGCACAATGGGAAGGTTGTGCAGATGACAAAATGGGGAGGCGCCGGTACCGTAGCCGATAAGCTGGGGAAGGATATCGCTAAAATCTTGGAAGGCAGAGTGTTTGGCAAATAACAAGCCCCCCGGCTACATGCCGATAGCTAAAGACCTATGGAAGACTTCCTTTGGAGGTGACAATGTGAAGCGATTAATACAAAGCGCTTTAAGAAAAGCCGGCTATGAACTGCGGCGGATTCCGAACGATGATCCCTCCCTGTACTTACCCGGCAATTATTACAATGTCGGGGCCGGGTTGTTCCAGCATCCTAAATGGACTAACGTCGACTACTATTCTGAATGGTATAAAGGAAATGACATCCACATAAACCTTGACCTGCTGAGCTTACAGCCCTTCCCTATCGCAAGCAACTCAGCAAACGCCGTTTACTCAAGTCACACTGTAGAGCATATTACCAACGATGCCGCCCAAAACATGTTCAATGAATCATACAGAATACTGAAGCCGGGTGGATTCATCCGAATCACCACGCCCAATATTGATCTTTACTACAAAGCCCTACAGAACAACGACAAAGCCTTTTGGCAGTGGGAAATCGATACTTACAGCACGCCACGGGAAGTGAAACGGGTTCGCTTCTGCCGCCCCATGAATAGCGTTTCTTTGAAACAAGTGTTTTTATATGCCTTCGCCTCTCAGCTGTGCGAACTGATCAGCGATCCGCGCTGCCTTACAATTTCCGATAGTGAATTTGACGATATCTGTAAACTCCCCTATGAAGATGCGCTAAACCATATAATCAGTAAGTGTAAGCTCGAAGTACAGAAAGACTATCCCGGCCATCACATAAACTGGTGGAATGGGAAGAAGCTTATTACAATGCTTCATGAGGCGGGGTTCGAGGATGCTTATTTGTCGGCGTATGGCCAAAGTCTATGCCCCGTACTAAGAAACACCAGTTTATTCGATTCGACACACCCGCAGCTATCGTTATACGTTGAAGCGAGGAAATAAGAAGTCACCGGTCGTAACCAAAAAATTCGAGAGGTGGTTTGCATGGATGACGAGAAACCCGATCTGGATCCCAAAGAGCAGCAGCTACAAAAGGAGCAGCAACTACAGGAGGATTTAACCATTTTAGGCATAATGATTAAGCGTCCAGAATAATAAAAAGCCCCCGGCGCTGGCCGAGGGATGATCTAGGGCAGAGCAATCTGCCCTATTTTTTATGCCATTGGATTTCATAGCCGAGCACAGCGGCGATCCGGAGCATCTTCCAGACAGGGAGTGTTCCCTGCTTGAGCTGTCTGGTAACGTTCGGCGCAGTATCATTCGTGCCGTATTTTTCATTCAGGCGGCGCACAACGTCAGAGACATTCGACCCTGCGCCGGCGATTTGCTTCTTGATTTCAAATTCGATATCCCGCGCTTCGGCTTCCGGGATGGCCTCACTTCTGGGCATACAATCCCCTCCTGGTAACAGGATATCAAATTATATCATCTTTGTAAATATATTATCTAATTTAATAAAAATATTATTGACTTACATATTATCTTAGTATATATTATAACTAAGATAATAATTTAATGGAGGCAACAACGATGTATAACAAGCACAAAAATGAAACCATCGTTTACCAGGTGATTATCGATAACAAAACCTGTATCTCGTTCAACACCGAAAAGAAGCGGTCGGCCTTCATGAAAAAAGTTACGGCCGAAGGCAGACGAAAAATAACCTATCTATCGCAAGTAATTTACCCAGGAAGAAACGCTTTTGTCAGTATCAACCTCGCAGAGTGACGCCGGCTCCGGTCGGCACCCCCGCCTGACGATGGCCTGCAGGGTACAGGCCGAAACCGATGACCCGGCGCTCGCCGGCGAGGTCGCGGGAACCCGCCTCGAGGCTGGCGTGCATGCTGGCCCTTGACATAGATTGTTCTCTATCAAGCGAATAGTCCTGCGAGATTCGGAGCAGCACGGCTGCGACCCGGATAGATTCGCATGCGCATAAACAACAAAAAGCCCCCTGACCGCACACACGGCCAGGGGGCTTTCTTCATTAATCCAATGGTACCGATAATCGCATGCCTATTCTCACCTTACTCCCCGCCCGGTCGCCGTCGTAGCTCACTACCGGACCGAGATAGCCGGTGCGCTTGAACACCGTCACTCGCGTCATATATGCAACATCAACGGCTTTCTGGTAGGCGGTCACTTCTAGCAGGTGCTTCGGGTATGCCTTAATATTGTAGACGTTCAGATTGACCGGCTGATCGGCGGCCGGCTTGTCGGGGGGCTTGTCGGGCCGCACCGGGTCGGTGACGATCTGTAGCTGAGCCCCACCCTGGACGCTGGCCAGCGTCTGAGTCATGCCCGCACCGGTGGTGGTGACGACCTGATCGGGCGGACGCGTCGTCGCCTCCTGGACGGCCTGGGCGACCTCCTGAGCCTGGCCGGAGGAGATGTGTATTCCGGCGGTATTCGCGGCTTCCTGGACGCCCTGGGCGGTCTCGGCTTGGTGCTGGGGCATGTACGTCACCGGCTGCGGCTGGTGCCAGTGGTTGTATGCCCACACGCCGGCGGCGATGAAGATGACAATGAGAACGACGGCCAGGATTACCCGGCCGCCGAACTTTGATTTGATGGCTTCCCATCCGCGGGCAATGTCGTCAGTGTCGCGGTCACTCACCTGTATCCACCTCCGGAAGTTCCACCGTCTGCCCGGCGAGCTCGTGGGTGCAGTCACTGAGGAACTGGATCTTGCCGTCGCGGACAAAGCTGTGGCAGATCGTGCATTTGAACGGCGCCGGCGGTTCGCCCTTCTTCTCCTGCTCGGCGTTATAGGTACACCAACAATGGCCATCCGGCTTGGCACGCGGCGCATAGTGCCCGGAGCGTCGCAGAATTGACGGGCTCAGCGTCGGCCGCTCGGCGTCGCCATTGAAGTCCCAGCCGTTCGGGGCAGGCTTGATGGGCACATCGTGATAATCTTTGCAGCCCGGGCACCATATACGGACGCCATGCTGCGATATTTTGGCCTTCGCCACCTACGCCACCCCCAGGAACTGGTCGACCGCCAGGGCGATGGCCTCCTGCTGCCGCTGCCGGAACGTGGCGTCGTTGGCCAGCATCTCTTCGGTCGGGTTGGTGATGAACAGCAACTCGACGAGTACGGCCGGCATGGCGGCCACCGCGATGACGGTGAAGTTCTCTTCCTTGTCCGGATCTCCGTCGGACATGTCCGGCCGGCCATCTACCTCGGGCACCAGCGCGGCCATGTTGTTGTAAATCAGCGTGGCCAGGTCGTCGCTGCGAGTATGGCCGCTGGTCGTCCATACCTCGAATCCGTGAGCACCGGCGCTGACAAAGGCGTTGTAGTGGACGGACAACAGGACTTCCGCCCCCCAGTCGTTAGCCTTCACGGCCCGCTTGGTCAGGCTTTCCATCTCGGCGTCCGGGCCGTACCGGGTCAACTCAACTTCATGGCCGCGGCTCGCCAGGATGCGCGCGAGCTCCTCGCAGAACGTCATGGCCATAACGGCCTCCTGGGTGCCGCCCGCGCCGATCGCGCCGGGGTCGACCGCGCCGTCGTGGCCGGGGTCAAGCATTACTCTGGCCATTTGTTTGCCCCCCTTCCTGGTGCATATCCGGGGTACCGGTTACCTGTTGAATCTTCCGAATAAACGCCACTTCGGTGTCGATGATCCAGCCGATGATCGCACTCGGCAGAAATACTCGCTTCCACCCGAGCACCTGCTGGAGCTGGATCATGGCCATCGATCGCTTCGTCGGATTCTCCATGTTGTCGCAGACCCGGTCAATCTCGTAGATGATCTTATCCAGCTTGTCCTTGAACGGGCCGGGCGGCAGGCCATGCTCCCGGACGTATTTGCCGGCGAGGTGAACGGCCAGCACCAGGATGTTGGCGGCCGTAAAAACGATGAGCAGCGCCCACGCCAGGTGCTGCTCAAGCCACGCAAGAATACCGGTTATGATCTCCATAACGGGCCTCCTAGTTGTTTCGATTTTTCCATGCTTTCCGGATCTTCAGGACGAGGTAGACGCACCCGAAAACAGCATAGATAATTGTCAGGATACATTGCCAGTCCTGCAGGGTAATAAGCCCGAACTTTGCCCCAGCTGTGAGGACTACCGGTGGTGACATTTTGACTAGTTCTCCGGTGATGCTTTCGTGCTCCACTCTCCCACCCCTCTCTTATTTATGGCCTCGGCCTGGCCGTCACTTCGGTCAGGTGGGCATCCACGTCAGCCCATGTCTCGGGCATCCTGACCAGTTCATAGTGCGCCGGAATAACCTCGCTTGTCGGCTGGCCAGTTTCATCGACGGCGAGAGTGGCGGGCACATCGACAACCACACTCGGGAACGCCGAGATATAGGGGTATTGAGCAACACAGTCGGGGTAGACGAGAACGGTGTGCCCGGCCCCGTACTGCTCGACAAAATTCCGGCTGGCTTTGTCTTCGGGGTTATGCAGTATGATCATGCTAACACCTCCTATGCCGCGATTTTGGCAGCCCTTGCCGTGCCGGCGCCGCCATTGCCTCCGTTGCGTCCGGCGCCCCCGGAACCGCCGGTGCCACCGTTAGCCCGGACCGTGCCCGAATTGGTGTATGCCCCGGCATAAAACAGATTGACAGACCCGCCGCCAGTAGCGCCGCCGCCCGATGTTGTCCCGCCGCCGCCATCAGCGCCGTCCGCGGATACCAGGCCAGTAGCACCGATGACAAGATCGCCTTTAACGAATGCGATCAGCAAGCCCCCTGTTCCGTTTTGCGCGGCCGTGCCGTAGGTTGCCGCCCCTGCCGGATTGCCAGCGCCAGCCGAACCGCCGTCATACTTGGAATCGCCGCCTTTACCGCCATTAGCCGCGCCCGCTTCACCGTTATTCCCGGTTTGATTCGCGCCGCTACCGGCTGCGCCGCCAGAGTAGGAGGTGCCGGCCGCGCCGTTGCCGGCGACTACAGAACCGCCGCCACCGTAAGCGGCGCCAGCGCCGCCTCCGCCGGTTTGGCCATTTGTGCCAGCCGCGCCACTTACGCCAGTTACAGAGCCACCAGAAGACGCAGTTAGCGCCGTGGCTCCGTTTGCCCCAGCCGCCGGGATGGCAAATGTGTTTATTACCCTGTTGTTAGCGTCCAACACATACGGAGAAAACAGCTGTAAAGAGCAATCGTCACCGGCAGCTGCTGCCCCCCGCCGGGTCATTGTCAGCGTGCCGTTGATTGTTACGTTGCCAGTGGCGTAAACGACAAGCCCCTTACATCTGGCTGCAGGCGTCACGGTTACGCCGCTATCTATAGTAAGGTTAGTATAGTTTTTAACGATAGCCGGCCCGTCCCATTTACAGCAGGTGGCATCAGCGTTAACCTCGGCCGTTTCAGCGACGTCGGCGTTTGTTTTGGAAAACGTGAAGGTAGTCGCGCCGGTGACGGTAATACTGTAGTGGTGAGTGCCGGCGCTTATCGCCCCGGTCAACGGGGGCACGGTATTGTTAAGCGCCGACAGGGTGCATTGTTGGATACTAATAAGATTGCCGGTTGTAAAACCGTGCGGCGCAGCGGTGGTGATCGTGACAACGTTTGAGGCGACGGCGTATTTGTTTATCATTGCGTGGCCCAAATACGTCGTCGCCGCATAGGTTTTGCTGCCGTCCGATTCGTCGCCGAAGTAATTGCCGCTACTGCTGGCGCTGCTTCCGGCCTGGAAAAGCGTCCATTCTGCGCTCTTGTACTGGTAGTCGTTCGCGTCGGCCACCGAGTAGAATTTCATGCCCTCGAACGGCGCATAGAATACCCATGCCGCCCCGATGTACTGGGCGACGTAGTTTTCCTTGCCCGCCCATGCGCCGGTGGCCGTAGCCGTGACGATGTAAACAGCGCCTTCCACCGGGGTGACGGGTGGCGCTGTCTGGCGAGCCTGAACCACGCCCTGCACCAGCGCGTCCAGGAGGTTTAGGGCTTCGTTGTGCGTCACTTCCTTTTGAGACTGGGACGCCTGGATATATGGCATTGTCAACCGGGGGGTGTTGTCGCTCATAAGGTCGCCTCCTTAACTTGCCCTCGGCCGCGGGTTTCGGACATCTGGTAGATGCGGACGGTCACCGCGCTTTGCGGGCTGCCGAAGTCGGCCGTCTGCTGGACCGCCGTGTAGGTGGCCGCCGGCGTCGTCGCCGTCAGTGTTCGCTTGACCGTCGCTCCGCTCATGATCTCGACTTCGTACCGTTCGAATGTCTCGACCAGCGGCACATCGACGAAATCTTTCCAGGAACCGTCGCCGCGGGTTCGCCGCACCCAGCTGATCACCAGGTCGCCGTCGCCATTCCGGGTACCTTTGACGTGCACAACCGAATACGGCTTGGCCGCATTGCCCTGCGGGGTGAAGGTAATATCATCGTAACTCGCGTCGCTCACCGGCAGCGTTACTGATCCTACCCGGAATCGCCGGAGCGCGTACCAGTCCGACGCCAGCACGGGCACGAACTTCAGCTTGCTGTCGAGCAGGATGAACCGCTCGTTTATGGCATGGTTGCCAATCTCATGATCGGTGCCCAGGTGGCCGCGGAGCAGCCCAGACAGCCGGTAAGTCTGCTCGCCGACAAGCTCAGCGCTACGGAACTGGATTATCTCGTTGCCCAGCAGCGCGGCGTTGAAGCCGTTGAGCACGTCGATCTTGGGCCGGCTCTCCAGAGTACCGTTGTAGAGCTGCACGTCGACGGTGTTGGCCTCGTCGAAAAAGGCCACCGGACCGGTGGCGAGCGCTGAGAGCGCCTTGCCCATGATGCTGTGGGGGATATGGTCGGCCACCAGCCTGAAAGTGGTACCGCCGTCGTCTGTCCGATATACGTTGGCGCCGTAAAATATGTCAGCCGTGGCGGCGACGTAGACGATTTCGCTGTTAGGCGTCGTGTCCCAGGGAAGCTTGGGGATGTCCAGGAATTCGAGGGTGATGGCCGTCGGCGGATCGCCGAGGCCTGGCGAAATTTCGCCGTCCACATGTCGCGCTGGTATACGGTAGATGGTACCGCCCACCTCAACGCCCGAAATTTTTAACAGTCCCGGCCGGCCGAAGGTGGTTTTGCCGGCGAGGAAAGTCCGCATGCTGGTAACGGTCGGGAACTTGATGATATCTCCCGGGGCGGCGTCGACATATTTAACCGGCAGGGATGTGTTGTACTCCGTCCGGTTAAGCCATGTTTCGAACAGCCTGGCCTCGGCCAGGGCCTTTGCCTCGGCGTCGGTCAGGGCGATCGATAGGTCGACCGTCACCTCGTTCTGGCTCCTGGTCAGCCGGCGCATGGCCGGCATAGTGCCGTTCTGGTAATCCTTATCCTTGGACAGGTAATTGACCGTCAGCTTGCGAGGCAGCTCCAGTTCATGCTTGATGCTAGCAGTATACGGGTCGGCCGGGCGTTCATTTTCGTAGGCGCCGATATCGTCGGCCGGAACCTCCAGAACATCGCCAGTGTAGATACCGTCGATGTTCCGTCGCCTGAACACCACCTGGCCGTTCTGCTCTCCTCCGTCGAAAAGATAAACCAACTGCAGCTGCTCGATGCGATTGCGGAAGGTTTTGTCGCCGGCGATGGTGTACCCGGGGACAGTAATCCCGGCCAGGTCGGAGGCGTCGATGTCGGTCGTCTCGAAGCCGCCGGTTTCGAGGCTGATGTCGTTCACAATCTCCTCGAGGTCGGAGATTGCCGGCAGCACCTCAAAGGACAGGCTGGGGATGCGATTGCCGAAGTCGGTGACGGGGAAATTTTTGAACACGATATAGGCCATGCCGCGGTAAGCGGGGACATTGCCGGCTCCCTCGATGCCCTCGATAAACTCGTCCGGCAGCTGGGCCTCGTCCCCGAGATAGAGGTTGTAGTCATACTGGCTCAGGTTGATCGGTTTCCCATCGGCCCACACGCGATTGATGCCTACTAGCGGCCCCTTACAGAGGCTGACCGCGAAGCTGACAGTGTACGAATATGTTGTCGTTGTCGTGGTGGCCGAGCCGCCGCCGCCCTTGCCGCCGGCAGACTGTGTTTCGGTTGTTACGTGTTCTACGAATTTGGTGCCCCAGATGATGTTGCCGGAGATACGGATGGCCTGTCCGTACACCAGGGGGATAGGCGCCCCGTAGGTCGACGTCTGGATGTGAAGATCATTTAGCCGAGGGCCTGTCTGGCTGTACTGGTATTGAGGGCCGAACAGGCTCTGATCGATCGTAGCACCAACCATCGCGGCCGTAGCGGACCAGAAAGCATTCCACCCGGCGTTTTCGGCCATCGTACTTAATAAGATTGTCGCCATCTAGTCCGTCACCCCCGGGAAGCGAAACGCGGCCCTGATATGGCCGCGCCAGGTGGCTCCTCTGATTTTGGCGTCCAGATTGCCCTCGACGACTTTGCCCGCCTCCATGTAGGAGTGAACGAACGTATCCGGCCCGGTCATGATGCCGCAGTGGTGGGCCGGTCCCTTGCCGAAACCGAAAAGAAGAAGGTCGCCGGCCCGGGCGGACTCCACCGGGATCTCATCTGCGTATTTCAATGCCTCGCCGTACAATCGCTCCTCGGCCTTGAACAGATGCCAGGTCGCAGGATAGTCGGCTGCCACCGGCACAGTGCTGCCGGTGACTTCAGCGTAGATTCCCCGAACAAGACCAACACAGTCGGCGGCCACGCCTTTCCGTGACGCCTGGTGCTGCCACCGAGTGCCAAGCCACGAGCGGGCGGCGCTGACAATTTGGTCGCGTGTCATGGTCCTTACCCCCTTTGTACGCTCTGGCCGGAGTTGACGGTGTTCTCGTCGCCGGTACCGGGATAACTGGTGCTGTAGTCGTTGCCAGGAACGTGCGGCTCTCCCCGGAAGTTTGCCACGTTGTTAAAGCGGTTTTTGCAGGTAGAGAAGTTGCCGTCGCAGCCGGCGACGATGGTAAAGGTGTCTCCCGCCGCCAGCGGATAGAACGTCGGTAGGAAGGTGTCCACCTTGCCGCCGGTGTTCAGATATTCTTTGACCTCATAGCCCTTGCCGTCGTTGTCACCGCTGGTGAACGTGACCAGCCCGTAGTCGAAGTAGTTGTCGGCTTGGGTCAGTGTGGTGGTAAAGGTACCGTCGGCGTTGACGGCCACCACGGTGCCGGTGGCGGTATAGGCGGCAGCGTTGACCTTGCATTTGGTGTCGCCGAGGATCGCCCGGCAGGTCTTCTGGCAGATCAGTCCGGCCGCCTGTTGAAAGGGTTCCATCATACCCCTGATCTCTGCCTGAAAACCGTATTTGCCGTGGCTGACCTGGCCGATGGTACCCCGCCTGAGGATGTGGACAGGGTCGGCCAAGTTCGCCCAGTTGCAGAGGAATATTACAACTTTCGCGCCTTCGTACCGGCCTGTGGCGAGGTCGTCGGCGGTGATCCTGTCGCTGGTGAGCATGCCGTCAACGTCGAGGTTGTCGACGGCCATGGTGTTGGAGGTGTCGATGGTAGTCGGCAGAAAGCCGGTCGCCGCCTCGTAGGTAACGCCGTCGATAACGAGGTCGCGGTCGTGGGTGGTGAAGCCGTATACCGTGCCGTCGGCGAGGGTCAGTTTCCAGCACCAGGCGGCGGTTGTCACGCTGTTTTGAAGCCACGAAATCATGACGGCCGCCTCCTAGACGCGAATCTCTACGATGGGAATGTTCGTCCAGTCGAAGGTTTCGAAATTCGGGATGGCCATGCCAGCGTAGTCTGTGTCGAACCTAACCGGCACATCGAAATCGAAATTGGCCGTTACAGAGCCGCTCGCCGGGGCGACCGCAAATGTCACAATGCCGGTGGCTGTATCGACCGTCCATCCTTCGGTAACTTCGACCAGGTCGATGAAGACTTTGACGGTACCGGTCACAGGCTTTTTGATCGTCCTGATCTTGTCGTAGACGCCATCGCTGTAGTGCTTCACGAGTTGAAACTGGGTTTTCTCGCCATCGGCGCCGCCGAGATATTCCGTTGCTCCTTGGTAATCGGCCCAGTCCTTGTAGCGGAACCCGTAGCCTTTGCCGTGCCGGCAATGGAAAAATGCCAACAGTTGCGACTGCTGCTGGCGGTTTTTCACCCCGTGAGCTGCCTGGTACTTGTGGATTGCGTTAAAGTGGTTGATGTTCCGCTGTTCCCAGCCACCGCCGGTGGTGACGATGTCGGTGGAATACTCAGGCCCACCGGTGCAGCCGTAGGAAATGTCTTCGGGAAAGCGCACTTCATGAAATCCGGTGGACATTACATGTTCCTCCTTCCACGGGCGAGCATGGCGTTGGCGTCGGCGTATATCTGGCCCTGGCTGCGGCGGAAGCTATTGGCGTCGGGGGTGGTAACGTTGAAGATGATCTGCGCCGGCCGCTGGTTCTGCTGCTGCGCCTTCTGTTGGCTGGGATTGAGAATGTAGCCGTTTACCGCAGGCTGAAAAACCTCTATGCCGCCGGCCCAGGGCTCGTTAACCCGGTAGAGGGTACCGGCGGTAACGGGGCCGCCGGAGGCTTTCCCGGCAAGGCCGGAAAGGTTAGGCGTCCATCCGCCAGCCGGGGCGGAACCACTCGCCCCCCCGCTGCCGCCGAACATGCCGCCAAGCAGCCCGCTCCACCAGTTTTTCAGCGGCTGCATCACGAACTGCTCCATGGCCATCTTTATCATCATGCTTTGGACTTCGAGCGCCATGTCGTGGATTATACCCTTAACGCCGTCTGCGAAAGACTCGGTTCGGTCGAGCATCTTTTTAATGTGGTCTTCCCAACTACCGCTGATCTCGTAGAACGAATCGACCATAATTCCCGCATAGTCGGTTTGGTGTTCCTGCAGCCGGCGGGTTGCCTCAGCCGCCGCGGTGTTCAGGTCGCGGCCGTTGATCTCCCATATCTGGCGCTTGCGGTCGGCAAGCTCCTGCTCCAACCGCTCGCGCTCCTTGGTATTTTCCTGGGTTTCGGCGAGAAGCCTCTGCAGCTCGGCGATGCGTTCGTTCAGCGCCGTACGGTTGATTTGGTCGATGACCGTGCGGCTGGTACCGTCCAGTTCGTAAAGCCGGGTGTTGTGGGCTAACTTATTCTCGAATATGCGCCGATCGGCGTCGATGTAATCCTGTTCGCGCTTCTTGACGGCGGCTGCCACTTGGGCGCTGTACCATGCCTCAGCAGCATCCTTGTCAGCGACGTTTTTCCATTTCTCATCTTTCTGCTTATTAAGCGACACCATCGTCGCCGCATATTCGGCGTCAGCGACCTTCTTGTGGTCTTCCGCCGTCTGTGCGTTGATCAGCATGGTTTCGGCCGCCAAGGTCTTCTGAGCGCGCAGCGTATCTTCCTGGATTTTTTCTATGGCAGTTTTTCTATACTCGGCCAGCTTTGCCGATACATCGCTGGTATCGACGCCTACCCGGGCCGCCTCATCAATCTTGTCTTGCGCTTTTTGGAGTTCTTCGTTCAATTTGGCAATCGCCGCAGCTGGAGTCGTTCCGATAAGGTTCATGATCTTGGCTTCGAGGCTTGCCGCAAGCTCCTCCATGGAGTCGAGCTTTTTTTGTGCGGCATCGGAACCATTGATCACAGGGCCGGGGGGCGTCTTGTAGTTATCGCGTATGGCCTGCATAGCTCGTTCGCGATCGCGAGCGGCCCGCTCCTTTTCGTTGTAAACGGGGTTGCCGGTTTCCTGGCCCTGAGCCACAGCCTCCTCGTACGCGCGCTGCGCTGCCTCCTCCTCAGCCGACAGTCGCCGCCAGCCGTACCCGGCATACTGATTCCGCGGCGCGTTCGTTCCGCGAAGGAGTTCCCCTACGACATCATCGACCTGGACCTTTTTGAAATACGCTTTTGTAGGCACTCCGTTATCATAGACGGTTTCGGCTTTGATAGGGTTGCCGCTATACGAGGGAAGCATCTTGGCTTTTTCGAGATACTTGTCCAGTTCGAAAGTCGCCAGGCCGATCGCGGCGGCCAGGCCCAGCCACGGGTTGACGACGGCCAGGCCGAACGTTCCCATGACGAATTGCAGGCCGCTGACGGCGATCGTCACCGCACCTACTTCGGCAGCGGTTTTAGTTAGATCGGCAATAAAGGTTTTCGTCTCGGCAGACATGCTCTGAAAAGTCTGGACCATAGTGGTAGTCTCGTCGACCGCGTCGATAAACGTAGGCAGCAGCACATTGCCAATCTGAACCTGCATGCCCTTAAACGAAAGCTCCAGCTCCTTGGTCTTGTTGCGAAGGTCTTCCCACGCCTGGGAAGTCTCACTGCTGATGACGAGACCCGCCCGCTCGGCGTTAGCGATGAGGCGATCGAACTCCTGGGCGGAGATGTTCAGGATATCATTCAGGTCCTTGCCCGACCGTCCGAAGATAGCCATCTCCATGTTGGTCTTCTCGATGCCGTTGGGCAGTTGGCGGTGTACTTCGAGGATGTTGCGGAATATCTTCTCGGCTGCGAGCATCCGGCCGTTGTTATCCAGTATCTGAATGCCGAAGCGACTGTAGATGTCTGTGCTGGCCTTCCCCTCGGCGCCCATGCGCTTGATCTCTTCCTCGGCGGTGCTAGCCGAGCGGGACATTTTCCCCAGCGCGCCGGCTATCTGCTCGCTAGTCAGGCGCACCGACTGACCGACATAGAGCAGCTTCGACGCCGACTCGCCCGCCATGCCGGTAATATCCTCGATGTCATTGACAGCCATTGCCCACTCATAGGTGGTTTTGGCCATCATGGCCATCGTGCCGGCCGCGCCGCCGCCGGCAAAAAGCCCCTTCACGCTCGACCCCAGCGACATTACTCGGCTTTCGGCGGTCTGCACCGTGGCGCCGAATTTCTGCATCTGCCTCGACGCCAGGTCTTGCATGGTTACGATTATGGAAACATCCTTCTTGCCCACTGTCAGCCCCCCTCCCTTTGCCGCTTAAGCTCGTACAATTCAAGGGCCTTGATCTTGTCGAACAGTTCCGGGGTCATCTCGGCTTGGTTGATTTCGGCGATAGCCAGCACGGCGGGGAAGTCCAGTCCCGTTTTCACGGTCTGCGTCCCAGCCGCGGTCGAAATAAAACCGATTCGCCACTGTGTATTAACCATCAGCCACAAATCCATGGCCTCGAAGTTTCCCGGCAGCAGCTCCGGGCACAAAAATCTGCATGGCGCGCAGTCCGGGATTATCCTCTTCCGTGAATAGGAAAGGCGGCAATCCCGGCAGAACTCCGCCTTGGTTGCCGCCCAATCCCAGACCGCCACTAGTTTTTTACTTCTTCGTCCTGCTTCTCTTTGCGGTTATACGAGAGCTGATAGGTCTTGTCGGCCAGCTCCAGAATTACGCTGTTGTCGATGTCGTCCCAGTCTACGCCTGGGTAAAACTTGTCGACGATGAAGTCGGCCATCCGCTGGTTGAGGGAAAGCACGACTTCTTTCTTGAGCTGTTCGGGATCCATATAGACCGGGTCCAGCCCGGCCTCCTTCATCTGTCGCAGCTCTTTCCTGGTAAGCGCCCTGGCTTGCGGTATTTCCACCTTGGTTGTCATGACACTCTCTCCTTATTCCGCCGGGGCATAGGCCTCGACGTCATTGACGACGGTGATCTGCAGGCTGGTGTCTTCAGCGGCGTTATCGAAGTACGCCTGGTAGGGCAGCGAAATCTTGACGCCGGTAGGACCCTCGATGCCGGGCGTCTTGCGCTCCAGCAGGACTTCGGGCATGAGGATCGCCAGCGAAAAATCGCCATTCGTCAGGATGACCTCCAGGCTGGTTTCGGTGCCGTTCCTGGCCTTGTCAAGCAGTGCGGCGCTCTCGAAGAAGGCGTTTATTGTCCCCGTCGGGGCAATAGTGCCTTTGTTGACGTGAGAGCGATAGCCGCCGTGGCCCAGCGCGAACGTGTCGCCGTCGAGCCCCATATCGATGTTGATGTCGATCTGGGTTATGATGGCGCACTCGACACCGCCTTCCTTGACGATGGCCTGGAAATCGTCGAAGCGTTCAAAGCTGTAGCTTGTCGCACTTTCTACGAACGACGCCGCAGCGTTGGTTTGCTTGGCCCCCATAAGCTCGATATTCGCCGTCAGTTCCTTGTTGCTGAGGGCGAACGACAGGCCCATGCTGGTGACCTTCATGCCGTTGTGCAGCGCGTAGAAGTTGATGTCCGGATTGCCGGCTTCGATTACGGCCGACGGGGACGTGTCGCTGTTTTTGAACACATGCTGATACAGGGCTTTTCCGGCGACCAGCGTGCCGGCGGTGCACTTCATGAAGGTGGCGCCGCTGATGTTGGTACCCGACGCCGGGGCGGTCAGATTGCTGACGGCCGAAGATGCGCCAGTGGTGCCGGAGGTGATGACGAAGTTGGTATTCGCATCGCTCCAGGTGACCGTCGCGTTGGTAAAGCCGCCGGTGGCGACGGCGCGGATCGCCGCCTGGATCTTGCTGGCGACGTTGGCCATGGTGGTAACGCCGCTGGAGAAGTCGATGGGGCCGACCGCCGTGGCGGCGCTGCCGTCGATCGCAACCTTGAAAGCGCCGTCAGTCACGGCCGTCCAGGTACCGATAGTAGTAGTGACGCCGGTGGCGCCGGTGAGGATACCGGCGGTGCTAACGTTGGTGGTGACGGGTGCGCCCAGCTTCGCGCGCAACCAGAGCGGGAAATGCCGGACATCCACCGGGACTACGACCGGGCCGCCGTCGTCGATGTTGCCTCGCCCGGGCCGCGTCGGGTCGGTCCTGCCACGGATGGTATTCGACTTGACGAGCGTCTGGCTGTCGCCGAGGCCGTGAGTGTTGAAAGGCATGTCGTACGCGGCGGGCGCAGCAGGGGTTTCGTTGTAGGTATCCTCGAACGCAAGCAGAAGTTTTCCTTTTGCCCCAAGAGCCTGAACCATTTTTCAGTCCTCCTTAAAATGAAATTGTCCCGGATCCCCGCGGGACCGGAACTTCGATTTCCATATCCGCGCGCCCGGGGTATTGTGGCCGGGACGATACCGGATCGATTGAATACGTATATTTGATGACGCGAAACGTCTCCGCCATAACCGCCAGAACCAGTTGCCCGAGCGCGTCGGATTCATAAAACCCCGGCGGCTTAACGATGATCCCGTCGACATCTGGAGCGTCCTTATTCACGATTGACCAGGCCGCCGTCATGTCGTACGTAAACGCATCGAGAATGCCTTCCTCTTTGAAATTCGGGATCAGGACTACCATCGGACAGTGTTCCGCGCCGGGCAGGTTTTTGGCGTCCACCGTCACAAACACCTTCGGCGGCTTTCCGTACTTCTCGTCGCAGAAATCGAGCAGCCCCTGGTTGCCGGCCAGCGCCATCGCCGCCCTGTCCAGCATGGTCGCAAGTGTAAGCGTCTGCATGGCTAATAACTCGCCCCCAATCCGCTACGGAAAACTTTATATTTACGGCCACCGCTTTTAGCTATAGGCGCGCCGCTCTCGGCGTATTCGATGAGCTTCTGTTCGATCCAGGGGGCGACCTTAGGCTCCAGCACCTGCGCCATTGGGTCGTATGTCGGCCGCGGCGGGATGACTATCCGGGTCGTATCCTCGTTAAGGAAGACGCCGGCGGAAAGCAGCATCCTGCGCATGGGCGGAGTGACTGGTTGATCGACGCCTTTTTCCATCCACGTACCGATTCGGACTGCGCTTTTCGACGCCCACCCTACCACTACCTGGCCGTCCTTATACTGGTAAACCACGGCGTTGGGCAGCTTGCCCAACAGGTTATAGCGGCTTTTCGGTTCCCGGCTTTGCCGCCGCAGGCTCATGATTTCATCGATTTCGCGGCGCATCTTGGAACCAACGCCGGCTGCGTATCGGCGGCCGCCAGGCGCACCCGAGCGGATTCCCCGCTTGATTTCCTGCTGCATCATCCAGCCGGCAGATTTCATGGCCTTCCGTTGCCAGTCCGGGGCGCCGGCGATCATGCCCTGAATCCAGGGAGTCGCGGCGTCGATTATTTTAATCGGCTCGCTCATATCCTCACCTCATGCCGAATACACTCTCTTGGCCGGTGCAGAGCAGAACATGGACCAGGCCGTCGGACTGCAGTAATTTTGCCACCTGCCAGGCCTTCCCGCTGTGAACTATTTCCGCTCCTGGTCTGGGATCGGGAACGAGGGCCGCCTTGATTTCAAAAGTAGCCCGGGCCGCTGAGCCTTCCTGCGAGTATTCATTGCCTCGCTCCGGATAGGCGCCGATGTTGGGGATGGCCAGCATCGGGGTGCCATCGTAGGTGATCGGCTCGGCGTTTTCGTTTTCATCAAAAAAGATGTCGTCCACGTCGTCAGCCATAATGTCTTTCAGCGACATAAAGCACCCACTTTCAAAAAGGAGAGGGCCCCGCCAAGGGCCCTCCCTTTCTCAGTTCATTCCGCTTACGCGGGATCCTCGGTAACCTTGTAGACGACTTCTAGGTCGAACGGGGGCAGGTTTGCGGCGGTACCGTTAGCGGCGGTCAGCGTCAGGGATTCGGCCGCATCCAGCACCTTGTGGGTGGCGTTCAACGCGCCGAGGCTGGTCGGGGTGTTTGCGTCGGGGAACGCCGTGGTGGCGTCGAAGGTTTTGGTCACGATGGTGTTCGTGCCGTCGGTCAGCGTAATCACGGCGGTATTATCGCCGTCGATCCCGGCGGCCGCCGCCTTGCCCGTGATGCTGGCGCTCACCAGCGTGTAGTTACAGCCGGTCGGCACAGTCAGCAGCTTGCGGGCCGTGATGTCGGCGCCGGCGTCGAGGTCTTCGACGTGGTAGACGAGGTGATGCGTCCCGAGCGCAGCGGACGCTTCGGTCGACGTGATCTCGCCGGCTTCGATGGTGTTGTCGAGCGTGATCATGCTGCGGCCGATCTCGACGGACGCGGTGGTACCGGCCAGCAGTTTGGAGGCGGCGCAGATTCCCGCGGGGGTATTGTTGGTCGAAACCTTCGTCAACTTGCCAGCCGTCGCGTCCCAGAACAGCACGTCACCGACCGAAAATGGTGCGTTGTTGACGGCCGCGCCGGTCCACACGCCTTTGAGCGCCACCGAACCAGTGTCGCCGGCGGCGATGGGCTCCAGGGCAATGCCGATGCACGAGGTCAGCGGCACTACATCATGGTAGGCGATGGCGGTTTCCCCAGTGTTGGTGTAGTCGATGATATCGCCTTTCTGAACATATTCCATTATCATTCATTCTCCTTTCTTTTCTTAGTGACCAGCGTTCTTAAACAGTCCGCGGAAATCGAGGACCGTCACGCCGTAGTCGATGTAGATGCGCCACTTCATGCCGAGGATGTCGAACGACACCTGGTTTTCGATGGTCGGGGTCTGGACGCCGTTGAGGTAGGTGACCTCGATGGTGTCGACCAGGCCGGCCTGAGCTGCGAGGTACCAGGCGTAAGCATCGAGAGCGTCGAGCTCGGCGTCGCAGACCGGGGTGAGCTTCCCGTAGAACGGGTTTTTGACGTTGGCATTGGTGCTGGCCGGATCGGTGATGCTGCCCAGCAGGGTATCGACCGTGGTTTCCAGGGAAGCCGGGTGGATCAGGAACTTCGGCCCGATGTTGAGGGTTTCTTTGCTGCGGAGGTTTTTCTGCTTCCGCATGGCGAGACGGCCGGCGCCAAGGGTAGCCACCGACGGAACAGCACCAGCCCCGACATCGACGAGATTGCCACGACCAGCGGTATAGTTGCCGGCAGTGGCCAGTTTCGTGTAGCACAGTTTGTTGATGCCACGGGCGGCCGAAGCGGCGTAGCGGGCCGGCAGACGAGTGAGGGCGCTCAGGTCATCGTTGATGATGGCCTTACGGGTAAGACCCCAGGAACGGCCGAAAGTCAGCACCGATTTGCTGGCGCCTTCTTCGGTCGCTTCGTCGGCCTTGAATTCGCCGCTTTCCTTGAGTTCCAGCAGGTCGCCCGCTTCGCTCAGACGGTAGTGGGTAGCCGCTTTGAAGTCGGGGTTGCTGCCGGTGCCGGCCCACAATTGGTAAGTGGTTTCGGCGGCGGCATAGCCATCGGAAAGCGACTTGCTGGCCGCGTTCGACAGGATGCCAGGGAACGCGCCGGCGCCGGTGAGGGCTTCGCGGATCAGTTCCTGGTCTTCCATGTAGCGGGCCTTGGAATTGCCGGCGCGTTCGCAGCATTCGATCATGAGGTCACGAAGCCGCATGCTGCGAAGTTCATTAGCGCCTTCGGCCGGCTTCTCGACTTTGATGGTACCATCGCGAAGCAGGATGGCGTCGACAGCGGCGCGACTGAACTTGACCTTCTCATCCTCGGCCACTTGGATACGGGTCGTGTCGGACGGTTTGTTTTCGGCGCGCTTCTTCGCCAGGATGGCATCCTTCACAACGGCGATGCTGTCGCCGCGCTGCAGATACTCGGTGGCGTCAACGCCGAAGTCACGGCAGAGCGCGGTGATCTCCGCCGCTTCTTTGGTGGCCGCGGCCCGGATGGCGTCCGGATCGACGGGAGCGGCGGGCGGCGCTGCGGCGGGGGGCGGCTGCTGTTGACGCAGTTTTTCTCTTTCCATGGCTTCTTTTTCTTCAAGAGTCATTCTTTCATCATCCCTTTCGTTTTCGAATTGACGCCCTACCCCGACACTATCGTCGGCGGGCACGGATACGATGCTGATCTCCAGCGGCGTCCAGCGAGTGGCGATGTAAGCCGGGCCGGTGAATCGACCGCTGGAAGACATCTTCCCGGCGGCGACTTCTTCCCAGACGTCGACGCTGTAGCCGACACTGACCCCCTGCAGGGTTCCCGACAGGACTTTCTGCCATATTTTCTCGGCGTCTTCGTCCGTGTCGAACTGCACATCAGCGTGCGCCTTACGCTTGCTTTCATCGATCGAGCACCGCAGGATTTTGCCCAAAACAAAACCCCGGTCGTGATTAAACAGTGTCACGCCGAGGCCGGTTTCGATCCTATCCTGGTTTACCGATGCCGAATCGATCTGCAGAATTTCTGCGCCGTACCATCGCTGGACCGGCTGCTCGGAGGCGAAGGACAGTGTTACTATCCTCTCCTCTTCATTGATTGCGGAGCGCTCAATCGTTGCCGCTGCCCGCTCCATTCTGGTCCCCGTCGGCGGCCGCCGCGGTTGCTTGTTGGGCAATTGATTTCCCCCCTTCCGTCATTTTGACCCCGTATTTTTCTTCGAGCTCCTTCTGGAACGCGAGCTCCTTCGCCCGCTGCTCCATCACCTCGCGCCAGTCGTAACCGGTGCGGGCGCAAATATTGGCCAGGTTGTCCTGGCCGGATTCAATGGCTTTCTGATTGGCCATGATTTCTTTGAGCGGGTCTATCCAGGTCCATCCCGGCGGGATCCAGCGATGCCGCAGGTAATCTTCCTTTTTCGCCCAAAAGTCCGGTATCTTGATAGTACCGGCCAAGAAGGCGCTAATGATGACCTCGGTATAGACCTCGCTGAGCAAATGGTCTTCCAGATACTGCTGCTCGTCTTCGTAGGATCGCTGGTCTTCCAGCAGCCCTTGCCGCGCCGAAGAGTAATTTACCTGACTCATATCCCGGCTGGTAGCCTCGTAGCTGAGGCCCTGCCCGGCGCCGATGAGCCGCTGATTCAGCGAAACCATTTCCCTGGCGTTCGCGGCTTGGCCTGTCGGAATAACGGCCGAAACGTCGTCGCCCGGTTGAAGATCCATGATCATGCCGGGGGCGATCTTTTTGCGCTTATAGCCGGTTTGCGGGTCATAATCGCTAGTAGTCGAAGACGCCGTAGTACCACGGCCGGGGGTGCCACCGGATGGCAGCACCCGCTTGATGAACACGCTCAGCGAGGCCAGGATTTTTTCCTTGATACCGACGGCATCAAGGAATTCCTCGGTGTCGTTAACCCTGGGCAACGCCGATGCCAGAGGGGTAACTTCGCGAACTTCGGAAGGCAGCTTCTTCCGCCACAGGTAAATAACCCGCTCGGCCGGGATGCGCTCGGTTTTGCCGGTATACCATCCATCGGCGGAAAACACCTTAAGGTGATATGCGACCGGTTTCTGGTTGCTGTCGACCTCGATGCCGTTGATAATGACGTTACCGGTGGCCGGCCATCTCAGTATCCCGTTGTTGTCGAGATCGTCGACCTCTCGGGCCTGCAGCTGGAACGGATATTTCGGGTTGCCTCCATAGGTCTTGATAAACAAAATGCCGCCGTCGACCCTGCGCCGACGAACGGCCATCTTGCACAATTCCCAAAAAGCCTGTTGTCCCGTGATATCGCAGTTCCGCGGCTTCGACCACCCAGCGAAGATGTCTTCAAATTCGGTGTTGCGCTTCTCGTCACCGGTTGCGGCCTGCAAGCGAAGCCCCGTGGAAACAACGTTCCGCTCGTAGGTTCCGACAATGTTGCCGACGATATCGCCATTGCGCTCCTGCTCCCGGGCCCGGGCCCGCAGAATATCCCGCTGCGGCTGGTTAATCTGCTCGGCCTTGGCATTAACCGGCGTCCACTGTTCGGATCGTCGCCCAACTTCGCCGCCGGCATATGCTCCCCGGATGGCTGTTCGCCAAGCCATCCGGGCATACCCGGCAAAGGGGCTTACCCAGGCTATCGCCCGGTCAAGCCAGTTCATTTCAAGATCAGGCGACCGTTGCTTTTCTTCCACCCTATCACCCCCTGTAATACGCGGCGACATATGTGCCGCCGGCGTTTTCAGCCGCCGCAATCTCCTGGAGCAGCTGCCGGCGTTCCTTGTATAGAACGCTCAGGTCGCCACGGCGGACCACTCGGCCGGTAGCTGTCCGGTACTCCTGGACACCGTTTTCGATTTTTGCGATTGCCGCGTTGATCTGGGCCAGTTCTTCATCCAGTGTCATTTAATCCATCCCTCCCCCTTATCGGCTAGCCAGTCGTCATTATCCTTCTCGCTTTGTCTGACCGGCGGCGTCTGGCTGGTTTCCTTTAATTCATTTAGGTACCTGACATGAAGCAGATCGGCTGCAACTGACGAATAAACACGGCAGTCAAGATAGTGGTTCTTGGCGGCCGAGGTCTTCGGTACCCAAGTCTCAATTTCGCGGTCGCCCTTTCGCTCGCGGATCTTGTGCTCGGCAGTTAACTGCCTGGCGTAATCCTCGTCGCATTCAGCATAAACCATGAAGCACCCGATACCTATGGGCTTGTTGAGCCGCGCGGCGATGAGGTTTTTGTACTGGTCGGTATCGACAATGTACAGAGCCTGGCCATATGCTTTAGAGCCCGGGTTGTCGATTATCGTCCTGCGGTACCTGGCGGTCATCGGGTTCGAACTCCCCTTTACTGGAACCGCCCAGTCCTGATGCTCGAGGCAAAATTCGTAAACAGCCTCGGTATCAAACCCGGCGTCTATACCGCACAGGTTAACCTGCCATTTCGCTTCGCCGTTGGTGTCCGGCCAGCGCTTGTTCATGATCTCTTCGAGCTCTTCCCAGCTTTCGACAATACCATGGGCAATGTTCTGCGAAGTCAGCTTGGCTCCCCAGGCATCTATTTCCCAATACATATACCCTTTCTGTACGTCGACGCCGCCAGTCAACAATTGCGTATATTCGGGAACAACCCCTTCGGGCAAGTCGGATTGCCGCTCCAGCACCTTGTCGCTGTCCATGGCGGCAGCCTTATCCTCCCACGGTTCGGCGAGCCAGCTGTTCACGAAGTTCATCAACTTCTCGGGGAAGTCTTTACTGTCCCAGAATTCCTTGGCCACCTGGCCGAACGTCACCCAGGGCGAGTATATCGCGTTGATATGGAATGCCACAAAACGGACGCGACCGGCAGGTTCCTTGTCAGGCTTCCACCGGCCGGCGCGCAGCATCTCCATCTTGTGGGTATCGTAGATTTTGGCATGGCATTCGGAGCATTCGTACCAGGCGGTATCCCGGATTTTGTTGCCGTCATCGAAATCCTTCGGCCATTTTATCTGCTTGAAGCTGAACTGCTGCCATCCGCCGCAATGTGGGCACGGTACCCAGTACCGATATAAAACGTCGGCTGCCTCGATGGCCTGCCAGATGTTCCCCGTTTTCAGCGTCGGCGTCGAAACGTCTACGATTTTTTTATTGTAAAAGGTCCGAGTCCGCTCTTCGGAGAGCTTCATCGGATCGGCTTCCTTCCCGGACCATCGCGGGAACTTGTCAATCTCATCGCGGAACAGGTACCTGATCGGCACGTTCGCCAGAGTCGCCGGCGAATTGGCTCCGCTTAGATAAAGCGTCATGGTCTTAAACTGCAGTTCGAGTTTTTCGCTGGCCCGCTTATTATACTTGTCGGCCAGCGCCGGCGAACCGATGACCATCGGCTCGATACGGTTTTCGCTGACGCGCTCGGCCAGCTTATCTATGGGATAAACAATCATGCCCGGCCCCGGGTCCTGGTCGATGGCATAACCAAGCATATTAAAGATGCCTTCGGTTTTCCCGATCTGGGTCGAAGAACACAACGCGATCCGCTCGATCTCGGCCTGGATGAAACAATCCATGATGAACCGAAGGTACGGCGTTCGATCGGTACGCCAGGGGCCCGGCAGGGCTGCTGATTTATCGAGCACGCGGTACCGATCAGCCCAGTCGGAAACAGTCAGACGTTCAGGAGGTTTCCACGCTTGCTTTTCTTCTAGTAGCCACTGGGGTGTATTTCCCTTTCCTCGCATACTGTTCAAGCAGGTCGTATATTTCATCGGTTACAACCCTTTCAACGATCCTCCTAACATCTGGGTCAGGAAACTCGGCGGCCACCTTGCGAGCCATCGCCATCAAACCAGCTTTTATCTCGGTAACGCGGGCGACCCACTGCTGGGTCACTTCGTCTTTTCTCATGTACAGACCCTGGAGAACTTCAAGCTTCATTTTTTCAGCTACAGCCTTAGCCTCGCGATAATCGGCGTCCGCGGTGGCTCGGCGCGTCTCGGCCGACTGTTCGCCTTTGCCGCCGAACTTCCACTCCAGCAGGGCCTTGATGTCCCATTTACCGTAGCCGAGTTTCGGCGCGCCTCGCTTTTCCCAGTCGCTAAGTGTCTGGGCACTTACTCCAAAAAGTTCACAGGTTTCTGCGGTACCGCGGACCCACCATTTTTCTGGACTTTTGGGCTGTTTGTCTTTCGGTGGTGTACGTTTTTTCATTGGAAGTTTCAACCCCAAAAATCAGTTTTTACGGAGATAATAATCGCGGCATACTCGACCCCTGCCGGTAGTACCCCTCTGGAAGGACCCGCTCACTTGAGCACGCCCTTGACGCGGCTCGACTTGTAGCCACCTCCAGCAGAGTTCTTGTCGCAGTTACTCTCGAAGGTTCGCATCAGCTCGCGATAGTTGTCCTGCCGTGGCCGACGCCTCCGAGTGATACACATCAGATCGACGATACCGATCTGGCCGGCGCCACAGGTCTGATCACCATTCTGATACTGACAGTTCTCGCGGTTGCAGAGGACGACGGTCATGATCGGCGCCTCCCCGGCAATGGAATAGCCGCCCACATAAGCGAGCGGCCTTGGATAATTATTTCATGGTACCATATTACCACGGTCAAACTGTCATGTCTCTGTCACGTTTTTCGCACGGTCGAAAGCCCGTCGATGCCGAAGATAAGCGTAATAAGTCGAATCATCGACATTTTCCATATCGCAAACAGCCGAGATGGTGTATTGGTCGAAGTAGACGGCTTTCAGTATCCTGTACCTTCGAAGGTCTTCCGGTTTCTCTGATTTCTCGCAATACGCCCGGTAGAGCTCCATCATCGTATCGATATGGTTGATGATGATCTGCGTTCTGACCTTCGACCGCTTGATGGAGTCTATGTAGGTGCTCCTGTCAAGCGCGTCGATATCGTCCAGGATGTCGATCGGCCGCTCCCCCGACTGGCTGACAGAGTAAACCGAACTCTCGCAGTGAGCTTTCAGAAGATGATAATTCCTAAGCAATAGTCTGGTGTTGCGCAGCCGGCGGTCGGCGCGGGACTTCGTTTCTTTCTGGCGCTGCTTCTCCATGAATTCAAGCGCGGCCTCGGCAGCCCATTTCGCGATCTGCTCTTTATTGGTCATGGTACCTCCTCACCTGATCTTGCCTGCGTCGTAACGCCGGCGGAGTTCTTTGAGAGCTTCGATGACTTCCTTGAAAAATGGCTCGAGGCAGATTTTTTCGGCGTCGTACTGCTGCTGCGAGTGCCAGCCATTCATACCGGCCGGGTCGATGATCGGTACTATCCGGAATCCGTACTGTTGGTCAAACACCAGGTTGGCCCCGACAGCTCTCAGCCACTCCAGCCTGACAGTTAGTTCGTGGCTAACCTTATCGGCCATAATGAAGAGCTCCAGCCAGAGGCTGCTGTCCTGTGGCGAGTACGGGTAAAGGTCCTGATGGACAACGCCTCCAAACTTATCGAATAACGCCGGCTGTGCTGCCTGAGGTACCGGCGGAGGCGGCGGAGCAACAGGCTGATACCAGATTGGTAGCGGCGGTGGCGGTCCAAACTTACTTCCCGGTGGCTTTATATGCTCCCAAAGTGCCATAGTTACAACTCCTTTTTAAACCCCAGATACTACTATGTGGGAATCATGTGGGGTTTGTTAAAAACCCAGTAAAATCAAGGATGTTAAGAGATTAATCCCCTGAACCCCATAATTTCATATACCTTTATACAAATACCACCTATACCTTACTGCTTTAATAAAATAGATGGTATGGTACCCTGTATTTGTCCCTTGTGTAAAACAGTGGGGTTCAATATGTAAATATATATATTTTCTAGTAATATCAATACTTTATAGGTGAACCCCACACAAACCCCATCTGATTCCCAACGATACCCTTTTCATTGTTTTATCCTGATTAACCATGGTTGTGCTCCGGCAATTCGGTTCCCCTTAATTCCGTACCATTTCCGGCCACTCTCTTCCGTTACCGGTATCCGGCCCTCGTCGGCCCAGGCCCGGTAAACTTTTTCCGGCGAATAACCTTCGTTTCGCATGGCGTTGGAAAGCTCCGTCTTGATCAGATAGACATACTCCATGTCGCTGTAGCCGATAACGGTACCGATATGCTCCCGGCTTGCGTAATCCTTCTGCAGCTTCGCACTGTTGGCCGCAATCCAATCCTGCAGCCAGTCCCAGGCGCGCTCCGACTCGTTGGCTTCGTTTTTCATCACCAGTTCCGCCAGGATGGTCTCCCCCATCGCGATGGCCTCGGCGCCGGCGACGTCCTCCGAGGTACCGAACAGCCACATGCTCGCCAGGTAATCGGCCATGACGATACAGGACAGCGCGTCGATGTGTGAATCGAGCTTTCCTGGGTGAACCTGCCGCAACAGATGGCGGGTTTTGTTATACGTGTCCCGCAGCTCGTCGTGATTGGCCAGCAGCAGTTGGTGGATGTACGCCCGGCCGGCGTGGCCATAATTCCTGGCCAGGGTTCGGTACAGGTCGGAGGCAAACATTTCGTCGTCCTTGAGCGGGCCGCCGTGGAGCTCGATGACGCGGGTGATGACGCCGCCGCGGCTGGAGCTCCTGGTGATGGGGGACTCGCCGTTCATGATGGCGATCGTCCGCCAGCTGGCGGCGCGCTGCAGACTGCCGTCCTTGTTCGCCCGGCCGCGGCCCTTGCCTTCGCCGATCGTGTAGACGATCTGGTCGACCTCGCCCTTGCGGCGATCGTTCAGCACCTCGTACTCGTTGATGCCCAGCGGCAGGTCGGTAAAGAGCTCTGCGGTTTTCTCAAGCGAGGCCTTCGTGTTGTCGAAAGTCCTGTATAACTCCTCGGGCTTGCCCCAGATGCTCATGGCGGCCTGCAGCGCGGCTGTCTTTCCGTCCGCCGTGCGTCCTCAGGTACCGCATCGCGTCCAGCCATACCCCGAAGTCGCCGGCGACCGTCATGGCGCCGAGCACTCCTTCCGCCTCGGTAGTCGATGCGTCCAGGGTATAGGTCGACTGCATGCCCGGAAGGATGAATTCCTTCTCATCGTTGCGCCAGCCCAATTTCGACACGCCCATCCGCTCCGGGATGATATGGACGTTGGCTGCCTCGAGGGCGGACAGCCACTTGCTGAGGTTCCTGGCCATGTCGGCGTTCATCGTCAGGCCGGCGTCGGCCAGGCACATGATCCGCTTGCCGTCGAAAATAGTTGATTTCGGCAGCACCACGCTGCGCCACCCATGGCGAGCCGTCCGGAACGCCACCCGGGCCTTCTCCTGGTAGGTGTCGATGTTGTATATGCGCTCGGTGATCAGGATCGGCGCATATGACGCTTCGAAGTATGAATCGCCGTTCTGGGTTACCCGGCGGAGGGTGACGCCCTTCTGTCGGAAAAACCAGGTCGCGGTGTTCGAGTGTCGCGGCAGTTGGAGGTTTAGGGGAACATCGGGGACCGTGTCGGCCAGCCAGTGGCCGTTCACATTTTCGCCGGGTTCGTCCACGGTTTCGGGGGGTTGCCCCGGGTTTTCGCCGCCGTCGTACACGGTAAAGCCGGCGTCGGTCGCGCGCTGCTTCTTCACCTCGGCCCGGAGGGTGTTCAGGTTGACCTGCCCCTTGCAGCGCTGAAAGAAAATATCATACTCCGCCGGCGCCTCCTTCTGGATCAGCGCCAGGGCGCCCATGATCTGAGGTGTGTAGACGGTCTCCGGTGTCGGTACCGCTATCGACCGGATTAATGCCTTCGCCTGGGGCAACTTGCCCAGGGACCAGCCACAGGGCGCCTGTATGCCACATCCGCCGCCCGGGCATCCGATGAAGCCGAGGTCGCGCTGAATATAGGCACAGGTCTGTGGGTGCATGGCTGCCAGGCACTCGTCGATTTTCTTGTCGGTGTCGCGTTGGTTGTATCGGGCCGGGTCCAGGCCGGAGACGTAATGAGCAGCCTGGATGCCGTCGTTTGCCCGGACGATGTTGGACAACGCCGCCAGCCATTCCTGATAGGTAATCGTCTTGGCGTTCAGCTGGCAGTGTTGCAAAAACACGCAGTTGGCCAGCATGTGGGCGGCGGGGCCGTCGGTCGGCCGGCGTTCGAACCGGGAGGCGCGGCGCTCACCGCTGCCTGCGGACGCCGGCGCCGTCTCCGGAAGGAACTGCTCAAAATCATCCGGGTTGTACCGCTCCGGCCCGGCAGCGATGACCGTCACCGGTACCGGCGGACTGGATTTATAATTTACGGTACCGGGCGGCCGCAGCACCCTGGCCAGGTCATGGGTGCTGTCGACCTTCCAGCCGCGGGTGGCAGCTTCTTGCCGGTGGGCGGCCTGGAAGCGCTGCAGCAGGTCGGCGGCCCGGGCGCGATCGTCGGCGATTTCCCACGGTTCGCGAAAAAGCCAATAGGCATGTATCCCGTGGCCGGAATGGATGACGAGCGACGGTGGCAACGGCCAGGCCTGCACCAGGGTGATCAGTTCGCCGACATCTGTCGGGTTATGTGGGTGGGTCTCGTCCCGCAGGTCGAGCTCCACCCACAGCCCAGGGATAGCCGTTACGTCGTCGACCGTAGCGCGTTCGTCAGGCTGCTTGGCGGCGGCCGTAAGGCCTAACCCATAGTAAACATTCTTACCGGTTGCGGCTAGGCGTTCGGCACCCTGGGCGGCCGCCTCGAGGTCGTCGACGGAATACCAGTGGGAGAGCTTGTCCGGCGTCGTCCATAGGTACAGGTGGCCAGATAGACTGTTGCCGTATAGTTGGTCAAAAAATTCGAGCGTTGTCAAAATGTAGTCTCCTCTCTCCGAGGATCAGCGTATTATATACCGAGGGGACCGCCCGCCACATCCCCGTGGCCTGGCCCCTACATCGGCCCCGCTTCGGCGGGGCTTTTAATTCTGCGATCTGGGCTGAAACTTAGGGCAGGCCCTGTTTCTCGGCGTGCGCCGGCGCGCCCACTTCCGGCCATCCATGTAGGTGAGCTCGTAGCATACCGGCTCGTAATAGATACCCGTCAGGTAGTGGGCGCAATCTTTACATAATACGGGGGGGGTATTGGCGGGCCTAGGCATGGTCGGTGCCTCCCTGCGGGGGCGGTGCTGACGGCCGGGGAGAAGTCGGTCGGTCGTTTGTTCCGATATGTGCGTCCGCCTTCCCGCCGGCGATACAGACCGCGGCGACGATGGCGCCGATCGTGCCGCCGAGCATGGCAGTGATGATGAGCCAGTACCAGGGAATCATATAGGTCATATTTGCCAACCTTTCTGTACTTGATTTTCTCTATCCTCAGGCCTATAATTTAACCAAACACACGTTCGTTTGTGGAGGTGGTACCGTGGGGAAAACTTATCTCCGTGTCACCGTCGCTCACGACACGGACGGCTCCATGATGCCGCTCTCCGTCCGCTGGCGTGACGGCCGGGTATACACCATTGACAAGGTGACGGACGTCAGGCAGGCGCCGGCGCTGTCGGCGGGCGGCCTGGGAGTCAGGTACCATTGTTGGATTAACGGCCAGGAACGGTACCTGTTTTGTGACGAAGGTCGCTGGTTCGCCGAGCGGGTTGGAGTTACCCGGCCGCTGCGGGAGGGCGAGGGGCGGTAATTACTCCGGCCCCTCTTGGTCGATAAGGTCAGCTGTCCGAGCGGCCTCCGCGCAGGCACTACACAGATCCTCTTCCACCCAGTAGCATCCGCCCTCGCAGGCGTTGTCGTCAGTGCAGCCGCATATTCGGCAGCGGCGGAAATCCTTTTTGATCTCTTCGACCGTTGCCAGCAGTTCGGGGATATCGATGCAGAGGAATGGTGCCGCCAAATACATCAGTTCAGGCTCCATATTTTCGGCCAGGAGAATGATCGTCGGCTTCTCCGCGCCGATCGCCCAGCCGGCTTCGAGGTGAGCGCTACGGCCGCAAGGCAGGACCAAGACACACACATCGCACTCCTCTAGGGCATCCATATCAGACCAGTAGCCGGCAACGGCGACGGGATGTTTGAGGCCTTCCCTGAACTGCTGGGGCGTCCAGGTCTTCCAGTTCGGCTCGATCTCCGACCAATGAAAACCGTTGTCACCGGGTCGAGGATTTTTGAAGTCGTAAACTTCGTGGCCGGCCTCGCGCAGCAATCGCACGATTTCCTGCTGAATCTCGTTACGCCAGGAACTGGCGACGTAAATTTTCACAGCTTCACACCTGCCCCTTCCCCGAAACAATGCTCCGGATCAGTCTCCGGCGTCCGCCGGCGAAGCCAGAACCTTGCCGGCAGCTTCCGCAGTTTATCCCATGCGCGCTGGCGGCGCCAGCGGCGAGAATGGCTCATGTCTATGGTCACAGTTCAACCCTCCCTATAATCCGGGCAGGTACCCGCCGCACGCCCCATTCTTTGGCTTCGCGGACGGCGGTCATGCCCACGAATATGTCGATATGGTCCGGGCCCCGGACGGCGGCACCGGTGTCCAGGATTGTCACCAGTCCGACGCCGGCGACGAATATCTTTGTTCCGGCTGGGTAGTGCTCCGGATCGGCGGCCGCCACCCGCCAGGCGTCAGCGTCGGTCAGGTGGTGGCCAGCAGCAGTGATACCGTAGGCCGGATGGCCGGGAGCTTTCCCGGTTGACTCGGGCCCCGCGGTATACGCGGTCACCTTCATCATCCGGGCGCCGCCCCGGCTGGGTTGCTCTTGATGACGGTCGCCGATCAGTTGCTCTATCGTGCGGAGGTTATCGCGTACGGTACCCTCCAGGTTGCGGATACGGCGGGTCTGGTCGTCAATAACGACGTCCCGTGCTTTGATGGTGGCGGCCTGGGTTTGGATAATGCGATCCCTGGCTTCCAACTCCGCCCTCAACTTGCCGGTTTCGCCGATTCCACTGCCGGCGACGAAAGATATGACGGCCAGGATCATGATTAAACCGCATTCGATGTAGTTGCGCACCCCATCACCCCACTTTATCCAGCATCTGGCCGATGAGCTTGGCCGTCGCTCCCTTGTACTTCTCGCCGGCGTCGGCATCGGCATCCTTGATTTCGCCCAAGGCGGCGAGCAGGTTGCGGAAGTTAACCACCAGCGCCTCGAACTGGATACCGAACTTCATGACAGCCACGGCCGCGGGGTCCGGCTTGACAGTGGCTTCGACGGTGACCGGCTGGGCCAGCTGCTCAGTCAGCCGCCTGACCTCCTCCTTGGCTTCATCGAGTTCGCCTTTCATTTCCGCGAGCTTTTCTTCGGAGACGCCGGCCTGCTTAGCTTCGGTCAACTGGGCGGTCAGGCGGTTAACTTCCTCAGAGGTGCGCTTTTGGTCTTTTTTCAGCTTGTCTATCTCGGCGGTTGCATTTTGAAATGCTTTTTTGGTTTTATCCAGCGTAGTGCTCAGTGTTTCCCGAGCGTTGTCGGCCTCCTCGGCGCTTTTCTCGGCTTCTGCCGCCCGGGCTAACGCCTCATCGCGCTTCTTGATGGCTTGCTGCAGCTCTCGGGTCGACATATTGGCAACGTCGTTCTCCTCAGCGAATGCCTCGCGCTGATCGGCAGGGATGCCCAGCAGAGCGACCGCCTGGCTGTACGTCAAATCCGCAAACGTTTGCGTTTTTGCGTCCATGCCGAACAGGGCGATTTGATTGGCGCCGTACTCTTCGAATATCTTCATGAGGTTCTGAGCGGTGCGCGGCGAGTAGTCGACCGATCTCTCCAGCCAGTCGGTCCACTGCCCGTGTTCCAGCATGTCCTTAGCCTCGACTAGGCGGCGGCCGATCTCGATGCTGCCACAGAGCATGACGGCCCGGGTCTGGGCCTTGATGCCGTTTATCTCTGCCGCGATGACGTCGGCGGTTCTGATGATGGTAATGTCGTTCATGGGTTTTTCCCTCCTCTCGTTATGCCGGGACTGTGACCCGGACGCGGGTTTCCTCCGGTTGCAGACGGGCCGCGGTGAACGCATCGACAAATTTCTGCACGTTGGCGTCGGGGTTGCAATTGCGAAGGCCGCGACATTGGGTAATTGTCATCTTGCCGTTGTATCCTTTATGGATTTCCATCGTAAAAAACGGCTTGTCGGGCTGTTTCTTGCTGCGGATCAGCAGAATGATGGACCGACCTTCGGCGTAAGCTCGGGCATAGCCACCGACGCAATGTTCCAGGGCTTTGCCCTCGGCGATCAGCTCCTTCTGGTCTTTGGCCGGCCGGATAAACAGTCCCGACTTCTCGAAACAGTATTTCTGCAGTTCGGCCACCTTCGCCGCAAGTTTTTGGGCAAGCAGCTCATCGGCCTGGTGCTGGACCTGTTTGATAGTGTTCTGGTGGGCTCGATACAGGTTCCGGGGGAACAAGGTCCGCTCGTTTGCCAGGTCCAGGTCAAGCTTGACGCAGTCGGCCAGGTAGTCACGCCAGGAGTGCAAAACAGCCTGCTCAGAATAGAAAGCCTGTTTTTTATCCGGGCGGAGCAGGGGAAGTTGCTTGCTGATGTACGTCCAGGCCCGGCGCAACGTGGTTTGCTTTAGGATCTTCTGCAGGTCGTTATAGCACCAGCCGATGGCTTCATCCACCTGCTTGAGCTCGGTGAACGTTAGATTCGAGCCGTCTTTTCGGGAAACTTGCAGGTATCGGAGAAACGACGGGTCGACATGAATCTTGGCGGCCTTGAGTTCACGCAGGTCTTTTTTCGACAACCTCAGAACCTTCATAACCGTCTTTCCTCGCCAGTTGATGCAACCAAAGGTATTGCCGCCTTCGAGCTTGGTCTCCACCAAATGGTCGAACCCCATCTTGGTCAGATACTCGACGCATGGGTATTTCGCGTATAAGGCAAAGAACTTGACCATGTCGTCGTGATCATACTGCTCCCAAGTGCTGTAGCGGAACGGAGTGCCGGCTACAGCTGCCGCGATGCTATTTCGGGAATAGCTGACAACAACGTCATTGCTTCCTCCCCAGCCGTTTGCCGTAACCGGAGTAAACAGGGAATAAACTGATTTGCATTGAGTGATGCTGCCCTTTTCCATCCGGGGCCGGCCGTCCCAAGTAACATAGTAACCGTACTTGTGGCAGAGCATATGGGCCTGGCCAGGTCGGAACAGATAAAAGGCCTTGGTAAGATATTGGGTTTTCACCTGCCGGTAGTCACCGCGATAATCGCGTACCGCATAAATCCCCCGGGCGATAATAGCCTCCGGGTCGTATGTCGATTTTTCGTAGTACACAAAATACCCCTCGTCCAACAGCCGCTTTCGGCCGATGCCAGCTGCCTTAACAATACAGGTACTTCCGCAATGAAGGCATGAGGCTTGGCTATTGTGCCGCAGCTTGGTGTTGGCGGTTTCTTTCCGGCAATGGGTGCAGTAGGCGTTCTGACGTTTCCCTTCGCGTCGGGTGAACAGATATCGGCTCCACCGGAAAACACTGTCAGTTGCATACTGCTTGATGTCCTCCGACAGATCGGTCGGGAAGTGTTCCAGAATCTCGTTGATCTCCATGTGGTCAACCTCTCAACAGGTCGTCCAGGCTTACGTCAAAGTCGAGAGCGGGCGCCATCGGGGATACCGCCGGTACCAGCGAATCGGTCGAGGCGGCGCCTTTGATGCCGAAATAATCGAGCACGACGGCAAACCCTTCGGCATCAGTCAGTACCGCACAGTTGCCTGATTTTTTCTTTTCAGCCGCGGACCTCATTGCAGACAAGCTGCCGGCGATGGTTTTACCATTCGCCATTACTTTTTCGGCCGCGGTAGGGTTGACTGTCAGCTGGTGCAGTAGCATGTCACCAACTACCTGGATGTAGGTATCGTTTGTCTTCGACACCATTTCGTCGCGAATTTTCTCGATGGCTTTGTCGATCATATCAATAGCTCCTTTCGCTTAGTCCTGGCATCAGCGCCGGCATCTGGTTCCGCTCATACGCCGCTGCAATCTGCGGTACCGCCCACTGGCCGACCGTTTGGCCATTGGGCAGCAGCGTCGGCGCCAGGAATTCATCATCGAAGGTCACGATGCCGGATTCGATTGCTTCCAGCTTCGCCTTGATCAGCAGGGCCATCGCACGCCACCGCTGCCGGCACGCTTGCTCCCAGGCGGTTCTCGCCGCCGCCGGACTGCGCCGGGTGCGCCGCTCGGGCGTGTAGGCGAATTCCGGCGCATCCTGGTCCGGCATCGGCAGGAGGAATCGACACATCCGGCCGTTGGCCTTGAACGTCAGCATGGCGTTGTTGCCTTCCCAGGCGTAGCCGAAGCCCTGGGCGCCGTACCTTTTCAGCGTGCGCTCGATTTCGCCGCGGGAGCGGGATTCGTCGACCTGGGTACCTTCAGCGTAGCGGGTCACGACGCCGCCACCTTCCCCACAACCATCCCCTCGATATAACCGAGCGCATAATCAAGTGACTGACAAGTTTTCGTTGCGTGATAGTGCAAAAACTTGCTGTCTCGGAATGCCAATCCCCAGACGATAATCGGCTTTTTTAGCCGCCATGCTTCGCGAATTTCAATGGCCGTTCCGATGTAACCGCCGGCCGGATCGTTGACTTCCACCAGGATAATGTCGGCGTCGTTGATGTCTTCCATTGCGCCATCGACAGCCTGTTCTGCGGTTATTTCCTTACCCCGCCTCAGTGGGTTGATTACCCGGACGCCGAGGGCTTCCAACGCGACGGTGGCAGCATCTCGCCAGCTGATAGCATGGTAACTGTCGACGCAATCGATGGCGCCGGACAGGTATACCGTTGTCGATCGACTGGGCGCCGCATTGCGAGTGAAAATTTCGTCCAGCTCGGCCGGTGTCGGCGGGTGCGCTGCGGCCGCTTGGTTGGCTGCGGCAATCTCCTGGTATTTCTCGGTACCGATGAACGCAGCCATGGCGGCGGCTACGGGGGCCGGCTGCGGGTTGGCTGCGGCCGGCAGCGGCGAAACTTTAGGCTGCACGTCTGTGCCCCCCCCGGAGACGTTTTTGTCGCCTGTATTTTCGGGGGCGACAGGCTTCGCCGTCCGGGGCTTTTTCAGCAGCTTCACTTTCTGTCGCCAGCACTCGTTGTATATCAACGAATCCTTAACGCGAAAACCAGGCGCGATTTCCTTAGCCGTCATCCCTGCAGCGGCACACTTCTCCAACACTTCTTTTGTAATGTCGGTGCGATCCGACGGCTCGCACTTGATTATCGCCTGGCGGGGATCCATTTGCCCCGACAAAACACCTTCGTGAAATTTCATTGAGCATCTTTCCTCTCGTTTTGTTTGGTAAAACTCGTAGGGGTCAACATCTTTTCCCGACGTCTCGTACCGCTGGCCACCGCCAGCTATATGCGATCGAATAGAGTTAATCCATGATCGGCTGTGCCGATACAGTTCCTTGACTTGTGACTCGGTAAGCCCGGCGGCCAGAAACCGCATCTTCAGCTTAGGGGTTAATTCTTCCCGCGGCATCCGTCGACAGTCGGACATAATGCGCTCCGGTGGCCAGCCAAGATCCAGGGCCTCATCGGGCGGCGGGAAATAACCCTGCGTTACCCGGCAGGCACTGGGCACTGGCGCCGGTGTGCGGCTCGCTGGCGGTACCGGGATGCCTAGCCGATGCGATTTGACATTGGTACTGGTGGCCATGCTCTTTCACTCCTTGCCTAGTCCGCTATAATCAGGGCAGTTGTGGGTACCGGGGCACCCCTGGCACTTTCCCCCGCAGCTCCGCAGAATCACCATGCAGGTGTCACCGAGGACGCTGTGGTCGCAGTTCCAGCATTCACACATCGCCACGGTACCCCAGGGCCTGGACGATCCGGACGGCGTCCTCTACTGACCGGGCGACGCCGGCGAGTGCGCCGCGGCCGCTCATGACCGACAGGAATTGTTCCTGCTCCGCCGTCACCCGGCCGGCCGGCGTCTTGACCTCGATGGAGGTAAACACGCCGAGCGTCCGCCCGACCATGTCGTGGGTGATGAATACAGGTACCACGCCGATGATGTCGGAGAATCCCTGGGGCAGCCCTGTATTGAACGGTCGGGCCTTCGGGATTAGCACCCCGCCGCCGCCCAATTTGATTATCTCGTCGCCGGTCCACGCAGAGCCGACGTTACTCCTGAAAAACGTGCCGTACTTGCTGATCTCGGCCCTGATACGGTTTTGCAGTTCATGTTCCCGCATTTACCTCGCTCCTTCGATTCCAACGATTCCAAACGGAATATTTTTGACGTTACACATCCGGCGAACCCAGTGGGGGGAATAGCCTCTTCTCATCGCAATTTGCTCAAGCGTCACAACATCGCGGGCTCGGCCGACTTCTATTTTCTTTTGCTTCCGCTCCAGATCGATAACCTGGGACAGCTCGCCGGCCTTCTGCTCTGGATCGGCTCGCTCCTCGACCGGGTAAATGAACTGACAGAAGGGGCACGCCGGCGCCGGTCGGTGAGCGGCGTAACATTTGGGGCACTGCCGCAACGGGAACTCACACTTGGCGGCGCCGGTTTTTTTCTTGATGCCTTCCAGGCTCCATTCCCGCTCTTCATCCGGCAGGCCGTGGCGGTAAACGTTCCCGACGTGATCGATGATGATAGCCACCTTGCCCGGGTTGTCCTCGTCCGGCCGCATGGGGCGCATGCTCTGCTGGATGTGCAGCGTCAGCGACTCGGTCGGTCTGGCCAGGATTACCGCCTCCATGGCAGGGACATCAAAACCCTCCGATATAAGGTCCACGTTGCAGATGATCCGGATGGTACCGGCCTTGAAATCGCGGATTGCCGCCTTCCTGACTAGATCATGGGTTTCACCGTCGATGTGTATCGCGGGGATCCCCGCCTGGCGGAACATCTCGGCCGTGTGCTGGCTGTGGGCGACGCTGGCGCAGTAGCAGACCGCCCGGGCGCCGGGAGCGAGCTTCTTGTACTGCTCGATTAGGTCGCCGATGATTTCGGCCTTGTCCATGCGCAACGCGACTTCAGACTGAACGTAGTCGCCGTACCGTACCCGAAGGCCGTCCAGGTTGGCGGCCACCGGCGGCGCGTAATATTTATA